>DATMZG010000066.1:0-2428 GCA_035560415.1 Candidatus Acidiferrum sp. | reverse complement strand
TTGCCTATGCAAGCAGGGCATAAAATTCACACTATTTTATATATTTTTTGCCCTCGGTAAAGGGACGTCCAATGATCTCTTTCAACCTGCAATAGCTGAACCCCATCATAATAATCGGGTCAATTTTCATCGGGTCCGGCTGCCCGTCAGACAAGCAGTCTTCATTCACATACACCGCGACGATTTCTCCGAAGAACATTGTAAAACCTTGGATTTCCTTTTTATCGCATACCTTACACAAAAAATTAAGCGGGCACTCCTCAATCATTGGCGTGTCGCTCTCTTCGTTGAAAAACGAAGTAAACAACATGGACTTATCGACGTCTTTTCCCGAAACGAGGCCACAATAGTCTGTTTTATCAAGCAGTTCAATCGACGGGATATTCACGCTGAAATATCCGGTCTGCAAAATACCTTTTGTCGTGAGGTGTGTATCTTTCAATGATACGCATAGGACCGGTGCGAGGCAGGCACATCCGCCGGCGCCAACCGTTGCATAATTTTCCTTCCCATCCGCGGACGCACCGACAAGCATTGTTGGAAACGGCCCAACTGCCTGATTATTCAATTTCACTTTTTTCATCGTGAAATTCCTCCTTTTGCTCCGTTAAAACGGCAGGCGCATGCCGCCAAACCCTTTTTTGCGCTTGCCCGGGACCCCGCCCAGCTGTTTCATGAGCTTTTTCATCATGTCAAACTGGCGCAGGAGCTTATTGACGTCCTCGACTCCGGTGCCCGACCCCGCGGCAACCCGCCGCTTGCGGGAGCTGCTCAGAATTTCGGGATTGGCCCGCTCCTTCGGGGTCATGGCGCAGATGATGGCTTCGGCTTTTGCAAACTCCCGCTCATCGACGGCGCCGTCCTTGAGGGCCCCGGCGTTTACGCCCGGCATCATTGAGAGCATCTGCTCCATGCCACCCATGGACTTGAGCTGCCGCATCTGGTCGAGGAAGTCGGAGAGGTCGAGCTTCTGGGCGCGCATTTTGCGCTCGAGCTCCTCGGCCTTTTTGACGTCGAGGTTCTCCTGCGCTTTTTCAATAAGGGTCAGCACATCCCCCATGCCGAGAATGCGGGAGGCGATGCGGTCGGGGTGGAAGGCCTCGATTTCAGTCAGCTTCTCGCCGGTGCCGACAAATTTTATGGGCTTGCCGGTGACATACCGCACCGACAAGGCCGCGCCGCCCCTGGCGTCGCCGTCCATTTTGGACATGACAACGCCCGTGATGCCAAGCCGCGCCTCAAAGGCCTCGGCGACGTTGACGGCGTCCTGCCCGGTCATGGCGTCGACCACGAGCAAAATCTCGCCGGGCGACACCGCCGCCTTGACGGCTTCAAGCTCTGCCATGAGCTCCTCATCGATGTGCAGCCGGCCCGCCGTGTCGAGGAACACCATGTCGTTGCCGTGGCGACGCGCGTGGGCCACGGCGTTTTTCGCGATGGCGACAACGTCAGTGCTGCCCTCCTCGGCGTAGACCGGCACGCCGACGCCCTCGCCCACCACTTGCAATTGTTTGACTGCGGCGGGCCGGTAGACGTCGCAGGCCGCTAAGAGCGGACGCTTGCCCTGCCGCTTGTAGAGCCCCGCGAGCTTTGCGGTGGAAGTCGTCTTGCCCGAGCCCTGCAGCCCCGCCATCATGACGACGGTCGGCGGCGTGGAGGAGATGACGAGCTTGGCGTTTTGGCCGCCCATCAGCTCCACGAGCTCCTCGTGGACAATTTTGACCACCTGCTGCGCCGGCGTCAGGCTCTCGAGCACTTCGGCGCCGCAGGCACGATCTGTCACTTTGGCGACAAAGGCCTTGACCACCTTGATGTTGACGTCGGCCCCCAGCAGTACGAGGCGCACCTCGCGCATGGCCTCTTTGACGTCGGCTTCCGACAGCTTGCCTTTGCCGCGCAGCTTTTTAAAGGTTGCCGACAGGCGCTCCGTCAGCGATTCAAAGAGCATTGGCCGTAGTCCTCGCTTTCGCAATGGTTTCGGAGATGTCCTGCGCCATCTGGGCAGCGGGGCGCACGACGATGTTCTGGGCGGCGTACTCGGAGAGCTTTGACGAGAGCTCCTCCACCCGGTCAATGGCCGTCTCAAGTGCCGTGATGCGCGCCACGAGCCCCAGCTTGTCCTCCATTTCGAGCAGCTGAGCCTCTCCGCGCTTGATGCTGTCCCGCACGCCCTGCCTTGTGATGCCGGCCAGCTCCGAAATTTCGGCCAGCGACAGGTCCTCGTTGTAATACAGGTCCACAACCTCGCGCTGTTTTTCGGTCAGGAGACCGCCGTAGTAATCAAGAAGCAGCGCGACCCGCAGGTTCTTCTGACTTTTTGACATACCGACACCTCAGGCTGTAAAGTATTTTTTCTTTACACTATGCGTATTATACACCACGGTCCCGCCCTTGTCAAGGAGCGTCCTGTCGACCCTGAAATATTCTT
>DATMZG010000065.1:0-7333 GCA_035560415.1 Candidatus Acidiferrum sp. | reverse complement strand
GCCCGAAACCCCGCTCTTAAAGGAGGCCGCAAGGCAGTTTGAGGCGTATTTTGCGGGAGTGCTTAAAGAGTTTGACCTGCCGCTCGCCATTTCGGGCCCGCCCTTCTTCGCGGCCATTTTAAAGGAGCTGCCAAAGCTCGTCCCCTACGGCGAAACCGCCTCTTACGGCGAAGTGGCCGATATGTTCGGCTCGCCCGGAGCATCTAGGGCCGTCGGCAGCGCCATGAAGAAAAACCCCTTTGTCATCGTCGTCCCCTGCCACAGGGTGACAAAGGCCGGCGGCGTGCTCGGCTGCTACTCGGCGGGCGGCGAAGGCAACAAACGGCTGCTCCTGAAGCTGGAAGGGTCCCTCAAAGAGTAAATAATACCGGCCTTAAAGCGTGCTGACATCATAAAACGAAAAACGGTGAGGATTTTTTCCTCACCGTTTTTCGTCTTCCACTGTAAAAGCGGATGATAGAAAGCAAACCTATTATTTCTTTCGGACCGGTGTCCACACTTCACTGTAAGCAAAATCCTTTTTATGCGCATCCATTTTTGTAAAGGAAAAGGCGGGCATGTTCACGACCTCATAATCGGAGGCGGGCAGCCACTCGGAATAAATTTGCGCCATGGTGTTTTGCAGTGTGAAGGGAAACGGCCCCTCATTTGGAAAAACTGCCCAAGTGCAGGCCTCTACCGGAACTTTCGCCAAGTGGTCGCTCACATCCTCTTTTGTGGTCAATACGCCGATCAGATGGGTCAACTCGCCCTCTTCTTTCAAAAAGCCGGCGTCCGCGTCATAAGAGGCGTTGACGATTTGACGCGGCTCCATATCTTGCAGCGCATGCATTTCCTCTCTCTGTTCTTTTGTAATACCGGCCGCGAGCGCTGCAATCGCACTGTTGACGCCCTCAAACTGCATGGGAACCCGTTTGCTGACGCCAGCCAAGTAAAACGCCGGTTTTACTTCGATTCTGCATTCCATCGCATTTCCTCCTTTGATTTTGATGACAAACGAAAGTTTGGGGAAGGGCTTGCCGACTCTTTTTTTGGCTGCGTCCGAGGGCAAAATACCGCTCCATTTTTTGAATGCGCGGGCAAAGCCGTCCATTGAGCCGTAGCCGTATTTATATGCAACGTCCGTCACTTTTTCTCCCGCCAGCAAATCTTCGTTGGCCTGCGACAGCCTTCTGCCTTTGACATACTCGCCGAGTGTCATTCCGGCAAGATAATAGAATACCGTCCGAAAGTGATAATCTGAGATTCCGACATGTTTGGATATCTCTTCCATGTCCAACTCTTCGGTCAAATGCGCTTCGATATACTCGACGGCGCGGTTAAGTTCCTGCAGCATCGCCTTCCCTCCCTTCGCTTTTACATCATATCAAAGCCGCTTTGGCAACGCTCGACTTTTGCATGCGAAAAACATCGATTCTCCATAGAGGCAAACCGCCTAAAAGCATGGGGATTTTATTATGTCTCAAATCTTGCCACAGTCTGCTTTAAGTCGATGACCCCTTCGTAGTAGGCCTTGCCGACGATGGCGGCGAACGCCCCCGCCGCGGCGCAGGCCTCAAGGTCGGCCATGCGGGAGACGCCGCCCGAGGCCGTGACCCGAAGGCCGGAAAGCTCGGTCATGCGGGCAAGTCCCGCGAGGTTCGGGCCCGACATGGCCCCGTCGCGGGCGACGTCGGTGTAGATGACGTCGCACACCCCGAGCGCCTGCATGCGCTGCGCAAGCTCCACAGCCGTCACCGAGGACGCCTCGGTCCAGCCCTTGACCGCCACGATGCCGTCCTTTGCGTCGACGCCGCAGGCAACTTTGGCGGGCGGCAGCTTTGCCGCAAGGTCGCCGAGGGCCGCGGTGCCGAGGATGACCCGGTCGGCACCCGCCTCATACGCCCTTTTTGCCGCCGCCTCATCCCGGATGCCGCCGCCAAGCTCAATATAAAAGAGCCCCAAGGCCGCAATGCGCTCGACGACGGCGAGATTTTTCTGTACGCCGTCAAACGCCCCGTCGAGGTCGACGACATGCAGCTTTGTCGCGCCGCAGTCGGCCATGCGGCGGGCCGCTTCGCAGGGGTCCTTGTAGTAGACCGTCACGGCCTTGCGCTCGCCTCGCATGAGCCGCACCGCCTTGCCGTCCAAAAGGTCGATTGCGGGGAAAATTTGCATCACAGCACCCCCTTGGTGGAGGGCAGACCGTCACCTATCACCGCCTTTGCGGCGAGGATGGCACGGGCCGCCGCCTTGAAGGCGCTCTCAATCATGTGGTGGGTGTTGGCGCCGTAGAGCACCGAGAGGTGCAGCGCCATTTTGGCGTTGACCGCGAAAGCCCTGAAAAACTCCGGGAAAATTTCGGTGTCAAGGCCGCCGACCGCAGGGGCCATGGCGGGGGCGCTCCAGACAAAATAGCCCCTGCCCGACAGGTCGACGGCGGCCCGCGTCAGGCACTCGTCCATCGGGATGTGACAGTCGGCAAAGCGGGCGACGCCCCGCCGGTCGCCAAGCGCCTCATCGAGGGCGCACCCCAGCACGATGCCGACGTCCTCGGCCGAGTGGTGGAAGTCGACTTCCGTGTCCCCGGCCATCGCCAGCGTGATGTCCATGCCGCCGTGCTTTGCAAGCTGCGAGAGCATGTGGTCGAAAAATCCGCTGCCGGACTTGCCCTCATACTTGCCCGCCCCGTCCAGCGCCAATGTCAGGCGGATGTCGGTCTCGGCAGTCTTTCGCTCAACCGTTGCACTTCTCATCATAATCCTCCAATATCGAAAGTACGGCGTCGTTTTGGGCGGGCTCCCCCACTGTGACCCTGACGCAGCCGGCAAGCTCCGGCTCTCTGTAAGTGCGCACGGCGACCCCCGCCGCGGCGAGGATGCCCGCAAGCTCCTTTTCATCCCGGCACCGCAGCAAAATGAAGTTGGTCGCACTCTTTTTGGCTCTGACGTTTTTCAGCTTCTGTAGCCTTGCCCCCATCCGCTCCCGCTCGGCCGTGAGCTTCTCCACGGTCCCTTTCATATACAGGATATCCGACAGGGCAATTTCGGCCGCAAGCAGCGGCATGACCCCGAGGTTATAAATCGGCCGCACGGCCTCGATTCTTGCCAGCAGTTCGGGCGCTGCCGCGAGGTAGCCAAACCGGACGCCTGCCATGCCGAACGCCTTTGAGAGCGTGCGCAAAACGACCAAATTGCTGTATTTTTTGACAAGGTCTATACAAGATGTATTGGAAAATTCGCTGTAGGCCTCATCCAGAATGACGATGCCCTTCACCGCATTAATAAACCGCTCGACCGCCTCTCTCTCAAAGGCCTGCCCGGTCGGATTGTTGGGGCTGCACAGCACTGTGAGGTCGGCACTTTGCGCGTTTGCGAAATCGGCGAAAGCCGCAAGGTCTAAGTCGAGATTTTCGTCACATGCAAAGGCCGCCGCCTTGCCGCCGAAGTTTTCGGCGCAAACGGCGTACATGCCGAAGGTCGGCGCCGGAACCACGACCTTGCCCCCGCGGGCCAAAGCCAGCACCGTCATGGCAATCAGCTCGTCTGAGCCGTTGCCGCAGACGAAGTCGGCAGGCGCAAGCCCTGTGTAAAGGGCAAGGCCAGCCTTGACGGCGTCGTGGTTTTCCGGGTAGCGGTTAAGCCCCGTTTTGGCTATGCGGCCAAAGAGTTCGGCCATTTTGACCTCAGGCAGCCTGTAGGGGGATTCGTTTGCGTCGGCCTTAAACATCACATCTCACCTCAATTGAAAATTTGTGGGCGTAAAGCCCTTCGGCGTCTGCCATGACGGCAGCTGCGGCGGCATTTTGCGCAAAGTCGTCTTTGGAATACCGGATGATCTGGGTGCAGCGCATGAAGTCGAGCACCCCGAGGGGCGAGGAAAACCGGGCGGAGCCGGCAGTCGGCAGCACGTGGTTGGTGCCGGCCACATAGTCGCCGATGGGCTCGGGCGACCAAGGGCCGACAAAGATGGAGCCGGCGTTTTTGATGAGGGGCGTGATGTCCTCCTTGGTCAAAAGCTCCAGGTGCTCGGGCGCAATGAGGTTTGCGGCGGCCGCCGCCTGCGCGAGGTCCTTTGCCACGACGACGGCCCCGCCCGACCGGAGTGAGGCCCGGATGACGGCCTCCCGCGGCGCCCCCGCCGTCTGACGTTCGAGTTCCGCTTCCACAGCCTCGGCCATGGCGGGACTTGTCGTCACGAGGATGGCGCGGGCCATGGGGTCGTGCTCGGCCTGGGACAGCATGTCGGCCGCCGCAAAGACGGGGCTTGCCGTCTCGTCCGCAATGACCAAAACCTCGCTTGGCCCCGCGAGCATGTCGATGCCGATGACCCCCATGAGCTCTTTTTTGGCGGCCGCGACATAGGCGTTTCCGGGGCCTACGATTTTATCGGCCCGCGGGATGGTGGCCGTACCGTAGGCCGCCGCCGCAACGGCCCCCGCCCCGCCGGCCCGGTAGACCTCTTTGACGCCGAGCAGCGCGGCGGCCGCCCGCACATAGGGGCTGACCCGGCCGGAGGGCCCCGCCGGCGACAGGATGTAAAGCCGCTCGACCCCCGCGATGAGAGCCGGCACGCAGTTCATGAGCACGGTCGACGGGTAGGCGGCCCGCCCGCCCGGCACATAGACTGCGGCGCACTGGACGGGCAGCCACCGGGCGGTGAGGGGCCCCGCCGTGAAGTCGCGGGGGAGCTGCCGGCTGTGAAAGGCTTTGATGTTGGCGATGGCCCGCTCCATGGCAGCAATCAGCCCTGCCGGCAGGTCCTGCGGCATTTCCACCGTCTCGACGAGCCCCATGTCGGGCGGCGCCTTGTCAAAGCGCACGGCCTGCCGCAGCAGCGCGGCGTCCCCCTCCAGTCTCACTTCGTCAATCAGTTTTCGCGCACTTGCCGCGATGTCCTCCGGAATGCCGGCCGCAGAGGCGACCAGCGGCAGGAGGGGCGACAGGTCGTCTTCCAGCGTTATTTTTTTCATTGTATTCCCCCCGTCTCCCCGAGCTCTTTAATCTCCTCACAGAGCTTATAAAACCGGTTCATCTCCTCCGAGCGCATGCGCAGGCTGACCGGGCTGACTATGGCCCTCGTCGACACCTTGAAGAGCTCGTCGTACTCGACAAGTCCGTTTTGAACCAGTGTGCGGCCGGTGTCGACGAGGTCGATGATGCAGTCCGACAGCCCCACGACCGGCGCCAGCTCGAGTGAGCCCGAGAGCTTTAAAATCTGGGCCGGAATGTTCTCCCGCTGAAGGTATTCGACCGCCACCTTGGGGTATTTCGTAGCGACGCTGCGAATGGTTTTACGCCCGCCCGCCGGGCCCGCCAGCACCATGCGGCAGCGGCACATGTCGAGGTCCATGACCTCGGGGGCGGCGCCCCCCTCCTCGAGCAGCACGTCCTTGCCGATGATGCCGGCGTCGGCCGCCCCGGCCGAGACATAGACCGGCAGGTCGACCGGCTTGACTAAAATGAAGGAGAGCCCCGCTTCAATGTCGTCAAAGACGAGCCGGCGGGATGCCTCGTCAATGACCTCCCGCCCCCGCAGGGCGTTGTAGCGGGCCGCAAATTCCTCTGAAATGCGCCCTTTGGCAAGCGCAATTTTAAACATCCCAAGTTCGCCTTTCATAGGTCACCGTACCTTTCCACTGTGTCACATCCGTTTTCCGCCATGTATGCCGCAGGGTCTGCGACATCCCCGGCCGGCACCGTCAGGGTCGGCACATCTAAGGACGCCAGCAGCCGCGCCCTCGCTTGGGCCTGGGCAAAGCCGCCCTCTCCGTAGAGCAGCAGCACCCGCCGCTCCGGCACGGGCCGTGTCTGGGCCGCCTCGAAAATGCGGTCTGTATAAAGGCCAAAGCCGCAGGCCGTCATGTTCCGGCCCAGAAGCTGGAGCAGCGAGTCGTAGCAGCCGCCCGCGAAGACGAGGTCGGCCGCACCTTCGGCGTAGCCGCGAAAGACCAGCCCCGTGTAGTAGTCGAACTTCGGGTGCATGCCAAGGTCGAGAATGACTCTGTCCCCCAGCCCCGACTGGCGGAGCTGTTCGCAGAGTGTGAGCAGCCGCTCGCAGCAGGCCCCATCCCCCCCGAGCGCACGAAACCGCTCCGTGACCGACAGGGGGTCCCCGATGAGGAAGGGCAACTCGAGGATGAGCTTCGCCTTTTCGGGGGCGACGGTCATACCGGCCATCAGCCGCGCCAGCTCGACGGCGTTTTTCTCATCGACCGCCCGCAGCGCCCCCGGCAGGTCGGCCTCCGGCACACCCGCGCCCCGCAGCAGTCCCCGCGCAATTTCGACGTCCCCGAGCTCCACCTTGAAGTCGGTCACCCCGCACCGCTCCATGGCCCCCCAGATGGTCATGATGCACTCGGCCGCCGGCCAGATGCCGCTCTCCCCGTAAATTTCGCCGCCGGTCTGCCCCGACGCGACCTCGCCTCCCCTGCCCCCGACCCGGTAGACCCGGCCGGTGTAAAAGAGCTTGATGGGGGTGCGCCGCGCCGACAGGGCCGACGCCATGATGCGGGCGGCCGGCAGCGTGAAGTCGGGGCGCAGCACGACGAGCCGGCCCGCGCTGTCGACGAACTTGACCATCTGCTCCTGGCCGACCGGCATGTTGTACCGGGCGTAGAGGTCGTAATATTCGACCTCCGGCGTCTCGACCATCTGATATCCCGAGCCCGCGAGATATTCGGTGATGCGCATCTCCATGCGCCGGCGGCGCAGGCTGCGCGGGTACAGTTCATCCCGGTATCCCTGCGGGCAGAAAATTCGCTGTTCCATAAGCACTCAATTCCTCCAAATAAAAAAGCCCCCGAAAACTCGGGGGCTTTAAGTCAACTCCAGCACCCCGCAGGCAGAGCACACAGCGCCCATGCCTGCGGCACGCGCGCTCTACCTGTGGTGATGGATAAAGAATGTACGCATAAAATGCACCTCTTTGCAATGAGTATACCAAAAGCGCAAAGCGCAGGTGGTATACTGGTCGCATGTGCGTTCACCCGCAAGGGTGAAAATCGCACGCGGAATTCAACCAAGTATACTAACTACTTTGTGGTCAGTATACCACAGTCCGGCGGTCTTTGTAAACTGTCGATTTTCCACAACCTTTCAAAACCCGCCGTTTGGTTTTTTCACCGCTCTCCATAAATCCCATCCGATTTTGCGGTTTGGCCGCAGGCTGTTTATCGGCTCTTCCGGTTTTTTTGCCGCTCTTTACAAATCTCGTCTAAATTTGTGGAGTTTGACCGCATTGTTTACGCTAATTTAACGCAAAATTAAACATATCCGAATATGTTACGGAATAAAAATAGATGTACCGTATTATTTAATCATTTATGCTAAAATATCTTAACAACCTATGCAAT
>DATMZG010000064.1:0-14596 GCA_035560415.1 Candidatus Acidiferrum sp. | reverse complement strand
ACTAAATTTTAATCCCAAAAATTGTAATATTGGATGAAAAAACAGTTACCGACATAATAATGCATAATCGCCCTTGCACGGACAGCTTGTCCGCAGTATGATTTCCCTGTATTATTGCATGCAAATTCTTTTGAGGAGGGGAATTTGAGCGGTAGTATAAAAATAATAAAGGGAGGATCGCTATGACTGCGCTTGATGTTGTCAACACACTAAGCGGGTATCTCTGGGGCACGCCACTGCTGGTGACGGTTCTGTTCGGCGGAATTTTCTACACCCTCGCAACCAAGTTTTTCACGTTCCGCTACTTTGGGCACATGATCAAACACACGTTTGGCACGCTTCTGAAGAAAGACGAGTCCAAAGAGAAGGCGGCGGGCAAAATCTCACCTTTTGAAGCCGTCGCGGTCGCCATCGGCGGCACCGTCGGCGTCGGCAACATCGGCGGCGTCTCGACCGCAATCGCGACGGGCGGACCCGGCGCCGTCTTCTGGCTGTGGCTATGGGGCCTGTGCGGCATGACCATCAAGACGGCCGAGGTGTCGCTGGCCGTCTACTTCCGCTCAAAAGACGAGAGCGGCAACTTCTACGGCGGCTCCACCTACTACATGGAAAAGGGCATCGGCAAGGCGATGGGGCTGAAAATCTGGAAAGTTCTGGCCCTGATCTTCTTTGTCGGCATGTTTGCCGGCATGATTGGCGGCGCCCAGACCTACACCATTGCCGAGGGACTCCACACCTCCTTTGGAATTCCCATGCTGCCTTTCACGATCTGCTATGCGGCTTTCATCATCCTTGTCGTCTGGAAGGGCATTCACTCCATTGCGAATTTTGCGACCAAGGTCGTCCCCTTCATGTGCCTCATCTACCTTGTCGGCGGCGTCATCATCATCGCCAAGAACCTCGGCACAATCCCCCATGTGTTCGGCATGATTTTTTCCGACGCCTTCACAGGCACGGCGGCTGTGGGCGGATTCGCGGGGGCCGCGTTTGCGCAGGTCGTCAAGACCGGCGTCGCCCGTTCCATTTACTCCAACGAGGCCGGCTGGGGCTCCTCCCCGTTCGCCCACGCTTCGGCCAACACGCCCCACCCTGTCCGGCAGGGACTTTGGGGCTCCTTTGAAGTCTTTGTCGACACGATTCTCGTCTGCTCCATCACGGCCCTCTCCATTCTCTGCGCGGGCGTGTGGGACTCCGGCATCATGGGCGCGTCGCTGGCCATTGAGGCCTACTCGACCGCTTTTGGGACAATTGGCGGCAACTTCATCACCATCTGCGTATTCCTCTTCGGAATGACGACCTCGACAGGATGGTGCGCCTACTACGAGGTCATGATACGGCAGCTGTTCTCAAAGAACATGAAGCTGCGCGAAAACTTTGTCAAGCTCTATAAACTGGTCTTTATGCTCCCCGGCGTCTATGTGGTCTGGCTTGCCGAGACCGGCGGCAGCGGCCCCGAGCTCATCTGGGCCATTGCCGACTGCACGAACGCCGTTCCGACCTTTGCCAACATTGTGGCGCTGCTCTTCCTCTCCAAGCAGTTCCTGATGCTGTTAAACGACTACAAGGCGCGGTATCTCGGCATCGGAACGGTCGACCCGAATTTCAAGGTCTTCTACGACACCGAGGATCAGCCGGTCGCGGTCGGATAAGCGCAGTACATATTAAGCGGAGGGCCTGGGCCCTCCGCTTTTTCCACTGTGTGTCTATTCGCCCTGCACTTGAGCGGATTCATCCGCAAAGTCCGTAAAGTCGGGGAAAGTGATGACGACGTCGTCGCCGATGGCGTTGACTGTGAGGTCGGCGGAATATTGCGTGGTCATCTCGCCCATGCCCTCAAGAGGGACGCTATAATCAAACGACATTTTTATGTTCTTGACAGCACCATCCTTGATAAGAATGCGCTCGACCATGCTGCCGAAGCTGACTATGGAATCAGCCGACAGACTGGCGTTACCGAGGATGCCGCCCATCAGCGAGTTAAAGAGCTTGGGGGCGAGCGCAAATTCGTACAGCGTGCCTTCATCCGTCTGCGTTTTGGTCACCGAAGTGAACATATAGGCGGCAGCGGTCGACGTCATGGAGCTGCCGGCAATGCCGGTGCTGCTCTGAAGGGTCTCGAGCATCCGGCTATAATCCATCTGCGTCTTATAGCGCTCTTCGCCCCGTTCGATATACACATAGCCGTCTTTCATCCACTGGTGTACAATCGTGGGCATGCCGCCGTTGGGATCGGACGTCTCCATGACGATTTCGCCCTCAATGGCGGACTCATCGACTTTCATTTTCATGTGCCTGTAGACGTCGGACATATTCATAGTCTGGCCGCCGACGGTCGCGGCGATATTCATGGTGCCGCTGCAGTCGAGCGATTTGTAATCTTCGACGTTCTTCAGCGCCAGGGCGTCATACTCTTTGAGGATGGCAAGCTTTTCCGTGATCGCGGCGGCTTTGGTCCCGTCGATGGCGCCGGCCGCAATCAGCTTTTCGAGCAGGCTCTGCGCCCCGCCCTTGACGGGGGTCGAGAGGGCCTGATAGGAGACGGCCACAAGCTCATCCCGCTTGAAGTTTGCGACAAATGCCTTGTCGGCAAGGCCTTTTTCGGCCGCAAAGTCAAGGGCCGCGGCATATGTGAAATCGCCGCCCTCGGCGTCGGAGTACCCGAGGGCCCGCAGCATGAAAGTGCAGTACATCTGGCCGGAGCAAAGCAGCGCCGAGCCGTACTCGGCGTCCGAGACGCCGTCTGTCAGCTTGTTTGTGTAAAGATAGGCGACATGGGGGGCCGCCCAATCGGCGACGTCGGAAAAGGGATGAGAAATCGTGCCGGCGGCAAAGTCGGCTTTGGCGGTCTCTTCGGCGCCGAGCAGGCGAACCAGCATGACCGCCACCTCGGCGCGGGTGGGCTCCCGGTCGAGCTCATAGCCCACATCGGTGCCCGTAAACATGCCGATGGCGGCAAGGTCCCCCGCCATGGCGCCGTAATCGGCGGCGCCGGCGGCCATGCCAAGCGCCAGCACCATGACGGCTGCCACGAGCAGTGACAGGAGTTTCTTCATGAAGGTTGTACCTCTTTTCCCAAAAATTGTATGTTGATTATATCATTCCGGGCAGTTCAAATCAACCTTTTACACAAGGGGGTTTTGTGGTAAACTATTACAAAAGGGGGGACACGGATGAAACTGCTCTTGTTTGACGGAAACAGCGTCTTAAACCGCGCATTTTACGGCGTGCGCACGCTGACAACCTCCGAGGGACTTTTTACAAACGGGATATACGGATTCCTGTCGATATATTATAAGGAACTCGAGGCCGAAAAGCCGGACGCCGTATGCGTCGCCTTCGACTTAAAGGAGAAGACCTTCCGGCATGAGAAGTACGGGGAGTACAAGGCCGGCCGCAGGCCTATGCCGGAGGAGCTCGTCATGCAGGTGCCGCTCTTAAAGGAGACGCTTGACGCCATGCGGGTGCCCCGCCGCGAAATCGCGGGCTATGAGGCCGACGACATCATCGGCACACTGTCCAAAAGCTGGCCGGGCGAGGTCGTCATCATCACGGGGGACAAGGACGAGCTGCAGCTGGTGTCGGACAGGGTGACCGTGAAACTCGCCGTGACAAAGGGCGGCCAGAGCGACACGGCGCGGTATACCCCCGAGACCGTGAGCGAGGTCTACGGCTTTGCGCCCCCCCGCATTGTCGACATGAAGGCCCTGATGGGGGACCCCTCCGACAACATTCCGGGCGTGGCCGGAGTCGGGGAGAAAACGGCTCTCGCACTGCTGCACGAGCATGAGTCGCTCGACGGAGTCTACGCGGCGCTTGAGGACATCAAGCCGACCGTGCGCAAAAAGCTCGAGGAGGGCAAAGAGTCGGCCTACATGTCCTATGAGCTTGCGACCATCTGCCGGGACGTGCCGGTGCCGGACGCGGACAAGCTGGCGCTTTTGCCGCCAGACGAGGAAAAACTGGCCGAAATGTTTCGCAAGCTCGAGTTCACGGCCTTCGCAAAGCGGGTGCTGACCCCGAAAAAAGCGCAGGTGTCGCCGGTGACGGCCCTGTCCGACCTCTCTGCGGCGACGCCGGGGCTGGCCCTCGCGGGCGACACTTTTGCGACTCAAAAAGGGGTTTTCGGGTTTGAAGAAAAACAGCGGGAGAAAATCCTTGCGGTGCCGGACAAATCGGTCTGGCAGGGCAAGGGCATTCCCGGCGTCGGGTTTGACGCCGAACTTGCCGCCTATCTCATCAATCCGTCGGCGGCCTCCTCGCCCGAGGCGCTCTGCGCCGCCTACCTCGGCCGAGAGCTTGTCAGCCCCGCGGCTGACCTCTTCGAGCTGCGCCCCCTCATGGAGGCGAGACTTCAGGCCGACGGGCTTACAGCCCTCTTAAAAGAGGTCGAGCTGCCGCTGTCGGCCGTGCTTGCCGACATGGAGCGGGTCGGCTTTTTAGTCGACGCCGCGGCCTTGAAGGAGTTTGGGGAGGAGCTGCGCAAAAGGGCTTCCGGCATTGAGGACAAAATCAGAGACCTTGCCGGCGACTTCAACATCAACTCCCCCAAACAGCTCGGGGAAGTGCTCTTTGAGCGGCTGGGGCTGCCACACGGCAAGCGCACCAAAACCGGCTACGCCACCGACGCCGACACCTTGGCGAATATCGCGCCGCTCCACCCGGTTGTCGGCATGGTGCTGGAGTACCGCAAGCTCGCAAAGCTGACCTCGACCTATGTCGACGGGCTGCTGACCCTCATCGGGCCGGATGGGCGCATTCACACCACCTTTAAGCAGACGACCACCGTCACGGGCCGGCTCTCCTCGGCCGAGCCCAATTTGCAGAACATCCCGGTCAGGGAGGAGCTCGGGCGGGAGCTGCGCCGCATGTTCGTGGCGCCAAAGGGCTCCCTGCTGCTCGACGCCGACTATTCCCAAATTGAGCTGCGGGTCCTCGCCCACATCGCGGGAGACGCCGTCATGACCGAGACTTTTAAAGCCGGCGGCGACATCCACTCCGAGACCGCCCGCCGGGTCTTCGGCTCCGACGCACCTGAGTGGCGGCGCAGGGCCAAGGCCGTCAACTTCGGCATCGTCTATGGCATTTCCGACTTCTCGCTGGCCGGCGACATCGGGGTTTCAAGGGCCGAGGCCCGCCGGTTTATCGACGGGTATTTTGCCGTCTACAGCGGGGTCAAAAAGTATCTCGATGGCTGCGTCGAGAGGGCCAAGGCCGACGGCTATGTCACCACAATGTTCGGCCGCCGGCGATATCTGCCGGAGCTCCAGTCGGCCAACTTCAACCAGCGCTCCTTTGGCGAGCGGGCGGCCATGAACACCCCAATTCAGGGGACGGCCGCAGACATCATCAAAATCGCCATGGTGCGGGTCGCAAAAAGGCTTGCCGAAGAGGGCTTACAGTCCAAACTCATCCTTCAGGTGCACGACGAACTCATCGTCGAGGCCCCCGAGGCCGAGGCCGGCGCCGCGGCGAGAATCCTCGAGCATGAGCTTTCGCACGCTGCGCAACTCTCAGTGCCGCTCACGGCCGAGGTGCACGCCGGGAGGAGCTGGTACGATGCCAAGTAAATTGCTCTTTGTCTGCACCGGCAACACCTGCCGGTCGCCCATGGCCGAGGTGCTCTACCGGGCAAGGCGGCCGGACGACGAGGTCGGCTCGAGCGGCGTCGCCGCCCACGAGGGGGACCCCGCGACCGAAAACGCCCGCGCCGCTGTCGCCGAGCTCGGCCTCTCACTTGAGGGGCATGCCGCAAAGCAGCTTGCTGGGGCCGACGCCGGCTGCCGCATCCTCGCGATGACGGCGGCCCACGCCGACGTCGCCCGCCTCCTGCTGCCGGGGGCCGACGTCCGGCGGCTGGCCTGTCATGACATCATTGACCCCTACGGCGGGGACCTTGAGCGCTACCGCGCCTGCCGGAATGAGCTAAGCCTTGCCATCGACGCCTATCTCGTGGCCGAGATGGAGCAGCGCTGCTTTGACGACGCCTGGTCGCTGCCGGCCGTCGAGAGCTTTTTGCAAAACGGCGGCGTGGCAAAAGTCGCACCCTACGGCTATACCCTGACCAGAGAGGCCGGCGGCGAGACGGAGCTTTTGCGCATTGCGGTGCTGCCGGAGTACCGGGGGCGGGGATACGGCAGGGAGCTGCTCGCAGACGTCAAGGTTCCAAATATGTATTTGGAAGTGCGGGCCGGCAACGCCGCCGCCCGCGCCCTCTATGAAAAAGAGGGCTTTAAACAGGTCGGCGCCCGCCGGGGATACTATTGGGACGGGGAAGACGCGATATTATACAAAGCGTAAAAAACGTCCCCGGTTATACCGGACACTGCCGGAGAGCGGGGGTCAGGCAAATATACATCGTTATACAACCCGTAAAAACGGCCGGGCATTCGACAATTTGTCGAGCACCCGGCCTTTTGCGTGGCGCGTGTCAGGTTTCAAGTTGTTTGCTCAGGAATGCGGCGCAGTTTTGGGTCAGTTTGATTTCAACTTCCCCGGCCGCGGCCGCATCGCCCAGCAGCACGACGGAGCCGATCACATCGCCGCCCTCAATGATGGGGGCGGCCGCGAGCGCCTTTGTGCGCTCGACGCCCTCGAGGACGCAGGGCAGCGGCTCGGAGCGGCTGCGGCCGACCGGCTGTCGGCCCTCCATCAGCTTCTCGTATTCGGGTGAGAGCATCTTGCCCTCCACCTCTTTTTTGGGCAGACCGGCCACTGCGATGACCGCGTCGCGGTCGCAGACCAGCGCCGGCAGGTCGGCCGTCTTGGACAGGGCCTCGGCGCACTGCACGGCAAAGGCCGACAGCTCGCCGACAGGGGAATACTTTTTGAAAATGACTTCTCCGTCCCTGTCGGTATATATTTCCAGAGGCTCGCCCTCACGGATTCGCATGGTCCTGCGAATTTCTTTCGGAATGACGACCCGCCCGAGGTCGTCGATGCGGCGGACGATTCCCGTTGCCTTCATAATATACTCCTCCCGTTCGTTGTCCACCGCTATTTTTTGCCGCCGACTGCAAAATATACCGTGCCAAAAAAACAACCTTAAATCTGTTAAATTTAGGCACGAAAAAGGCGGATGAAGAATTTTTTCTTCATCCGCCCTTTGGTGTTTATGTTTTATTTTGGAAGTGCGCCGGCCGTAAGCTCGGCGTACATCTCGTCCGTCAGCTCGCAGTCATAAAAAGTCTTGTAATAGCCGGTGACTTTTTCTTTGAGGTCGTAGTCGGCGTAGTCGGGGTAGAGGAGACTCCCGAGCCACAGCATGCCCAGATACCGCTGCACCGAGGGCGGGCTTGACAGCCAGCCGTAGGGCATGGCAGGCGCTCTGTAGTAGGCGCCGGCCGCGATGGCGGGCAGTTCCTGCCAGGCGACGTCGTCCGTCACTGTGTCGTAAATGCTGTCGGGGGCAAAGAGGACGATGTCGGGATTCCAGACCATGATCTGCTCCAAGTCGACCTCGTTGCCCATGCCGGAGGAGACGACGTCCGCAAGCTCGGCCGCGTTGTCCCCCATGAGGTTGACGGTCTCGGCGTGATAGGAGCCCTGGGCAATGACGTTGAGGCCCTTGTCGCCGAGGCAGTAGAGCAGCGACTTGCGGGCGCCGGCGGCGTCGACTGCCGCCATCATGGCGGTGGTGTCGGCGTAAGTGGCCTCGCACCAGGCCGCGAGTTCCTCAGCCTTCTCGGGGCGGCCGAGCAGCTCGCCCAGCTTTCGGTAGGCGTCGGGCGCGGTCTTGACCGTCGCGTCAATGTGGATGAAGGGAATTCCGGTCTGGGCGGTCAGGGCGTCCATGTCCTCCACGATGGTGGCTTTGGCCTCGCCCACGTCGACGACGACGTCGGGGGCCGCGGCCAGCAGCGCCTCCAGGTCCATCTCGCTTTTGCCGCCGTAGAGCTGGCCGACGTCGGGCAGTTCGTACAGATAGGCCGGCAGATAGGTTTTCGCGTCTTCGGCAAAGGCGTTGGAAACGCCGACCAGCATGTCGCCGGCCAGCGGCAGCACGTAGACCTGGGTCAGGGGCCCGCTGACGGCAATTTTGGTCACTTCATAAGGGATGGTGACCGTGCGCCCGGTGGAGTCGACAAACTCCCTCGTCTCGGGGTCAGGCTCCGGCGGGGTTGCGGCAGGGGTCTTCTGGCATCCGGCGAGCATGCCGACAGCCAAAACAAGGGCAAGGAGCAGGGCAATAATACGCTTTTTCATGATGGCCTCCTTATTGGTTGACGTCCTCCGGACGCCGGTTATCCAAAATCATATTGGGGGTGCAGACCCGCACCCGGTCTTCAAACAGGCTTGAGACCGTCGCCTCAACGCGGTAGAGCTCTTTTATCAGCGCCTCGTCGAGCACTTCGCGGGGCGGCCCGTCAGTGAGAATGCGCCCGCCTTTGAGGGCCAGGATTCGGTCGGAGAACATGTAGGACTGCTCGGGGTTGTGGGTGGTCGCAATGACAGTGTAACCCTCGTGGGCGAGCTCTCTCGCCTGCGCCATCACCATGACCTGATTGCCGAAGTCGAGGCTTGAGGTCGGCTCGTCGAGCATCAGCACCTTTGCCTGCTGGGTCAGGGCCCGCGCAATCATCACGAGCTGCCGCTCGCCGCCCGACAGATGGTGGAAACACCGGTCCCGCAGATGGGCAATGCCGATTTTTTGCATGGCCGCGTCAGCTCTTTCGCTGTCCTGCTTTTTGGGGGTCTCAAAGACCGAGAGCCTCGAAGTCACCCCCATCAGCACGATGTCGTGCACACTGTAGTTGAACACGGGATACCCCGACTGCGGGATATAGGCCACGCGCTTTGCCATCTCGGGCACTGAGAGAGTTTTGGCGTCAGCCCCGTCAATGGCGACCTCGCCCCGGTAGTTTCGCAAAAGCCCTAAGACGCACTTGAAGAGGGTCGACTTGCCAACGCCGTTGGGGCCTAAAATCGAGAGAAACTGGCCGGGGCAGGCGGTAAAGCTGACCTCTTTCAGCACATCGCCGCCGCCGTAGGAAAAGGAGAGGTTTTTCACTTCCACACCCAAAGTTCCCTCACCCCCTTCTCGTGATGAGCCACAGGAAAAACGGCGCGCCGACAAAGGCGGTCAGGATGCCGATGGGAAGTCCCGCCTTAAAGAGGTTTCGGGAGACGTTGTCGACAATGAGCAAGAACAGCCCGCCGCCCGTCATGGAGGCCGGCATGAGCCACCGGTAGTCGCTGCCCACGAGCTTTCGCATCATGTGGGGGATGACAAGCCCCACCCAGCCGATCATGCCGGACACCGAGACGGCCGAGGCCGTCACGAGGGTGGCGCAGAGCACGGCGAAAAAGCGCAGCCGGCCGGCGTCGACCCCCATGGAGCGGGCCTCGTCGTCCCCCATCGTGAGCACGCTCAGCCGCCACCGCAGCAAAAAGAGGGGAATAAGCCCCGCCAGCATCGGAAAAATGACAAACCGCAGCTCGCTCCACTTGGCCCCGGCAAGGCTGCCCATCAGCCAGTAGGTGATGAGGGGCAGCTTGTTCGTGGGGTCGGCGACCAGCTTGATGAAGGAGGTCCCGGCCGAAAAGAGCGAGCTCACCATGATGCCGGCCAAAATGAGGCCCAGCACCCGTTCACCCCTTGTCCGCTTGCTGATGAAGAAGACCACAGCCACGGTCGCAAGGCTCATGCAAAAGGCGGACAGTGTGATTCCGAAGCTCGGCAGCCCGTAATAGATGGCGAGCGCGGCGCCAAAGCCGGCCCCGGCCGAGGCCCCGAGCAGGTCGGGCGAGGCCATCGGGTTTTGAAATACCCCCTGGTAGGAGGCGCCCGCCGCCGCAAGGCAGGCCCCGACGAGCACCCCCATGAGCACCCGGGGCAGCCGCACGTTGATGACGGCCGACTCCATCTGGGCCGTCCAAAAGGGCGTGACCGCCTGTCCGAAAAAGCCAATCAAACGGCCCCACACAATGCCGAAGAACTCCCGCATCGGCACCGGATACCGGCCGACTAAAAAGGAGAGCGCCATGCAGACAAAGAGCAGGCCAAAGAGTAGGAGGTTGACGCTTTTGCAGCTTAAGGGGCGCCTGTCCCGGTCGGGAATGACAGGCTCCTCCGACAGGATTTTCTCGCGCTGCTCCATCATGGCAGGTCCCTGCCGATCAAAAAAGTCTGCCCGTATGTAAATGGCGGCCCTAAAACGTTGTCCCGCACATGCCGGACGGCCCCCGCAAAATCGGTCAGGACCAGCCCTGCCAGCCGGTCGATGCCAAACTCCAGCAGGGCGGGACACATGGGGACCGACGGCCCTGTCAAAATGACATAGGCCCCACGGCAAAGGTCCAATAGCCGGGGCAGCGTCTTGTTGACAAGGGCGCTGCCGGTGATGATCGCGATATCGCACATTGGCAGCAGATATTCACATGCGGGGTCGGGGTAGTCGCCCGCCTGCGGATTTCGCTCGAGAATGAAGACCTCGCGGGTGCCGGCAAAGAGCTCCGGCGGCGTCTTCAGGTGGCCCACCATCCCGACCGTCTTGCCCTCAAGGTCAAGCCCCCTTGTGCAGTAATTTTTGTAGGGCTCGCCGCAGGCAAGCCGCCGGAGTCGGGTTTTTGTGTTGTAGTGGGCGTTGACGGCGGCGCCGCCGTACCCCGCCTCGTCGAAATTCCAGCTCTTTAAGGCCGCAGCCGCCCGCTTTAAGTCGCTGCCCGTAAAGCCCTCGGTCAAAATGGGCGGACGGGTGTCGCCGGATGTCGTCATGGCGACGCCGACGCTGTCTGCCGTCCCCACGAGCGACCACAGCTCAGAGACGGCGGTGTATTCGATTGTTTTGCCCTCGGGGATGCCCTCGAGCAGGGCGTCGTAGAGCTGCCAAATGGCGTCATTTGTCCGCAAAATTTCTCACCCACTCACTGACGGCCGCCTTTGCGGCCTCGTCGTATCGCCCGGTCGTGCGCAGCACCGCCGTGTCGGGGTCGGCCGCAAGCGCCGCCTCAAGCCGCAGCGCCCGCCGGTGGAGCTCCTCCCAGAGCCCCAGCCGCTCCCCGAGCTTTTTGGCCGAGGGAATGGCCTTGAGCACGCCGATGGTCGGCAGGCCCGATGCCAGAAAGTCATAGAGCGCCGCCTCAAAGTCCGGCAGCGTCAACTCAAAGCCGCCGAACTCGTCGAGGACGGCAAAGGGGGCCGCGGCGCTCTCCCGCAGGATTTTGACGGCGTACTCCGTGAAGACACTGTCGTCATGGCGGGGCGCCCCGCCGCCAAAGCTGAGGAACCGCCTGCCGCAGCGCAATGCCGGCGCCTTTGCGAGCTCAGCTGTGCGCATGAGCTCAAACCCCGCCGGCGCCCCGTCCCCGTCGTAAATGCGCTCGGTCACAAAGCCGCCGGCCCGCCCCACCGCCTCCCCGAGGGCTGTGCGGAGCATCGTCGTCTTTCCGCAGCCGACGGGGCCGGTCAAAAAGAGCCGGGCCGTCACTGCGCGTTGCGCCTTGCGCGAAACTCAATGAGCTGCCCCGCAATGCTGATGGCGATTTCGGCCGGCGTTTCGGCCTTGATGGCAAGCCCGATGGGAGAGGTGATGCGGTCCGTGTCGGCTGTCGTAAACCCCTGCTCGTAGAGCCGTTGGAAAACGCCGGCCTTCTTGGCCGCACTGCCGATGACGCCGATGTAGCAGGCCGGGGTTTTCAGCACCTGCGCCTGGACGACGGCGTCAAAGGCGTGGCCGCGGGTCATGACGCAGACATAGTCTTCGGGGCCGATCTCGACGGCGTCAAAAATGCGCGCAAAGTCAATGCGCTTCACCTCGTGCGCGGTGGGAAACAGCGCCCGGTCGGCAAACTCCGGCCGGTCGTCGAGGGCGACGCAGGGGAAACCGACGTGCGCCAAAACCGGCACCAGCTCCTGCGCCACATGGCCGCAGCCAAAGACATAGACCCGGCCCGACGAGGAGATCTGCTCTGAGTAGATGTCATGCCCGACGCCTGTGATGCGCACGGGATGGCGGGAGAGCATGTCCGGCATGAAGTCAAAAGCGCCCTGCGGGAAAAAGCCCTCCTCTTTTGTATAGAGCCCAAGCGTGCCGCCCCGCGAAATGTCGTAGAGGAGCCACATGTCCCGCCCCTTGGAAAAGAGGCGCTGCGCCTCCTCACACAGGGCGACGACCTCCTTGTCCCCAGCCGCAATGTAGCGGAAAAAGACGTCCACCGCGCCGCCGCAGATCATGCCGAGATTTTGCACATCGTCCTTTGTCAGCGTAAAATTGTGCTCGTGGGAGTGTCCCGTCGAAAGCGCCTCCATGGCTAGCCCAGTCGAGCGGTACTCGACCGCCCCGCCGCCGATGGTGCCGCAAATGCGGCCCTCTTCGCCCACCAGCATGCGGGCGCCGGCGCCGCGCGGCGTCGCCCCGGAGCTTGCGATGACCGTGACCAGCACGGCCGGCCGGCCGGAGCGGATGTACTCAGACAGTGTTTTCAGCATTTGTCTCATCAAATCACGTCCTTTTCGCAAAACGTATTGATTTTGGCGCGGATGGCCTTTGCTGTGAAAAACCGCTCCCCATGTTTTTGAAGGGCGATTTCGGTTTTGCATTTTTTCAAACTCGCCTCAAAGCGCGCCTCAAGGGATACATAGGACGTCCCCTGCGTCAGTTTGTCGGCGATGTAGAGCACGGCCGCCTCGGTGAGGTCGCCGTCAAACGGGCAGTCGTGGTGGACGGCGATGCAGGCGGCGACTTTCGGATAGCCAAGCCTGGCGATGAGGTCGCCCCCCGCCGCGTCGTGGCGAGGCTCCAAACGCAAAATGTCGTGCAGCATGGCGGCGGCATAGAGCGTCTCCCGGTCGAGGAAAATGCCCGCCTGCGCAAGCTCGCCGCAGATGCGCATGGCCTCGCCCGCAACTGCCGCGCAGTGGGCCGCGACTTCGGGAGGCGTGCCCGCCGCCCGCAGCAGGGCGGTGCAGAGCGCCCCGTCAAGTGTGGGCAGCGGGACGCGCCCCGGCTCACCGCAGAGTGTAAAGCTTTCCCCGTCAAAGGAAAACCGCGTGATCGCTCCATATGCCGGCCGAAACCGACGGGCCTGTGTGACAGGGAGACCAAGCGCCCGGCAGACGAAAAGGCCTGTCACCGTTGCGTGGGTGACGACGGCGACATTCCCGTCCGAGGCGGCAAGGAGTCCCCGCAGGGCCGCCTCAAACCGCGCTGTGCCCGCCGCCTCGTCCTCGGCGCCGGGCGGCGGCGGGAAGGGCTCTTTGCCCCGCGCCGCGTAGAGTTCGGGCCAGCGGGCACGGATTTCGTCAAAGTACAGCCCGTCCCACTCCCCGGCGTGGAGCTCCTGCAAGCCGTCTGCGGGGGTGGGGTCGTACCCCATACAGCGGGCCGACTCACAGCTTCTCATCAGTTTGCTGCAAAACACGGTTGAGACCCCGGCCCGGCGCAAGTGAAAGCCGGCCAGCACGCTTTGCAGCCTGCCGAGCGTGGAAAGCCCGAGGTCGGTCGTGCCGAGGCAGCGCGGGTTGTCGTAGGGCATGTCCGGCCGCCCGTGGCGGACAAGCCACAACTCTCTCATCGCGAGTCCCCCCTTATGTACAGTATACGTGAAACGAGTTGCAGAAAAAAGCGATTTGCAATAAAAAATAACTCGCTGCGTACAAAAATGAACGGAGCATCAGAAAATGTCGGAAAAATACCGGTCATACAGGCGCTCGGCCTGCCTCTTGAGGCCATCGTTGAACCGGTCAAACCGCTGCAGCAGCGCCGTGCCCTCCGGTGACAGACGGCTGCTGCCGCCGCCGCTGCCGCCATGGCTGCGCTCGACCAGCCGGTACCCCAGCTGCGACTCAATGCCGTTGATGGTGTTCCACCCCGCGCTGTAGGACATCTGCATGCGGCGGCATGCGGCGTGGACCGAGGAGGTCTCCTCAATGAGCCGCAGCAGCATGGCGATGCGCTCGTCGAAAAAGGGCAGTTCGCGGGCCAGCGCCACCTTGACGACCGGCCGGACAAGCTGGCTGTTGTGGTAGTCGAGCAGCACGTCGAAGTCCTCCGGGGTGTCGGCGTCAAAGAGGACGCCGCGGTCCTCGACCTCGACCGGAGCCTCCGGTATGCCGCAGCGCGCGAGGGCCCCCGCAAGGCCGCCCTCGCCGCTGTCCTCCAGCACTTTCTGAATGACGTTGCGCGACAGCAAAATCGGGTGCCCCCGCTGCCCGCAGCAGACGGGGCAGGCGTAATCCGCCCCCGACTTCATGAGCTTTCGCACAGTGCCTGCCGTAAAGAGCGGAATGTCGACCGGCGTGAAGAGCGCCGCGTCGCACTTGTCCAGTATGTAGGAGAGCCCGATGCGGGCCGAGTCGAACATCTGGGTCGTGCGGTAATTCTCATTGCGCAAAAAGACTGCGCCGCTCTTTGACAGATGCCGTTCCAGCGCGTCGGCGTTGTGGCCGGTCACGACGACGATTTTGGAGACGCCGGCCTGCCGCAGCGTCGCCACGATGCGCTGGGCGACCGAAATTGAGCCGATGGTGAGCATCGGCTTGAACTCGCCCATTCGCGACGACATGCCCGCAGCAGCAATAACCGCGCAAATCTCCATAAACACCTCAAATTTTAAATAAATCGAGCCGCTTTTTGCGGCTATTTGTTAATAATAACAC
>DATMZG010000063.1:0-4874 GCA_035560415.1 Candidatus Acidiferrum sp. | reverse complement strand
GCGCTGCTCCGAGCCGTAGGACGGGAAGAAGGTCACAAACTTGTCGGTCGTCTCGGACGCCGTGTAGCACAAAAGCTGTCCGCAGACCATGACGCCCTGGCCGCCGAAGCCGCCAATCAGAAGTGTTCTCTCTGCCATAATAAACCTCCATTTCCGCTTCGCACCCCGCCACCGACAGAGTCCGCACGAACACCGCGGGATGTTTCCCGCGGGCCGTCTGTCCCAACGCGGATATGTCTTATCCTGCGTTTGACCGGCATTCTCTGATGGAGGTTTCACGGCGGGCGCTTGCGGTGCCGCTTTGTCATGGCCGCGGCGCGCCTATTTTATGCCGGTATCCGCCGGCGGACGTTTAAGTCAGTCGCCGCCACATGGGTTATTTTGCCCGGAATTCTCCCAGCGGGAACTCCTTTAAGGTGTATTCGTTCATGTAATTAATGGTTTCGAGGGGGCTCATGCCCCAATTCGTGGGGCAGTTGGAGACGATTTCTACAAGCGAGAAGCCCTTGCCGGCCATCTGGCTCTCAAAGGCCTTTTTAATGGCGGCCTTGGTCTTGATGACGTTTGCGGGCGTCGTGCAGGTGACCCGGGCGAGGTATGCCGGGGCCGCAAGGTCAGAGAGCAGTTCGCACATGTGCAGCGGATAGCCGTGCTGGCTGGCGTCCCGCCCAAAGGGGGCGGTCGTCGCCTTCTGGCCGATGAGGGTGGTCGGGGCCATCTGGCCGCCGGTCATGCCGTAGGTGCCGTTGTTGACGAAGATGACCGAGAAGTTCTCTCCGCGGTTTGCGGCCGACATGGTCTCGGCGAGGCCGATGGCCGCCAGGTCGCCGTCCCCCTGATAAGTGAAGACGAGTTTGTCCGGCTCGCACCGCTTGATGCCGGTGGCGGCGGCGCAGGCTCTGCCGTGGGCGCAGCCGACCGAGTCGAGGTCGATATAGCCGCCGCCCAATCCGCAGCAGCCGATGCCGATGACATGGACGGCCTTTTCGACAAGGCCCATCTCCTCAAGCACCTCGGCAATCAGCTTGTGGACGGTGCTGTGGAAGCAGCCGGGGCAAAAGCCGCTTGCGCGGGCGGACAGGGTGTCCGGTCTTGCGTATACTTTTTCCATTACTTCTCCCCCTGCTTGCTCTCACAGAGCTTCTTGGCGGCCGCCACAATGGCGTCGCGGCTTAAAATCTCGCCGCCCGACCGCAGGCATGTCTCAATCGGGGCCTTCTCCATGACGCCCCGCTCCACGTCCTCAATCATCTGGGGCGGAATGGACATCTCGACGTCCAAAACGGCCTTGACCCTGTTGTAGTCGAGCTTCTTGAAGCTGTCATACGGGAAGGGGAAGAGCGTGATGGGCCGAATCATGCCGACCTTGTACCCCTGGGCCCGCAGCTCCTCAATGGCCGCGCGGGCAATTCGGGCGGCGATGCCGTAGGCCGCAATGACGACTTCGGCGTCCTCGACGAGGTATTCTTCAACCCGCAGTTCGTTTTCCTTGATGAGTTCGTACTTGGCGGCGTCCTCAATGTTCTTCTCCTCTTGCCCTGTCCAGCGGCCGGAGGAAATCGAGTGCTTTTTGCGGCCGCCCTCGCGGCCGACGGCGGCCCAGGCCTTTCCCTTTTCGGCCTTGATGGCGGCAAGCTCCTCGTCCGTGCGCATGGGGGGCAGCTCGACCGGCTCCATCATGGCGGCCGTAAAGCCGTCAATGAGCACCATCGTGGGATTGTTGTACTTGTCTGCGAAGTCGAAGGCTTCGTAAGTCATGTCAATGGCCTCCTGCATGGAGGAGGGGGCCAAAACCAGCATGCGGAAACCGCCGTTGCCGGAGGCTTTGGTGGCCTGGAAGTAGTCCTGCTGGGAGGGCTGAATGGAGCCGACGCCGGGGCCGCCCCGCATGACCGAGACGATGACCGACGGCAGGGCGGCGCCCGCCAGATAGGAGATGCCCTCGCTCTTGAGCGAAATGCCGCAGGAGGAGGAGGAGGTCATGCAGCGCGTGCCGGTAGAGGCGGCGCCGTAGACCATGTTGACCGAAGCCACTTCGGACTCGCCTTGGACGAATACGCCGTTCACTTCGGGCATGCGGCGGGCGAAATACTCGGGAATCTCGTTTTGAGGGGTGATGGGGTAGCCTGCGAAGAAGCGGCAGCCGGCCCGCACGGCGGCTTCCGCAATGGCTTCGCAGCCTTTCATGAATGTTCTTTCCACTGATACTCTCCTTACTTGTCTCTGATGACGCCGAGCGGGAACTCTTTGAGCGTGTTCTCCTCGATGAACTGAATGGTCTCAAGGGGGGTCATCCCCCAATTGGTCGGGCAGTTGGAGACGAATTCAACCATGGAAAAGCCTTTTTGGTCAATTTGATTTTGGAAAGCCTTTTTGATGGCTTCACGGGCCTTTTTGATGTTCTGGGGCGTTGTACAGGTGACTCTGGCGAGATACCGGGGGGCCGGCAGCACGTTCAGCATGTCGAGCATGTGCATCGGATAGCCGTGGCCCACGGCCTCGCGGCCGTTCGGCGCGGTGGTGGCCTTCTGGCCGAGCAGGGTGGTGGGGGCCATCTGGCCGCCCGTCATGCCGTAAGTGCCGTTGTTGATAAAAATGACGGTGAAGTTCTCCCCGCGGTTTGCGGCCGAGACGGTCTCGGCAAGGCCGATGGCGGCGAGGTCCCCGTCGCCCTGGTATGTAAACACGATTTTGTCGGGGCGGGCGCGCTTTAAGCCGGTGGCGCAGGCACAGGCCCTGCCGTGGGCGGCCGAGAGTCCGTCGAGCTTGACATAGAAGGCGCCCAGTCCGCAGCAGCCGATGCCGTACACGCAGATCGGGTCATGGTCAAGCCCCATCTCCTCAAACACTTCGGCCAGCAGCTTGTGGACCGTGCTGTGGAAACAACCGGGACAAAAGCCGGAGACGCCGGCGGGATATAACACGTCGGAACGCTTATACGCTTTTTCCATTTGGGCACCTCCCCTACTGAAGCATTTCGCGGGCCGCCTTCAGCACCTGGTCGCGGGTCAAAATGACCCCGCCGGAGCTTAGGACGGTGCGAATGTTGCCGCATCTGCGGGCGACCGCCGCCTGCACATCCTCCACATAGAGCGCGGGAATGGACATTTCGGCCACGAGTATGCCTTTCAGCTTTTCGTAATCCAGCTTCTCCCACGGCTCCCCGGCAAAGGGATAGAGCGCAATGGGCCGGATGAGGCCGACCTTGCGGCCTTCGGCCCGCAGCACCTCGACCGCCGAGCGGGCAATTCGGGCGGAGGTGCCGTAGGCTGTGATGATGAGCTCGGCGTCCTCCGTCATATACTCCTCAACCATGGTCTCGGTCTTTTTCCAGCCCTCGTACATCTCGGCCTCGCGGGTGTTCTGCTCCATGAGGGACTTGTCGGCCTCCCAGCCGAGCATGCGCGTACCCTCGCCGGGCTTGCGGCCCCCAAGGGCCCACTTGTCGGCCTTTTCGCGGATTTCAGTCAAACGCTCATCGGTGAGCATGGCCGGAAGGGAGACCGGCTCCATCATGACGGCAATGAACCCGTCGACCAGCAAAATGACCGGGTACCGGTACTGTTCGGCCTTCTCAAAAGACAGCTCCATGAGGTCCACCGCCTCCTGCACTGTGGAGGGCGCATAGACAAGGGTGCGAAATCCGCCGTTTCCGGAGGCCTTTGTGGCCTGAAAATAATCCTGTTGAGCCGGCTTTATTTCTCCGCAGCCGGGGCCGCCCCGCATGACCGAGCAGATGACGCAGGGGAACCGGGCGGCCGCCAGGTAGGAAATTCCCTCGCTTTTGAGCGCGATTCCGCAGGAGGACGATGAGGTCATGGCCCGGACGCCGCCCGAGGCGGCGCCGTAAATCATGTTGACCGAAGCAACCTCGCTCTCGCCCTGTACAAAGACGCCGCCGACTTCAGGCATCCGGCGGGAGAAATATTCGGGGATTTCATTTTGAGGGGTGATTGGGTAGCCGGCAAAAAAGCGGCAGCCGGCCCGTACGGCCGATTCCGCAATGGCCTCGCTGCCCTTCATGAAAATTCTCTCCACCTGTCCATCTCCTCACTTATCCGTAAATTGCGCTGTGAAAATCCGGGGTTCTCTTAACATCGTCGTTTGTGCGTTTGCCGTGACGCCGCCCGAACGGTGAGGCAGGCGGATACTCTATCCCCCGCCGGCGCCCGGGCTCAAGGGCAATTGCCGCCGCCGGCGCGGCGGCCTTCGGAAAAACCGGTGCTCTTTTTTAAAAAAGCGGCGGCCGGCTCACGTCAAGCCGGCTTATGACAAGCCGGTTCAAGGTTGTTTACCCACAAATTCGCCGGCTTTTATTTGTAAACGTCGATTGCCGCATCGGGGCACATCATGGCACAGAGCTTGCATCCGACACACTTTTCGTTATTGACGGGCACGACATACATGTACCCCTTTGAGTTGACCTTTGTCCCCTGTGCAATCACCTTATTCGGGCAGACCTGCACGCAGTACAGACAGGCCTTGCAGTTTTCGGGGCGGATTTCAATTTTCGCCATAGCCTAACCTCCAATATCCGTAATGACCGTTTTGGCCGGGGGCGCGTGGTTTTTTCGCCTTAGTGTACTCTGGTATACAAAAAGAGGAGCCGTGTAGCCGGGGCCTGGTGACCGCTCGAGCTCCACAACCCCAAAGGTGCGGGACCTGCTGCGGCATGCGCGGGGCGGAGCCTTTGTCCGCCCCGCACACATGTCGCAACTGCAAAGTTATTTTAATTTATTTCGCGGCCTTGCCGACTTCCATGCCCTTGTCGAACGCGGCGTTGTTGATCGGGACCAGCTGCGGGCGCTTTTTGCCCAGCTTCTTCTCGGCAGTGTGCTTGACCTTGTCGGGCGGGAGCAGCTCGGTGAAGCCGA
>DATMZG010000062.1:0-2121 GCA_035560415.1 Candidatus Acidiferrum sp. | reverse complement strand
TGTTTGCCGTCTAAGACCGCGGCTTCGGCGAGGATGATCCCGGCCAGGATCAGGCCCTGGCCTCCTGTTCCGGTTAGTACGATTTGTTTCACTTCGCCGTACCTCCTTTTCCCTGGATCCGGGCAATGAGTTTGTCGTATTCGGCGGTGTATTCCGGTGCTTCGGATTTGTGCAGTTCGCCGATGACGAATTTATCCACCAGGTCTTCCGGTTTCATTTTGACGGCGGCCTGAATGAGTACGGCATGGTCTTTCTGCCACTGCATCATCTGCACCGGTCCTCCCTGTTTGTTCTTGCGTCCAAACGAGGTCGGGCACTGGCTGATGGCGTCGATGACGGAGAAGCCTTTGCTGGCGATGCCTTTGGCGATGAGGTCGGTGAGTTGCATCGCATGATACGCTGTGCCCCTAGCTACGTAGGTGGACCCGGCTGCAATCGCCAGGGCCGCGATGTCGAAGGGACGATCAATGCTGCCGTAGGGCGCGGTGGTGGCGAAGGCTCCGTGCGGGGTGAGGGGCGAGGATTGTCCGCCGGTCATGCCGTAGATGTTGTTGTCAAAGATGATGGTGGTGAGGTCGATGTTGCGCCGGCAGGCGTGGATGAAGTGGTTGCCGCCGATGGCGGTTGCGTCGCCGTCGCCGGTGATGACGATGACGTTCAGTTCCGGGTGTGCCAGTTTGATGCCGGTGGCAAAGGGCAAGGCCCTGCCGTGGGCTGTGTGTACGGTGTTGAAGTTCATGTAGCCGGAGGCGCGGGACGAGCAGCCGATGCCGGATACGATGATGGTTTTGTCTTGCTCGAGTTGTTGTTTGTCGATGGCCCTGAGTATGGCGGCGAGTAGGATGCCGTGGCCGCAGCCGGGGCACCAGATGTGCGGCAATGCGCTTTGCCGGAGGTATTTTTCGATAACGGCCATTATTTTACACCTCCCGCGGTGAGGATGGGTCCTACGATTTCGTCCGGGGTAAATAGTTCTCCGTCTACGCGGGTGACGGAGACGACTTTGTCCCGGCCTACGTAGCGTTCGATTTCGCCGACGAGTTGTCCGCAGTTGAGTTCGGGGACGATGATGGTTTTGGCATGTTTGGTTTTTTCTATGACTAGCTCCGCCGGGAACGGCCAGATGGTGATGAGTTTGAGGAGGCCGACTTTGACGCCTTTGGCCCGGGCAGCTTTGACGGCCGCTCCGGCGGCGCGGGAGGACCCGCCGTAGGTGAGGACGATGACTTCGGCATCCGCCAGGCCGTCTTCGGTGTAGAGGGTGATGTCGTCTTGGGCCCGGGTGAGTTTACTCTCGAGCCGGTGGACGAGTTCGTCGGTGACTTTGCCGCCGCCGGAGGGCATACCGGCATAGGTATGGACCAGGCCGGTGACGTGGTAGTAGTAGCCGGTTCCGAACGGGGCCATCGGCGGCACTCCGTCGGCGTCGGGTTTATAGGCCTGATAGTTTTCGGGGGAGTCGGTCGGGGTTTTCCGGCCAATGATCTGCAGGCTCCCGGCTTCCGGCAGTTCGACTCGCTCGCGCATGTGGCCGATGACTTCGTCGAGCAGGAGGATGACGGGGGTGCGATATTTTTCGGAGAAGTTGACGGAGGCTACGGCGACGTCGTAGGCTTCCCGGACGGAGCCGGGAGAGAGAACGATGATGCCGTGGTCGCCGTGGGTGCCCCAGCGGGACTGCATGACGTCTCCCTGGGCGGGAGAGGTCGGCAGGCCGGTGGAGGGGCCCATTCTCTGGACGTTGACGATGACGCAGGGGATTTCACTCATGCAGCCGTAGCCGATGAGTTCTTGTTTGAGTGAGAAGCCGGGGCCGCTGGTAGCGGTGATGGCTTTGGTTCCGGTGAGCGAGGCGCCGAGGACGGCCCCCATGCTGGCAATTTCGTCTTCCATCTGGATGAATTTGCCGCCGATTTTGGGCAGTTCTTCGGCCAGGATTTCAGCGACTTCGGTGCTGGGGGTGATGGGGTATCCGGCAAAGAAGCGGACGCCGGCGGCGATCATGCCTTCGGCGCAGGCCTGGTTGCCTTGCATGAGTCTGGCTGCGCTCATTTCGTCGCCTCCTTTTCTTTTACTACCTGGATGGCGTAGTCTGGGCAGCGCAGTTCGCACTGGCCGCAG
>DATMZG010000061.1:0-11992 GCA_035560415.1 Candidatus Acidiferrum sp. | reverse complement strand
TCTCAAAACACTGAGTATACTATTAGATTTGTGCCTAAAAATCGGGAGATGAAAATATGCTGGGATTTGTCATCGGAACTCTTTGCGGCGCCGCAGAGCTGTTCCTCTTGCGGCAACTCATCCGCTTCGTGCTGAGCGGACAGGCCCCAACGGTGGGCCTGCTCATTTTGCTCAAACTGGCGGTGCTGGCCGCGGCACTGGCCGCCACGGTCCTCTTTGCGCGGCAGGACCTGGTCTGGTGCGGCGTAGGAATCACGGGCTGCTTAATCGGCGGCTCGGTCATTTTGTTTTTGAAGAACGCCCGCTTGAAAGGGGGGGACAATACCTGATGCCTCAAGACAATATCACGTTTAAGCTCATTGTCATTGCGCTATCGCTTGCCGCGGGACTCATGATGTTTGTCCTGCGCAGAAAAGTTGCGCCGGCAGGCCCGGAGGACGCGGTGTACCCCAAAGTCAGGCGAAAGCGCAAAGCCCTCTTTGCGCTCGGCGTTTTTTTGCTGTGGCTTGCCTGCGGGCTTGCCATCGGAATTTTCAAGACGGGCCGCGAGGAGCTCGAAGTCTCCATCATGGCGCCGAGGATGCTGCTGTACGGGTTTGACGTCAGCACGTCGGTCGTGATCTCCTGGCTTGCGATGGCCATTCTGATTGCCGCCGCCGTTCTCATCCGGCTCTTTGTCATTCCGAAATTCAAAGAGACACCGCGCGGCCTGCAAAACGCGCTCGAGACCGCAGCCGAGGCCGTCTCGAAATACACGGCCGACAAGTCGGGCGGAGTGGGGGAGCCCTTAGGGGCATATATCTTCGCTTTAGGGGCGCTTCTCGTCACCGCCGGCCTTTTGGAGCTCTTCGGACTGCGCCCGCCTACGGCCGACCTTGAGATGACGGGCTCGCTTGCCCTTTGCACCTTCTTTCTCATCAACTACTACGGCATTAAGCGCAAGGGCGTGGGGGGCAGGCTCAAGAGCTTTGCGCATCCGAGCCCCATCATTTTTCCTTTTAAGATTCTGTCGGACATTGCGACCCCGGTCTCGCTCGCCTGCCGGCTCTTTGGCAACATGATCGGCGGCATGATCGTCGTCGACCTGCTCTATATGGCGCTCGGCTCCTTCGGAGTCGGAATCCCCGGCGTGGCGGGGCTCTACTTCAACCTGTTCCACCCCATCATTCAGGCGTTTGTCTTTATCACATTGTCGCTTACATTTATCAGTGAAGCTGTTGAAGAATGACACCAAAAAAAGTTTTATCAGGAGGTAAAATAAAATGGAACTCGGTTTAGTCGCAATCGGCGCCGCCATCGCCGTTTTAACCGGACTTGGCGCCGGCTTTGGAATGGGAATCGCCACCTCGAAGGCGGTCGAGGCCACCGCCCGGCAGCCCGAAGCCTCGGGCAAAATCAACGCAATGCTGCTGCTCGGCCTCGCTTTGACGGAATCCACCGCAATTTACGGCTTTGTCACGGCGCTGATCATCATCTTTGTGATGGGCGCTTAGGAGGCGACATCATGACATTTCACTGGATCGACATCGTCGAACATATCCTCAACATCGCCGTGCTCTTTGTCATTTTGCGCGCGCTGGTGTATAAGCCGGTGCTCAAGTTTATGAAAAACCGCGAGCAGGGCTTTGAAAAGCAGCGCCGGGACATTGAGGCCCAGATGGAGGGCGCGCAAAAGCTGAAAGGCGAGTATGAGACTTCGCTTGCCGGCGCAAAGAGCGAAGCGCAGGAGACGCTGCGCGAAGGCGTGCAGCGGGCCGACGCCGCAGCTAAAGAGATTCTGGAAAAGGCCGAGCAGGAGGGGAAAGCCCTGCTTGCGCAGGTCAGGGAGCAGGCGCAGCGCGAGCAGCGCGAAGTCGAGACCGCCATGAAGGGCGAAGTGACGGCGCTCGCCATCGGGCTTGCCTCAAAAATTCTGGAGCGCGAGATCACCGAGGCCGACAACCGGGAGATCATCGAGCAGTATTTCAGCAAGGTGGGCTGAAAATGATTAAAGGAAATCTTTTCGTTGCGGGCCCCTTCGGCGCGGAGGAGGTCGGCAAAATCGAAGCATATTTCACCAGGATGCTCGGAGACCGGGTCGTGCTCAAAGTCAAGAAGGACGACAAGCTCATCGGCGGCTTTTTGGCGACGGTGGACGGCAAGGCCTACGACGCCAGCGTACTGGGCCGCATGAAGGACATGCAGCACCATATGCTCGACAAGGAGTAGTAAAATGAGCATCGATACAAAAGCCAAAGAAATCGGCTCCTATCTCCGGGAGCGGCTTGAGAGCTACACCGGCGAGCCCATGGTCTATCAGTACGGCATCGTGAAGTCGACAGGCGACGGCGTCGTGAAAATCAGCGGACTTTCACACTGCCGTTACGGCGAGCTCGTCGCTTTTGAAGACGACATTTACGGCATGGCCATGGACCTGGAGCTGGGCGGAGTCGGCGCAGTGCTGCTCGGCGGAGTCAACGAAGTGCGGGTCGACTCCCGCGCCAGGAGCACCGGCCGGGTCGTCGAAGTTCCGGTTGGAAACGTCATGCTGGGCCGGGTCGTCGACCCCTTGGGCATGCCGCTCGACGGCGCGCCTCTGCACCCAGAGCGCAGCAGACCCATTGAGCGGCCGGCCCCGACCATCATTGACCGCCAAAACGTCAATGAGCCGCTGCAGACGGGGCTCCTCGCCATCGACAGCATGATCCCCATCGGCAAAGGCCAGCGCGAGCTCATCATCGGCGACCGGCAGACCGGCAAGTCGACCATCGCCATGGACTGCATTTTGAACCAGAAGGGCAAGAACGTCATCTGTGTCTATGTGGCCATCGGGCAGAAAATCTCCAACATCTCACGCGTTTTTGAGGAGCTGACCCGCGCCGGCGCCATGGACTACACGGTCATGGTGGTGGCGACGGCCAGCGACAGCGCGGCCATGCAGTATATCGCGCCCTACTCGGGGTGCGCCATTGCCGAGGAGTTCATGCACGCGGGCAGGGATGTGCTCATCGTCTACGACGACCTCAGCAAGCACGCGGTGGCCTATCGCGCCATGTCGCTGCTGCTCAAGCGTCCGCCGGGACGCGAAGCCTACCCCGGCGACGTCTTCTATCTGCACAGCCGGCTTTTGGAGCGGGCGGCCCACCTGAGCCCGGAGCTCGGAGGGGGCTCCATGACGGCGCTGCCCATCGTCGAGACCATGGCCAGCGACATCTCGGCCTACATTCCGACCAATGTCATCTCCATCACCGACGGGCAGATTTACCTCGAGTCGGAGCTCTTCCACGCCGGCATACGGCCCGCTGTCAACGTCGGACTGTCGGTCTCCCGTGTCGGCGGCGCGGCCCAGCGCAAAGCCATGTCCAAAGTCTCGAAAAAACTGCGGCTGACCTTGGCGCAGTACCGGGAGCTCATGATTTTCGCGCAGTTTGGCGCCGACATCGACCCGACGACCAAGAAGCTGCTCGACTACGGCGACCGGCTGACCGAGACCCTCAAGCAGCCGCAGCACAGCCCGCTTGCCCTCACCGACCAAATCTGCCTGCTACTGGCCGTCACCGGACAGCACCTGGCGGGGATCCCGGTCAAATCGGTGCGGGCTTTCAACGAGGGGCTGCTCGTTTACCTGAGGAGCGCCTGCCGGGCACAGCTTGGCCGCATTGAGAAGACGGGGCAGCTTTCGGACGAAGACATGCAGGCCATCAACAGCGCCATTGCCGAATACGCCAAAGACTTTAAGGCGGTGTAGACATGGCCAGTATCAGCGATATCCGCTACCACATCAAGAGCATCAACCAGACGCGGCAAATCACAAACGCCATGTACCTCGTGTCGGCGGCCCGCATGCGCAAGGCCATCAAGCGAATTGAGCAAAACAGCGCCTACTATTACAAGGCGCTCGACACGATGCTCGATATCCGCGCCCACACCGGTGAAATCAACCACCCCTACCTGACCCACCGGCCGGGCAAGCCCAAAATGGGCTATATCATCATCGCGGGGGACAAGGGGCTTGCCGGCAGCTACAACCACGACATTCTGGCCTTTGCGGAGCAGTCTATGAAAGGAAAGAACGTCGCGCAGATTCTCACGGTCGGCGACGTCGCCACGAGCTATTTCAAGCGCACGGGCCGAGAGGTCAACGCCCGCTTTGAGAACATGATGACCGACCTCTCAGTCGACACCTCGCGCGCCCTGATGGCCCTCATCAAACGGCTCTACGACCAGCGGGAGATCGACGAGCTGCACATCATCTATATGCGGTTTATCAACTCGGTCCGCCAGAAGCCCAAGGATTTCAAGCTGCTGCCCATTGAGCTCTCGGACTTCGGCGCCGACCACCCTCCCCGCGAGGACAACATTGAAATGCTGTACGACCCCTCCCTGGAGCGGGTCTTCGACGCACTGGTGCCCCAGTTTATGATCGGCGTTCTCTACGGCACCATGGTGCACGCCTATGTCAGCGAAAACAGCGCCAGAATGAGCGCAATGGAAAACGCCACCCACAGCGCCGACAAACTCATCAAAAAGCTGACGCTGCAATACAACTCCATGCGGCAGCTGGCCATCACCAGCGAGTTAAACGAGATTGTCAGCGCAGCGAATGCGTTTCATGAAAAGGGTGATCACAATGGATAACGGCCGTAACTGCGGCGTCATCATCAAAATCGCGGGGCCTGTGCTCGACGTGCGGTTTGAAATCGGCGAAGAGCCGACCATTCGCACGCTGCTCCATACGGACGGCGAACCTTCGGTCCACATGGAAGTGGCTCAGCAGACGGCGCCCGGCGTCGTGCGGGCCATTGCGCTGGAGGCCACGGAAGGGCTTTGCTGCGGCACGGCGGTGTGCAGCACCGGCGGGGGCATTACGGTCCCGGTCGGCGAGAAAATGCTGGGCCGGGTCATCGACTCGCTCGGCCGCCCCATTGATGGACAGGGCCCCATAGACGCGCAGCGGTGGCCGGTCCACCGCCCGGCCCCGGGGTTCAACAGCCAGCGCCCCATCACCGAGCTCTTTGAGACCGGCATCAAAGTCATCGACCTCCTGGCCCCCTATCCGGTGGGCGGAAAAATCGGACTTTTCGGCGGCGCCGGCGTCGGCAAGACCATCCTCATCATGGAGCTCATTCACAACGTCGTCACCAAACACGGCGGCTACTCGGTTTTCACCGGCGTCGGCGAGCGCAGCCGCGAGGGCGTTGAGCTCATCAACGACATGCGGGAGTCGGGCGTCATCAAGAACACGGCTTTGGCCTTCGGGCAGATGAACGAGCCTCCGGGCTCCCGCATGCGGGTGACCTTGGCGGGGCTCACGATGGCCGAATACCTGCGCGATGAGATGGGGCAAAACGTCCTGCTCTTCATCGACAACATTTTCCGCTATGTGCAGGCCGGCAACGAGGTCTCGGCGCTCTTAGGGCGCATGCCCTCGGCCGTCGGATACCAGCCGACGCTGGCCACGGAGCTCGGTGAATTACAGGAGCGCATCGCCAGCACGACCCGTGGCTCCATCACCTCGGTGCAGGCCGTCTATGTCCCGGCAGACGATTTGACCGACCCGGCGCCCGCCGCCATTTTCTCGCACCTCGACGCCACGACCGTCCTTTCCCGCTCCATTGCTGAAATCGGCATCTACCCCGCCGTCAACCCGCTCGACTCGACTTCGAGAATCCTCGAGCCCGGCGTCGTCGGCGAGCGGCACTACAAAGTGGCCCGCCGGGTGCAGGAGATTTTACAGCGGTACCACGAGCTGCAGGACATCATCGCAATTCTCGGCATGGACGAGCTGGCCGAAGAGGATAAGCTGACGGTCTACCGCGCCCGTAAAATCCAAAACTTTCTCTCTCAGCCGTTTTTCGTCGCCGAAGTCTTCACCGGTCAGCAGGGCCGCTATGTCACCTTGCAGGAGACGGTGGACAATTTCGAGGCCATTGCGGGGGGAGAGACCGACGAGCTGCCGGAAGTGGCGTTTTTAATGGCGGGCAACCTCGACGAGGTGCGCAAAAAGGCGGAGGAAATGAAAAATGGCTAACTCCTTTCCGCTGAGCGTGCTGACGCCGGAGCGGGAGTTCTATAACGACCGGGTGGAGAGCCTCGTCGTCGAGTCGATTGACGGGGAGCTCTGCATTCTGGCCGGCCACATTCCGCTCGTGACGGCACTCTCCATCGGCACCCTGAAAATCAAAAAGGGGGACGAGGTCCGCGAGGCCTTTCACTCCGAGGGGTTTATGGAAGTGCGCCCGGAGGGGACCGTCGTGCTGCTGCAGGCCTGTGAATGGCCCGAGGAGATCGACGTGCACCGGGCCGAGGAGGCCAAACGCCGGGCCGAGGCCCGAATTGAGCAGCAAAAAAACGCCGAGTCCATCGCTAGGGGCAAGGCAGCCCTCTCCCGTGCTTTGACCCGCATCAAAGTCAAGTCAATGGAAGAGAAGTACAGCTCAACCCGGTTTGGAAAATAGCGACGCGAATAAAAAGGAACAGCCGCCGGCTGTTCCTTTTTTATATTTTTAGGGAAATGCCGAAAACCGCTTGCCGTTACAGCTCGATGTTTCGAGGGGGTTCCTCCTCCCGCATCAAAACGCCGTCCTTCGACAGGCCGAGCTTTTTGATGATGGCGTCCTGATTTGCAATGAGCCTGTCTATTTTCTGATGCAGGTCCTCAATGATGATTTCGGTTTTCAAATTGGTCTTATAGTCGTTTAAGGAGCGCCGCCGGTCTTTTTCCTCCTGCCGGTTTTGGCTCATCATGATGACGGGGGCCTGAATGGCGGCGACACAGGACAAAATCAGATTGAGCAAAATAAAGGGGTAGGGGTCGACCGCCCTTGACAGCATGAGGGCGTTGAGGATGACCCAAAAGACCATGCAGCTCGTAAAAAAGATGATAAAGGTCCAACTGCCCACAAACTTTGCGATGCCGTCGGCCATTTTCGCGCCGGTCGACATCGCGGCCTTATTTTGTGCGCTGGTGTTTTCGGACAGCTTTCTGTCGAGCAGCAGATGGATAATCTCCTCGTCTGCGAGCGCCTTTTCCTCCTCGTTGTCAATGATCAGGCGAACGAGGTCATGCCTTTTTTCGTCGGTGTACATGCGCAGTCCCTCCCGGTTATCTTTTTGCCGCCGTCTCTTTCACACTGGGGCATGTGCACCGCTTAAGAGAATTTTCAGCCGGTGCACTGAGGATAGTATACCACAAGCGCTGGGCGCGAAGTGGGATAATGGTCGCATATGCGTTCGCCCGCAGGGCGAAAATCGCATGCGGAATTTAATCAGGTATAATAGCCGCTCTGCGGATAGTATACCACAAGCGCGGGGCGTTTTCATCAAACAGGGAAAACCGGCAGATTGCGCCGGCATTTGTCACCAGACGTTAATATGGGTGATATGAAGCGGGCGCAAGCGTTTATATGCGTAGCTGCTCAAGGGGCGGTTGTCGGAGTCGTAAGTGTGGGCGGCAATCAGGATATTGTTTGGCGCGGGCGGCTCTCCCACCGATACGACAATGGGGGAGTGCTCGAAAATATTGCCGTCAAACGAAATCTGAACGATGTCGCCAATCTCGATTTGGGACAGGTCGGTCTCGACCGCAACCGGCCCCACCGAACGGTTTTTGACAAGGAAGCGGTAGAGATATTCCACGCCCGACCAGGCCGGCGCGCGGCTGTTCAAGCTATAGTAATACCACCCGAAAGTGGGCGTCGGGTTCATGACGCCGGCCCCGGCGTAAATGCACTGGGAGGTGAAGTTGGTGCAGTCGCCCCCCATCCCGTCGAAGTTGGCGTACCGCGGATTGCGCCCGAAGGCCCACTGGTGGGCGTATGCCACGGCTTTTTCGCGGTCATACGGTTTTTGGTTCAAGGGTGCCCCCTCCTTTTGAGAAACTGGACTTTGAAAGCTGCCCCATTATATTCACGATGCACCGCTTTTGGGCCCCTTGAAAAAACTGCCGCTCCATACGGAGCGGCAGTTTTGCGATATATTTTAAGCAATTGCGGAAAATCAGTCTGCCGCCTTGCCGGCCTTGCTGATTTTGTAGACGCCGAGTGTGACCATGGGCAGCACGTAGACCACGAGGAAACCCCAGCAGATGGTGCCGTAGCCCTTGGCGATGAGGCCGATGAGTCCGAAGGAGGAGATGCAGATGCCGACGACGACAAGGCCTATCGTGATTGTGGGGCGCACCCAGCCGGGAACCGTCTTGCCCTGCTTTTCCATGCTCATCTCAACGCGGTCGTCCACGGCCTTGATGAAGCCGGTGCCGGTCTCAATGAGGGTGCCGAAGAGCACGATCTCAAAGATGACATAGAGCCAGGTCATGTTGAGCTTGTCGAAAATGACGGTGACGGGGACACTTGCGGCAACGACGGCCGGCAGGTCGGCGGCCATGGTCAGCATGAGCAGCCCCGCCGGAATGATGCCGATTGCGCCGGCGAGCGCGCCGGAAATGACGACTTCTTTGCGGCTTTTTGCGCCGCGGACGGTGTAGAGCAGCGCCGGCACGATGCCGAGGTTGTAGAAGGAGTATTTCAGTCCGTCAATGAACCAGTTTGCGCCGACTTCGGCCTTTGCGAACTCGGCCGAAATGGCGCCGCCGAACTTGGAGAAGACGATGATCATGAAGAGAATGTACACGGCGTAGAGCACATAGGACCAGAAAGACAGCACATCCTCAATGGCCTTGGTGCCTTTGAGCACCAGCGCGATGATGCCAAGGGACAGCAGGATAATGCCAATCCAGGGGCTCATGCCGGTCAGGCTCTCCAGCATGCTGCCGGCCGTCGCGTTGATGACGCCGAGCACGATGAGCAGCAGCACCACATAGCAGACTTCGTAGAGAATGCCGGCTTTGCCCAGCAGCTTTCCCATCATGCTGTTGTAGTCGTATGTCTCAAATACGCGGACAAATTCGAAGGTGATGGCGCAGAGCGCCGACCAGACGACAAGCGTGACGACCATGCCCATCAGGCCGCCAACAAGTCCGTTTACCCCGAAGAACTGCGCGATTTCAGCGCCGGTTCCATAGCCGCCGCCGATGACGACAGACTGGAAAATAAAGCCGGGGATCAGATACCTGATAAATTTGTTCTTTGAATCCATTACAGCCTCACTCCTGATAATTACAGAATAATCTATATGAACAGCGTCGCTGTGAATTGTGCTTACTGCATACCGAGGTCCACCCGGCGCACCGCCTCAATGAGCCGTGGGGCATCCTCCTCGCGGGTGACCCGCAGGCGAACGAAAGAGGCGTCCATACAGTCAAACTCGGCGCCGGAAACGGTCAGAACATCCTGCTCCATAAACAGCGCCTGCAAGTCGACCGCGTCTTTGTGCTTCAAGGCGCAAATCGGCACCCTGTCGTCCGTGACAAGCAGCTTTAAGGCGTTGCCGGTGGCGCCTCGCAGCGCCCTCTTGACTGCGGCAATCTGCTCCTTGTGCGCAGTGGGGTAGCCCTGCGCCGACATGGCGGCTGCCGCTGCCTCCCTTGTCAACTCGCTCATGGCGTAGGGGTTGCTGGCCTTGCCGAGCAGCCCGATAAGTTCGGGGGAGGCGACGAGATAGCCGGCCCGAAGCCCCGCCAGTCCAAAGCCCTTTGAGAAGGTGCGCAGCACGGCGAGGTTGTCGAACTTCGAGAGCAGGGAGATTGCACTGTCGCCCTTCTCCACAAAATCGGCGTAGGCCTCGTCCATGAGGACGCAGGCGTCGCAGGCCTTTGCTTTCTCGGCAATCCGCGCAACCTCGCCGACCGGCAACAGCTGCCCTGTGGGGTTGTTCGGATTGTCGATATAGACAAATGAGGTCTCCTCAGTGATGGCCGCCAGCAGCGCCTCCACGTCGAGGCGGTACTCGGCGTCTGCCGGGGGAATCCCGACATATTCCATGCCGTTTAAGCCGACATTGACCACCATATCGGTAAAGGTGGGCATGAATCCGACCACCTGCGCACCGGGCCTTGCGAAGAGCGCGTTGATGAGATACAAGGCGCTGATGCTGCCGTCCACAAGCAGGATGTTCTCCGGCTTTAAGTCGGCGCAGCCGCGCCAGTAGCGGATGATGGCCTCGTGAGCGGCGTGGGAGTGGGGGTAACTGCCGACCCGCGCCGCGTCGAAATTGCGAATGGCCGAAAGCGCCTCCTGGGGTGGCCCATAGGGGTTGATGCCCTGACTGCAATCGAGGGTAGAGGGCCTCGACTCGGGGGTGTGGGCGGCGTAGCTCTTGGTCTCTTTTTGGTATTCCTCCCGGATTTTCATCATTACCACCCCGCGCGGTTTTTCAGCACGTCGTCGGGAATTGCCCCGGCCCGGTACTCGTCCATCGCCTGTGCGATGATGGCAAACGCCTTTTTGAGCTGCTCTTTTTCAATGATGAGCGGCGGCTGAATCCGCAAGACATTTCCGGCCACCGAAATCATGATGAGGCCGAGCTCATAGCAGCGGTAGAGAATTTTGAAAGTCCCGTCGAGGTCGGGTGCCGTCGCGCCGTCTGCCGTCTTTGTGATGCCGATGCCCATCGACATGCCGAGGTTGCGAATAAAGCCCACCATGTCGGGGTACTGCTGGCGCAGATTTTCGGCTAAAAGGCAGAGCAGCGCCGTGTTTTCCGAGAGGATTTTCTGAAACTCACCTGTCTTGTAGTAGTCGAAGGCCGCGATGCCGGCGGCGCAGGCGATGGAGTTGCCGCCCAGCGTAAAGAGATGGGCGGGCGCCGGCAGGCAGTCCATGATCTCGGCCTTGCCCATGAAGGCGCCCAGGGTCAGGCTGCCGCCGATGGATTTGCCCAGCACGATGCCGTCCGGCACGATGTTGTAGTGCTCAATCGAAAACCAGGTGCCGGTGCGGAAAAAGGCCTGCTGAACCTCTTCGGAGATGAAGAGAATGCCGTTTTTCTTGCAGAGCTCATAGAGTTTTTTCATGAAAATGGGGTGGGCCGGCAGCAGTCCGCCGTCGCCCTGCATGGGCTCGATGATGACGGCCGCGACGTCGTCGACGGGCAGATAGGAGGCAAAGGCCCGCTCCATCTCGGCCAGGCAGTCGCGCTCGCAGACGGCGTCGTCGACGTCGATACCGAAGAAGGGGAAGCTGTAGATTTCCGGCAGGAAGGGCCCCATTTTATCCCGCATTTTCGGCGTGCAGGTCGTCAGACTGGAGGAACCGTAAGTGTTGCCGTGATAGCCGTTCAGGAAGGACAGGATTTTGTGCCTGCCGGTAAACGCTCTGGCAAATTTCACAGCCGCGTCGTTTGCGTCGGAGCCGCAGTTGCCAAAGCAGACTTTCGCCTCCGCCCCGCCCGGATAGACCGAGACCAGCCGCTCGGCGTACTCAATGCTCAGCCGGTTGTAGGTGTAGGCCTGCGTATACTGCGTGAACTCGTGCATCTGTCTCTCAATCGCGGCCGTGATGACCGGATGGCAGCTGCCAAGGTTGAGCGAGGACGCGCTGGACAGAAAATCGATGAACTCGTTCCCGTCGGCGTCGGTGATGACGGCGCCCTGAACTTTTTCCACCGCCAGCGGGAAATACGAAAGATGCTGGCAGGGGGCAATGACTTTTTTGTCGCGGGCAACGAGCTCCTCACACTGTTTTGTCTGCATGATCATAAACTCCTCTCTTATTTACGAAAGCCGGCACAAAGCCGAAATATCTGTTAAAAAAAGGGCGGCGCATGCGCGTCGCCCTTCGAACTCACCCGGCAATCACAGCGCGCGCATTGTGATTTCAGCGGGGTACACCAGCAGTCTAATGCTCAGTACGGCGAGGACGACAACGGTAATGTGTACGTGGTGAATGCCTGCGACGACTGCCGCCCGAAGAAGGCCAAGGAGTGCAAAAACGGACACCGCATAAGCAGTGTCCGCAAATATAAAGCAATATCGGTCTTTGGGCTGGGCGGCGCACTTAGGCGCAAAACTATCTTCTGCGCGCATGGGCGCAGAAGTCGTTTTGCGCATATTTGCACTTGCAGGTTCAAACACACCGCACACCCCGATATCAGATTTATGATTAGTGATTATAAG
>DATMZG010000060.1:0-9943 GCA_035560415.1 Candidatus Acidiferrum sp. | reverse complement strand
CTCTAAAGCCTATAAAGTCAATAGGAGTTTAGGATGTTATCCAAAAAATTCCAAAAGCTATTTCACTTTGCGCTCAAGCAGGTCTTTGAGGCTGACGCTTTCGAGGTACTCGTCGACAATGCTCTCAAGCCGCACCCACAGCGGCAGGGTCAGACAGGCGTACGCGCGCTCGCAGCCGGCGCTGTCCCCTTCAAGGCAGGAGACCGGCGCAATGGAGCCCTCGGTCAGCTTGATAATGGCGCCGACCGAATACTGCTCGGGCTCCTTCACGAGCCGATAGCCCCCCTCTTTGCCGCGCTGGCTCTCAACCATTCCGGCACGGTTTAGCATGGCGACGATGGCCTCGAGATATTTTGCGGAAATCCCCTGCCGCTCCGAGATTTTGGTCAGGGAAACGTAGCCGTCGTCCCGGTGCTGCGAGAGGTCGAGCATAATTTGCAGGGCATAGCGCCCCTTGGTGGAAATCATCATTTTTAATCCACTCCCCTTTTTCACTCCCTATTATACCACAAGCGCACAGCGCGCAGGGGTATAATAGTCGCATGTGCGTTCACCCGCAAGGGTGAAAATCGCACGCGGGATTTAAATCACTATAATGGCCGCCACGCGGCTATTATAGCACAAGGGATTGCGGTTATCATCATGTTATTTTTGAGATGTGTGCCCGGTCAGGTCCCGGACGACCTCTCCGGCGATGATGAGGCCCATGACGGATGGGACAAAGGCGACGGAGCCCGGAATATCCCTTCGCACCGTGCACTTCCGGGCGGTGCCGGGCGGGCAAACGCAGTGCTCCCTGCAGCTGATTTCGGCGTCGTCCTGTGGCCGGGTGGGCGGTTCCGGGGAGTAGACGACTTTGAGCCCCTTCACGCCCCGCCGCTTGAGCTCTCGGCGCATGACCCGCGCCAGAGGGCAGATGGACGTCTCATAGATGTCGGCCACCCGAAGGGCGGAGGCGTCGAGCTTGTTTCCCGCCCCCATGGCCGAAATGGCGGGCACCCCGGCCCTGTCGGCCCTCAGCGCAATCTCGATTTTGCCGGTCACGGTGTCAATGGCGTCAATGACATAGTCGTACTTAGAAAAATCAAATTCATCGGCGGTCTCGGGCATAAAAAAACACCGGTGCTTTGTGACGACGGCCTGCGGGTTGATGTCGAAGATGCGGGCCTCGGCGGCGTCCACCTTGTACTGTCCGACCGTCTTGTGGGTGGCGATGATCTGCCGGTTGAGATTTGTGAGACAAATTCTGTCATCGTCAATGAGGTCAATGGCGCCGATGCCGCTGCGGGCTAAGGCCTCCACGGCATATCCGCCGACGCCGCCGAGGCCGAACACGGCAACCCGGCTCTGCCCGAGTTTTTCAATGGACTTCCTGCCCAAAATGAGCTCAGTGCGGGAAAACTGGTCAAGCATAGGGTTTTCTCCTTGCCGCTGTCTGCGCGCAAAGTGGCGCAAAGGCAGCAGACTGATTTTAATTTCGGTATGGCCCGTCGATTTTTGTGATGAGGACTTTCATGGTCCCGCCGCAGACCATCCCCTCGGACTTGGCAACCTCGTCGGTCATGTCGACCGTGACAAGCTCATCCCGGCCGGTTTGGAGCACGCGCAGCGCCGCTAAGACGATCTCATGTTCGCCGCAGCCTCCGCCCACCGTTCCGAATGTCCGACCCGAGGGGTCTACGGCCATGACGGCCCCGGTTTTGACCGGCGTCGAGCCCCTGCGCTCGACCACGAGGGCGACGGCCTTGACGCCGTCCATATCGAGGCAGCGCAAAAAATCGGGGTCGACATTCGTCTGCTCAAGGATGCCGGTATGGCGGTCGGACGCCCGGCCGCTGCGGCACAGGGTGAGCTCGGCGAGAATGGAAATCGCAATTTCATCGGGCGTGACGGCCCCGATGGGCAGCCCGATTGGGGTGTGGATGAGGTCCATGCGCGCCCGGTCGAGCCCTTCGCCTTCGAGCATGTCAAAGAGCCCCGCGACCCTGCGGCGGGAGCCGATCAGCCCGAGGTAGGCCGGCATCTCCCCTTGCAGAATGACGCGAAGGCAGTCGGCGTCGTGCCTGTGCCCCCGTGTGACGACGGCGACAAAGTCATCGGCCGTCAGGCCCAGTTTTGAGATGGCGGTGGAAAAAGCGTCGCAGAGGACGAGCTTTGCCTGCGAAAAGGTCTCGTAATTCGCAAAGGCCGGCCTGTCGTCGACGGCCGTCACCTCAAACTCGAGGGCGCTTGCAAACCGACAGAGCGCCTGCCCCACGTAGCCGCCGCCGAGAATTATGAGCCGCACCGGCGGCCTAAACCGGCGGACATAGGGCTCGCCTCCGGAGGTGCCGGGAGGCATGAAGGTCAAATCAAAGCCAATACCGGCGAGATATTTTTCATGGAGTCCGCTCATACGCACCATCCCTTCAGTATTTCCCGTATGCGCAGCAATAAGGTTATGGGCGGTTCCGCCCATAACCTTATTTTAGCCGCTTTGCGTCAGTCTGTAAACAGCGGAGTGGAGAGGTACCGCTCGCCGGTGTCTGCCAGAAGCGCCACAATCACCTTGCCTTTGTTTTCGGGCCTTTTCGCAAGTTCGGTTGCGGCCCAGACCGCGGCGCCCGAAGAGATTCCGACCAGAACGCCGTCGGTTTTGCCAAGTTCCCGGCCGACCTCAAAAGCCGCTTCGTTGTCGACCGGGATGATCTCGTCGTAAATTTTGGTGTCGAGCACCTGCGGGACAAAGCCGGCCCCGATGCCCTGGATTTTGTGGGCGCCGGACACGCCGGTCGAGAGCACCGGCGAGGTGGCCGGCTCGACCGCGACAATTTTCACGGCCGGATTTTTGCCCTTCAGATAGTCGCCAACCCCCGTGACGGTGCCGCCGGTGCCGACGCCCGCCACGAAGATGTCAACCTTGCCATCGGTGTCGGCCCAGATTTCGGGGCCGGTCGTGGCGCGGTGGACGCTGGGGTTGGCCGGGTTGACGAACTGGCCGGCAATGAAGCTGCCCGGAATCTCCTTTGCAAGCTCATCGGCCTTCTCAATGGCCCCCTTCATGCCCTTTGCGCCTTCGGTCAGGACGATTTCGGCGCCGTAGGCTTTCATGAGAAGTCTGCGCTCGACCGACATGGTCTCGGGCATTGTGATGATGAGCCGGTATCCCCTTGCCGCCGCGACCGAGGCCAGCCCGATGCCGGTGTTGCCGCTGGTCGGCTCAATGATGACCGCGCCCTTTTTCAGGATGCCCCGCTGCTCGGCGTCGTCGATCATGGCCTTTGCAATGCGGTCCTTCACACTGCCGGCCGGATTGAAGTACTCGAGTTTTGCCAGAATGGTGGCCCCAAGGCCGTGCAGTTTCTCGTAACCTGTCAGCTCAAGCAGCGGTGTGTTGCCGATGAGCTGGTCAATGGACGTATATACCTTAGACATAAAATTTCACCTTACCATAAAATTATTTTATGGCTTCGAACCCCTGTTCGAGATCGGCGAGGATGTCGTCAATGTGTTCGGTGCCGATGGAGAGCCGGACCGTCGTCGGTGTGATGCCGGCCTGGAGCAGCTCCTCGGTCGACAACTGCGAATGGGTGGTCGAAGCCGGGTGGATGACAAGCGATTTGACGTCGGCGACGTTTGCGAGCAGCGAGAAGAGCTTCAGCGACTCAGTGAATTTCTTGGCCTGGTCGACCGTGCCCTTCACCTCGAACGTGAAAATGGAGGCGCCGCCCTTCGGATAATAACTGTCGTAGAGCTCTTTTTGCCGGCCGCTTGCAAGCGACGGATGGTTGACCCGTTCAACTTGCGGGTGATTTTTGAGGTATTCCACGACTTTCAAGGCGTTTTCCACATGCCGCTCCACGCGCAGCGAGAGGGTCTCGAGCCCTTGCAGCAGCAGGAAGGCGTTGAAAGGGCTGAGGGTCGCTCCGGTGTCCCGCAGCAGGGTGGTGCGGGCTTTGATGATGTAGGCCAGGTTGCCCACCGCCTGCGTAAAGACGACGCCGTGATAGGAGGGGTTGGGCTGCGACAGGCCCGGAAACTTGTCGTTTTGGGCCCAGTCGAATTTTCCGCCGTCGACAATGACGCCGCCCATGACCGTCCCGTGTCCGCCGATGAACTTGGTGGCCGAGTGGACCACGATGTCAGCGCCGTGCTCAATGGGCCGGAACAGATAGGGGGTGGCAAACGTGCTGTCAATGACGACCGGAACGCCGTGCCGGTGCGCGATCTCCGAGACCGCGTCGAGGTCGATGACGTCGGAGTTGGGGTTTCCGAGCGACTCCAAAAAGACGAGCTTTGTGTTCGGGCGGATGGCCTTCTCAAAGTTTTGCGGGTCGCTGCCGTCGACAAAAGTGACGGAAATGCCGAGCTCTTCATAGGTGTTGGCAAAGAGGTTATATGTTCCGCCGTAAATGGTCGAAGAGGAGACGATGTGGTCCCCCGCCTTTGTGATGTTGCGCACGGCGTAGTCGACAGCCGCTGCGCCGGTGGCGGTGGCAAGTGCGCCAACGCCGCCCTCAAGCGCCGCAATGCGCTTTTCAAAGACGTCGGTGGTCGGGTTCATGAGGCGGGTGTATATGTTGCCGCCCTCGGCCAGCGAAAAACGGGCAGCGGCCTGGGCGGAGCTCGCGAAGACGTAGGAGGTGGTGGCATAGATCGGGACAGCTCTGGCGTCGGTGGTGGGGTCGGGGGACTCCTGCCCGACATGGAGCTGCAGCGTCTCAAACTTATAGTTGTTGGACATGTCAAATTCCCTTTCGTTTCAAAATGTTTGTCAATGCGGACATCGGCACATTCGGTCCCTCAATTGACGGCGCATTCGCCCGAAACGATAGTTTGCTCTTACGAGTTGGTTGAAGATGACTGTCATGATGTTCTACCTACCAATCCTGTAGATTAATAGGATTCTACCATGTGAAATCCTATGGTGTCAATAGGTTTTTGGAATTTTAAATAAATTTTATAGCTCGCTTTTATACAACTTGACCATATCCGCTCAAAGTTTTAGGTTGCACCGGCCGGAAAAGTCTGTATACTTAACATATGAATATGGCATTGCGCCAAAGATGCGGAATGCTGGAGTTTTTGGGCCTGGCAGGCCGCTGCGGCATGAGCCCTAAACTGCGCAATCCTTGTCAAGAGAGAATCCGGCAGATGCGGTATCATAGAGACGGGTGATGGAAATGACGGAAAACCGGGAAAAAATCGAGGCCGTGGGGCGCATGCAGGACTACATCTTGGCCCACTGCGGCGAGGATGTCACGCTGGCGGACCTTGCCGCGGCCGCGATGTATTCGCCGTGGCATGCGCTGCGCGCCTTTTCGGAGCTGACGGGCAAGACCCCCTTTGAATACCTCCGGATGATCCGGCTGTCTGCGGCCGCAAAAAAGCTGCGGGACACAAAGGCCAGCGTGCTCGACATTGCGCTGGAGGCGGCTTTCGGCTCCCACGAGGGATTTATCAAGGCGTTCACAAAGGCGTTTGCCGTGTCGCCACGGGCCTACCGGCAAAAGACGCCGCCAATTCCCCCGTTTTGTCATTTCCCCGTCCGATATATCCGCAATCTATCCGGAAAAGAGGAGAAAAAGATGCCAAGTTCAATTGTTTTCACGCAGGTCATTGAGCGCCCGGCCCGCAAGTTCATCTTAAAGCGGGGGGTGGCCGCCGCCGACTATTTCGCCTACTGCGAGGAGGTCGGGTGCGAGGTCTGGGATGTTCTCGAGCGCATTGCGGGCAGCCTCTATGAGTCGATTGGCGTCTGGCTGCCGCAGGGCATGCGAAAGCCCGGCACGTCGGAGTACTGCCAGGGGGTCGAAGTCCCCGCCGGCTACGCCGGTCCGGTGCCCGAGGGCTTCGAGGTCATGGACCTTCCGCCCTGCAAGTACATGGTCTTCCACGGCGAGCCCTTTGAGGATGAGGACTTCGGCGAAGCCATTGACGCGGTGTGGGAGGCCATAAGGCGGTATAACCCCGAGCTCTACGGCTTTGAGTGGGCCATGGAGGACGGGCCCCGCTTTCAGCTGCCCCCCGTCGGCAAGCGCGGCTACATTGAGGGCATCCCGGTTCGGGAGCTGAAAGCCTAAAGAAAAAAGAGCAGGCGACACCTGCTCTTTTTTAATGTCATGCGTATGTCTTACCGGCCGCGCTTCATGTTCAAAAACGCGACGATGGGGAAAATCTCAAGCCGGCCCATCAGCATGTCGACAATGAGGGTCGATTTGGAGAGGGCGCTCAGTGAGGAGTAGTTGCCGGTGGGGCCGACCACCCCGAGCCCGGGGCCGATGTTGTTGAGGCAGGCCGCGACGGCGGAAAAAGAGGTGTCGTAGCTGTACCCGTCGAGCGAGACAAGCAGCACCGAGGAGATAAAAATGCCGAGATACATGATGAGGAAGGCGTTGGACATGGAGACGGTCTCCTCGTCGACGGCCTTTCCCTCGAGCCGAACCATTTCAACCGCCTTGGGGTGGGAGAACTGCCTGATGGTTCTCTTGGCCTCTTTAAAATAGATGATGAGCCGCGAGATTTTAATTCCGCCGCCGGTGGAGCCGGCGCAGGCGCCGAAAAACATGAGCAGCAGCAAAATTGAGCGGGAGAGCTGCGGCCACAGGTCGAAATCGGCCGTGGCGTACCCGGTCGTCGTGATGATGGAGGACACCGCAAAGAAAGCGTCCCGAAAAGCCCGGGAGAGCGAATCGTAAGAGGTCCGATAAATGTTGACCGTGATGGTCAGGACGGCCGCCGCAATGATTCCGAGGTACACCTTGGGCTCTTCGCTCTTCAAAAAGTCTTTGATTTTTCTCGAATAGAGCAGAAAATACGCGTTGAAATTGACGCCGAACAGGATCATGAAAATGCCGACGACATAGTCTACATAGGCGCTGTCGTAAAAACCTATCGACTTGTTCTTAATGGAAAAGCCACCGGTTCCGGCCGTGCCGAAAGTGTTGACGATGCTGTCAAAGAGCGGCATACCGCCCATGACCAGCAGCAAAATCTGAATGAGGGTCAGAAAAATGTAGATGGAGTAGAGGATTTTGGCCGTCTCCTTGACCTTGGGCACCAGCTTGCTGACCGAGGGCCCGGGGGATTCGGCCTGCATGATGCGCATCAGAGAGCCGCTGGAAAAAGAGGTGATGGAGAGCAGAAAGACGAGAACCCCCATGCCGCCGATCCAGTGGGTGAAGCTGCGCCAGAACAGGATTCCGCGGGGCAGGATTTCAACGTCGGGAAAAATGCTGGCGCCGGTCGTCGTGAAGCCCGAGACGATTTCAAAAAGGCAGTCGAGATAGGAGACGCCGATGCCGCCGAAATACAGGGGAAGCGCGCCGAAAACCGACACGAGCACCCAGGAGGTTGCGGCGATGCGAAGGCCCTCTCTCGTGTTGAGGGTTTTGTTTTCGGGCGGGCGAAAGGACATGAGCGTGCCCGCGACAAGCATGAAAAAGCTGGTGCCGAAAAACGCCAAGGCCGACTGCTGTTCCTCCGAGGCGAGTGAAATCAGCCCGGAGGGGACCATAAAAGCGGCTTCGATGCGCAGCAGAAACCCGAGGATATACACGTGCATTTTTTTGTTCATGATAGTTTAATTTGCCTCACAGCCGTTTAAATGATCAGCGCTGAGCGCCGTCTTCAAAAATGTCGTTTATATCGGTAAAGTTGTGGTTCATGGTGACGATGATGATGGAGTCGCCCTTCTCAAAATGGGTGTTCCCGGAGGGGACGATGAGCTTATCCATGCGCACAATGGCGGCAATGACGAGATTTTTCTTCAGCGGAATCGTGGAAAGCGGCTCATTTTGATGCCGCGCATTTTCTGCGATGACAAATTCCAGCACCTCGGCCCGCTCGTTTGCAACCCGGACCAGCGCCTCAACCTGCGAGCCGATGGTGTTCTGCATGGCCCTGACATACTGGATGATCTGATAGGCCGTGATCTGCTTGGGGCTGATGATGCTGTCGATTCCGATGTCCTCGGCCAGCGGCAGGTATTCGGTGCGGTTGATTTTGGCGATGACCTTCTTGACGCCGCACTTTGAGGCATACATCGAGACGATGAGGTTCTCCTCGTCGATATCGGTCAGGGCGACCAGAACGTCGGACTCCGCGAGCTCCTCTTCAAGCAGCGTACGCTCGGTCCCGTCGCCGTTGATGATGAGGGCTTGCGGCAGCAACTCACAGAGCTCCTGGCAGCGCTCTTTCTTCTTTTCAATGATTTTGACGTTGAGCTCCGAAGTGAGAAGCTGCCGGGCCAGATAATAGCCGATTTTCCCGCCGCCGATGATCAGAACGGTGCGCACCTTGTGCTGCTCGTGGCCGGCCGCTTTCATAAAGGCGAGAATGTCGCTGGGCGTGCCGGTCACATACACTTTGTCGCCGGCCTCAAAAACGTCATCCGCGGTCGGAATGAAAATTTCACATTTGCGCTCGAGCAGGCAGAGCAGGATGTTGAGCTTGAACTTGTCGCGCACTTTGAAGAGCTTTGTGCCGCAGAGCATGCTGTCCGGTTCAATGCGGCACTCGACCAGCTCCACCCGGCCTTTGACAAGCCCCCGAACCGAATTTGCCGAGGGGAAGTTGATGACCCGCACAATTTCGCGGGCGGCCGCCCGCTCGGGGTTGATGGCCATGCTCAGCCCTAAATCGTCCCTGAGAAAGGCCAGCTGCTCGGAATACTCCGGGTCCCTGATGCGGGCGATCGTGTGCTTGGCGCCCAGCTTCTTCGCAATCAGACAGCTGATGATATTGAGTTCGTCACCCGATGTGACGGCGATGAGGAGGTCGGCGTCCGACACGCCGGCCTCGGTCTGGTCCTTGTAGCTGACGCCGTTGCCGCGTATGCCGATGACGTCGAGCTCTTCGACGATGTGCCTGATTTTTTCGGCGTCCTGATCGATGACGGTGATGTCATGTCCTTCCGTGGAGAGCTGCGAGGTCAGCGTATAGCCGATTTTCCCGCACCCTACTACAGCAATTTTCATGGTGGTCTGTCTTCCCTCGCTGTCTGCGTTTTTTTATAAATTCGGTAAGAATGTATAGAGCGTGCATTCGCCTGCAGCTCAGAAAGCCGCAGACGAATTCATCGAATGCTCATTCATGGTAACTATACCACTAAGCCGGCAATCTTTCAATGTAATTTTTTTATACATATATGAGGTTAAATCGGTCCGACTTTATGCAAAGTGGCCTCACGCTAACCGGTTTTGCGCGAGCGGGGCTGCGTGCCCCCGCCGCGGCCCTTCCGCCCCGGGGGCGGCAAAAAGCCCCGGGCTGCCCCGGGGCTTTTTGGGTTTAGAAAAAATAGCAGCGTGAAGACATGCGGGCGGTTTTAGCCAGCGCAAAAGAATGCGACCGTCACTTAACCTCTTCAAACATGTCCTTGCCCACAAAGCAGACGGGGCAGACCCAGTCGTCCGGCAGGTCCTCAAAGGCCGTGCCGGGGGCAATGCCGTTGTCCGGGTCTCCCTGAGCGGGGTCATAGATGTAGTCGCAGGGAACGCATCTGTACTTTTTCATCTCAATCTCCCTTTCTTACGCCTTTGGCGCGGGGGCTTTTACGAGAATCAGCTCAAGCGCCTTTTCTCTATGGTTTTTAATGTTCATTTTCGTGCCGACAGGAATTTTCAGGAGAGTGCCGGCGGCATATTCGCGAGTCTCCTCCTCACCGAGCCCGATGGATAGGGTTCCCCGCAGGACGGTCATATAGACATTTGAATTTGAGAAATGCTCCGGCAGCGCGTCGTTTTGGGGCAGGATGATGTGCAGGTAGTGGATATTCCCGTCAAGGAGCACCCGCTCCACCGCTCTGTCCTCCCCTTTGGCCAGCGTATAAACTTGTTCTGTCAACGGCTTTGACCCCCTTTGGTTTTGATGCCTTGATGATACCATAAAGGCGGGGGGCAGTCCGTTGCAAATGCAACATTTAGGAAATTTTTACAGATAAAAAGGCGGGGGGCCTATTGGCCTG
>DATMZG010000059.1:0-20840 GCA_035560415.1 Candidatus Acidiferrum sp. | reverse complement strand
AGATTAAATTAAGTTAATAGGAGAATGGCCATGGACACTTCAGACAAACCGCACATTCTTACACAGGACGTCGCCTCGCAGCTGGCTGCCGTCAACGAGGTTAAATATGAGTGGACGCTTGCACACTGCGGGCTCAAAAGGCAGGTTGCCGAGTTTGTCACATACCTGCGCAGCGCCATGTACCCGGGGGTTTTCGGGGAAGAGGCATGTGCTCCGCCTGACACGGGGCGGGCTGTGGAAAGATACCTGAGCCTGGCAAGCGCAAGGCTTGACGGGATTTTGGAGGCCCTGCTGCCGGCGGAAAACGCCTGCGGCATTGTGGAGGAATTTTTCGGGGGCCTGCCTGAAATCCTTGAATGCCTTGCAACCGACATAAAGGCGGCCTACGACGGGGACCCGGCCGCCCTGTCCGAGCGGGAGATCATGCTGACCTATCCCGGCTTTGAGGCCGTCAGCATTTATCGGCCGGCCCACCTGCTCTACGAGCTGAAAGTGCCGGTGCTGCCGAGGATGATGACCGAAATCGCCCACAGCATGACCGGCATCGACATTCACCCGGGGGCGAAAATCGGCCGGCATTTCTTTATTGACCACGGCACCGGCGTCGTCATCGGGGAGACAGCCGTTTTGGGCGAGCACGTCACGCTCTACCAGGGGGTCACGCTCGGGGCCAAGCGGTTTGAAGTCGACGAGAGCGGCAACCCGGTCAAAGGTGGCCAGCGCCACCCCCGTGTCGGCAATCACGTCGTCATTTACGCCGGCGCGACCGTCTTAGGCGGCGGGACTTACATCGGGGACAACTGCGTCATCGGCTCGGGCGTGTGGCTGACCCATTCCACAAAGCCCGGCGAAAAAATTTACTACGGCAGCGGAGTGTGAGCAAAAATGACTGTATATGCGGACAACGCCGCCACCACCTGTATGAGCCGCACGGCAATTGACGCCATGCTGCCGTATATGGATACGCTGTACGGCAATCCCTCAAGTCTATATTCTCTCGGACGGGCGGCGGCCGAGGGGCTCCTAAAGGCCAGGGAGACGGTGGCGGCCTGTCTCGGCTGTACGGCCAGAGAGGTCATTTTCACGTCGGGCGGCAGTGAGGCAGACAATCAGGCCCTCATCTCGGCGGCGGCCGAAGGCGAGCGGGCCGGGAAAAAGCACATCGTCTCAACAGCCTTTGAACACCACGCCGTGCTGCACAGCTTAAAAAAGCTCGCGCGGCAGGGGTTTGAAGTCACGCTGCTCGCCCCGCCGGAGGACGGCGTCGTCACCGCGTCGCAGGTGGCCGAGGCCATTCGGGGCGACACCTGCCTTGTCAGTGTCATGTACGCCAACAATGAGCTCGGCACGATACAGCCGGCAGCGGAAATTGGCGCCCTCTGCCGCGAGCGGGGCGTCCTTTTCCACACCGACGCCGTGCAGGCGGCGGGGCACCTGCACATTGACGTCGCTGCCCAGAACATCGACATGCTGTCGCTCTCGGCCCACAAATTTCACGGGCCCAAGGGCGTCGGCGCCCTCTACGCCCGCAAGGGCGTCCGGCTCGCCGGGCTCATTGAGGGCGGCGCGCAGGAGCGGGGAGTCCGCGCCGGGACCGAGAACGTGGCGGGCATCGCCTCTATGGCTGCGGCGCTGGACGAGGCCTGCCGGCACATCGATGAAAACGCCGCCGCAACTACGGCGCTGCGGGACAGATTGATAGATGGGCTCATAAAAATCCCGCATGCCGTTTTAAACGGAGACCGGTATCGCAGACTTCCCGGCAATGTGAACTTCTGCTTTGAGGGCGTCGAGGGGGAGGCGCTGCTGCTGGCGCTTGACCAAAAGGGAATTAGTGCCTCGTCGGGCTCGGCCTGTTCGTCCGGTTCGCTTGACCCGAGCCACGTGCTCTTAGCCATCGGCCGGCCGCATGAGCTTGCGGTCGGCGCGCTGCGGCTGTCGCTTTGCGAGACGAACACAATCGAGGAAATCGACTACATGCTGGGCGTCATCCCTGAGACGGTGGAATATCTGCGCGGCATATCGCCGGCCTGGCGCGACCGCATGACGGGCAAAAGGCCCTTCATTATTTGACATCAAACGGGGGAAACGACATCAAGCGGATGAATAATCAAAAAGTGCTCGTAGCCATGAGCGGCGGCGTGGATTCAAGCGTCGCCGCCCTTCTGCTGCAAGAGCAGGGGTTTGACTGTATCGGCGCGACCATGCGGCTTTACGACAATGAGGACGCCGGAATTTCACGGGAGAAGACCTGCTGCTCCCTGGAGGACGTCGAGGACGCCCGCAGCGTGGCCCTGCGGCTTGGAATGCCGTACTACGTCTTTAATTTCACTGACGATTTCCGGGCGCAGGTCATCGACCGTTTTGTGGCCGCCTATGAGGACGCCGCAACGCCAAACCCCTGTATTGACTGCAACCGGTACATGAAGTTTGACAAGTTCTTCGGGCGGGCTCAGCTGCTCGGCTGCGACAGCATTGCGACCGGCCACTACGCGCGCGTTTCGTTTGAAAACGGCCGCTATCTGCTTAAAAAAGCGGCCGACTCCGCCAAGGACCAGAGCTATGTCCTGTATTTTCTCACGCAGGAGCAGCTCGCGAAGGTCCGGTTTCCGCTCGGCGTTTATACAAAGCCCCAAATCCGGGAAATTGCGGTGGCGCACGGGCTTGTCAACGCCCGCAAACGCGAAAGCCAGGACATCTGCTTTGTGCCGGACGGCGACTACGCAAGCGTCATTGAAAGCTACTGCGGTAAATCCTGTCCCGGGGGCAATTTTGTCGATAAGGCCGGCAACATTCTCGGCCGGCACGAGGGGTTAATCCGGTACACCATCGGACAGCGCAAGGGAATCAGGATTTCGGGCAGCGAGGCGCTGTATGTCTGCGACAAGTGCGCAAGGGACAACACAGTCACGCTGGGGACAGCCCGCGAGCTCTTTTCAACCACGCTCAATGCAAGCGACTTCAACTGGGCGGCCTGCGACCCCCCGGCTGCGGATATTCGGGCAGCGGCAAAAGTGCGCTATCGGCAGACAGAACTGCCGGTGACCGTCATTCCCACCGGCCCCGACACGGTTCGAATTGAATTCGATGCGCCGCAGCGGGCCGTCGCGCGGGGACAGGCCGTGGTGCTCTACGACGGGGACATTCTGCTTGGCGGGGGAACCATTTGTTGAAAATGGCAAATTCCCGTGGTAGAATAGGGTATTAGTCTGGGGGTGCTGTAGGATGATGGTATCGACAAGGGGCAGATACGCGCTGCGGGTCATGGTCGACCTCGCGGAAAATGACACCGGGGCCCACATTCCGCTGAGGGACATTGCCGACCGGCAGGAGATCTCCCGCAAATACCTTGAGAACATCATGGCCGTGCTGTCCAAGGCCGGCTTTGTCGACGCGGTGCAGGGCAAGGGCGGCGGTTATAAACTGAGCCGCGCCCCCGACATGTATACGGTGGGAAGCGTGCTCAAACTGACTGAGGGCTCCCTGGCGCCGGTGGCCTGCCTCGGGAAAGCCAAGGTCAAATGCCACAGGGCCCCCGACTGCCGCACGCTCCCGCTCTGGAGAGAGCTTGACCGCGTCATTGACGGCTACCTCGAGGGTGTTACGGTGGCCGACCTCGCCAAAAGCCCGCAGCCAAAGGCTTTGCGGGATAGGCCTTTAAACAGTAAAAAGGCGCTTAGCGGGATTTCCCGCTAAGCGCTTTTTTGTCTGCGCAAAACAAAAAAAGGGGGGCGGACAAGCTGTCCGCCCCCTAAGCGTCATTTTTAAGGTCAGAGATTTGTCACCCACAGGCCGTGGATGTTGCAGTATTCATAGACCGCGACCGGCTTGTCGCCGCCGAGGGCGAAAGTCACCTGAGGCTTGTCGCCCGGCTTTAAGCACTTGCGCTGGCCGCCCGCCTCGGTCTGCACATAGACCCACTGAATATAGTGCTCCGGGAGCATGGGGTGGGGCACTGAGCCGATGTCGACGGTCAGGGTGTCCCCTTCGACCTTGGCGACCGGCACATGTTTTTCGAGGCTGGCGTCAATGCTGCCGGGGATGAGCTTTGTCATCTCCTCGCCGCAGCAGATCATCGGGACGCCGGAGCTGTGAATCATGCCGACGAGATTGCCGCAGTGCTTGCAGATGTAGAAACTGATTTCACACATAGCTATTCCTCCTGTTTGTTGTGGTCGTTTTCTTTTTTCTGACATTCGGGACATAGCCCCACGAGGACCAGGCGGTGCCATTCGATTTTATAGCCTGTGAGGGCATCCGGGACCCTGTTGAACTCCTCCCGGTAGGGGAGCATTGCATCGGTCACCGTGCCGCAGCCGCGGCAGCAGAAGTGGTAGTGGTTGTCCGACTGAATGTCGAAGTGGTCGGCCCCGACCGGCATGGACAGTCTTTTCAGCTCGCCGAGCTCCGAGAGCAGGTTCAGGTTGCGGTAAACCGTCCCCCGGCTGATGCGGCAGTCCCGCTGTCTGGCAACTTCAAAGACCTGCTCGGCCGTCGGATGGTCGCGCCTCTCCCGGACAATGTCCAAAACCAGTTTGCGCTGCACGGTATTGCGCACTGCCCTTGCCACTTCATCACGCCCTTCTCCTGTATAGTAGCACATTTTTCCATATGAGTCAAATATAACAGGACTGGGTCCTGATATTTTGGTGATATCGTCTAAAAGCTGAGGCAAATTCCGTAAACACTACTAAATTTATCGCTATTTTCCGCAATGCACCGATGAGACAGGCTGCCGGCGCCTTACACGGGGCGGACCGGGTGGCGCAGGACGGTCTTCTGCGACGCGGTATCCCCCTTGCGCGGATCGGTCAGGTAGATTTCGTGGTGGCGCCTGATGTCGGAGAAGTCGAGGGCATAGCCGTTTTGAAGGGCGTAGGCGTCCATGGCCGCGACGGTCGCGGGCTCCTCGTCGTAGGGGCCGATATGCATGCACTGCACGCAGAGCCCCTCGCGGTGTGTCCAAAACTGGACTTTGGAGAAGTCGTATTTTTTCTTCTTTGCCGCAGCCCCTACCGCCCAGTCGAAGTCGGCCCTTGTCACAAAGTCCGGCAGCCGGATGACCGAAATCCACTCAAACGTCTCCTTGTGGACGTAGTCGACACCGTGCACCCCCTCCTGCCACCAAAATCCTTCGAGCGGCGGCACGACGTACTCGAAAAAGCCGCCGATGTCGTGCCCGGCCTTCTCACTCATCCGGATGGTGTAGGCCAAGCCGTAGAGCAACTCGACCGCGGTTTGATACGCTCCGCCCTCGGCATTGGGGTCACCCGCGCCCCGCACGGCCAGAAAGTTCATTTCGGGAACTTCCAGGACGGCGGGCGCTCTGGGCGGCAGATAGAACTCCTTATACGCTTTTTTAAAATCGAAAGCCATGGCGGCGCCTCCTTTTCAACCTCCAGATTTGCCCAAAATTTTCCTGCGCCTATCATATCATACCGGCCAGAAAAAGAAAAGAACCGTCAATGTTTCGGCGCAAAACAAAAGCCGCCCGCTTTTCGCACATTTAATCTGCATTTAACCCCAGCCTGATGGAGAAGCCGCTTATAAGTCGGCTATAATGACCATGCAAGCGGGACATAGACGTGAAGCCGGCACATCGCTCCAAAAGAAGTCTTTATGAAACGGCTTTGCCGCCCTTTTTGCCCGCATAGCGCCTGCCGGTCCGCGCCGCAAATTTTGGCGGTGCGGCTGAGACGTCCTCACCGGCGCCATACAAATCACGCCCTCCAATACCTCACATACAATACCGTAAAACCTTGGGAAACCCTCCTCTCCTCTCAATTGTACCGCGCATTTTGGCCAATGGGCCGAAAAAAGAGCGCAAAACCGCCCTTTTGGGACCTCCCTGTTCCCAAAAGGGCGGATTTTTGCGTGCGGCGTCATGTGCTCCCCGGGACATTTCTCGGCGCCCGCCGTGCCCCGTGTGCGCGCACAAATTCTGTCATTGAGACAGTGCACCTTGCGCGCACCGTTATCTCATGATACAATAGCGAAGAAGACAAGTGAGGTGACACGATGCAGTCTGCTTTTCTGTAAAAATGTCTTGGGCAGGGCCTTTTTAATAGGCTTTTTTTGCGCGCTTAAAGACATACATTTACAGGAATGCATGGGTACGCTGTGGGATTCCCTGTCGAATGATGCCTTTTTCGCGCGGACAACGTATTTTTGCGTTGTCCGCCTGTGATTTTATATAAGGAGTTTTCAAATGAATAAAAGCTGGAAAAGACAGTTCGCCACAATCTATGCCGGCCAGGCCTTTTCGCTGCTCGGCTCCTCCGTCGTTCAGTTCGCCGTCATCTGGTGGCTGACCGTCGAGACCGAGTCGGCCGTCACGCTGGCCGTCTCCACCATTGTCACATTTCTTCCGAACATGTTCATCGGCCCGTTTGCCGGGGTCTGGATAGACCGGTATAACCGCCGCACCGTCATGATAGCGGCCGACGGCCTTGTGGCGCTCTCGAGCGCCATGCTCGGCGCGGCATTTCTGCTCACGGACAACCCGCCCCTCTCGGTCATTTACCTGATTTTGTTCATGCGGGGGCTCGGCAACACTTTCCACGCGCCGGCCATGCAGGCCGCAATTCCCATGCTGGTGCCGGTGGAGATGCTGACCAAGGCCGGCGGCTGGGGCAATCTGGTGACCTCGCTCTCCAACATGCTGGGCCCGGTGCTGGGCGCCGCGCTCATGGGAGTTTGGCCCATCGCATCCCTCATGCTCGTGGACATTTTGGGGGCCGCGTTTGCCATCCTTTGCCTCCTGTTTGTCCGCTCCCGGACATTCCGAAAACCCACGAGAAAACACATTTGCTGTCCGACATGAAACAGGGCTTTGGCGCCATGCGGGCAAACAAGCCGCTCATGGCCATGTTTATTCCGATGGTGCTCGTCAACGTCCTGTACATGCCGCTGGGGGCCCTGTTCCCGCTTTTGGTGCGCACCCACTTTATGGGCGGGGCATGGCACAACAGCATGGCCGAGTTCGCGTTTGCGGGCGGCCTGCTGGTCTCGTCCGCCGCCATCGGCGTCTTTGGCGGGATGAAAAAGCGGTTTTTGATGGCCTCTCTCGCGATTGCGCTGCTCGGCGCCATGTCTCTTGTGAGCGGGGCGCTTCCCCCGGACGGTTTTTGGCTTTTCATCGTCTGCTGCTTTTTTATGGGCTGCTCCGGCACCTTTTTCAACGTGCCGGTCATGGCCTACACGCAGGAGACCATCGCCCCCGAGATGATGGGCAAGGTCTTCTCGCTGCTCATGACCGCAATGACCCTGTCCATGCCGGCAGGCCTTCTTGTGGCGGGGCCGGTCAGCGAGGTCATAGGGGTCAACACCTGGTTTTTCTGGTCGGGCGCCGCCCTCATCGCAACCGGTATTCTCTCCCGCCTGCTGACGCGGCGGTATGACGCCAAGACGGCAAAGCCGTAGGCCTAAAGTCATCAAAAAAATCCCGCCCCTTTTAAAAGGGGCGGGATTTTCGTTACAGACTTTGGAGCACTGCCGCGTCCTTGCGGTCGTGCGCCCGGATGTTCAGATACAGACTCGCGGCGACCGCCAGCGACACCGTGTCCACAATCGGCTGCACCCACATGCAGCCGTAGAGCGGGAACAGCCTATCCAAGAGGAAGAGAAACGGAATGTCGAGGACGCCCTTTCGCAGCACCGAGGCGACCAGCGCCTCCCGCGTGCACCCCATGGCCTGGAACTGGATGATCATCGGGTAGCAGACCGACATCATGGGCATGGCCGTGACCATGATGCGCAAAAACGCCGTGCTGTACCGGACTGTGACGGGGTCGGCGATGAAGAGCGCCGACAGCTGCGGTGCGAAGGCCTCGTAGCAGACAAGGCAGAGCAGTGAAAAACCGAGCGACACGGAGCAGCCAAAGCGAAATGCCTGCCGTCTGCGGGCCTCGTTGCCGGCAGAGTGGTTGTAGGCCAGAAGCGGCAGCAGGCCGTTTGAGACGCCGATGGAGAAGTACAGCGGCAGCTGGTCAAGCTTTTTGACAATCCCGAGGCCCGCGACCGCCTCGGTCGCGTATTTTGAGACAAACCGGGACTGCGCCGCAATTGCGACGACGGTCAGGGCGTATTGCAGGGCCGACGGGAAGCCCACCGCCAAAATCCCGCCCATATGCTCTTTCGTGCGGCTGAGTTCTCTCGGGTCAATGCTGACCACGGTGGCCCCCCGCCTGCGCGCGAGATAGACGAGAAAATACCCCACAGCCGCCATGTTGGATAAGGCCGTCGCAATTCCGGCGCCCTTGGCGCCGAGGCCCAAAAACTGCGGCAGCACAAAGAGCGGGTCGAGCGCGATGTTCAAAAGCCCGCCCATGGACACGCCTATGGAGGCCTGCACCGCGCTGCCCTCGGCCCGCACAAGGTTTGCCATCAGCATGTTCAAAACGGTGAAGGGCCCGCCGATGACCACGACCCATTTGGCGTACTGCGCCGCAAACGCATAGGTCCCCTCCCTTGCGCCGCACAACCGGAGAATCGGGTGCTCAAAGAGCAAAAACAGGCCCGAGAACGCGGCGGCGCAAAAAAGACCGCCCCAAAAGGAGACGGACGAGACCTGCTTTGCCTTTTGTACGTCCTTTTTTCCCAGCGCCCGCGCAATCATACTGGCGCCGCCCACGCCGAAGAGGTTGGAGACCGCCGTCAGCATGACAAAGGAGGCGTACACGACGGTGACCGCGGCGGTCTGGGCCGGCTGGTTTAACATGCCCACAAAGTAGGTGTCGGCCAAATTGTAAATGAGCGCAATCATCTGGCTTGCGACTCCCGGGATGATTTGCCGGCATACCGCCTCGCGCACCGGCAGCTTTTCGAAAATGAGGGTTCGGTCGTCCGTCCTCATGGAGTCAGCCTCTTTTCTTATATGTACAGCATGCTGTATATTTGGGCCGGTCAGCCCGTGTGCTGAAAATCGTTTAATCGTTTTCCACATTTTTCAGCGCCCTCTCGAGACACCGGATGAAGACGGCCTGCTCTTCTTCGGCCATTGCGCCCAGCAGTTTCCTGCCCGTGCGCTCGCGGTTGGCCATCATGCGCACACCAAGCTGGACTCCCGATTCGGCCGGCGCGACGAGGCGGCAGCGGGCGTCGGTGTCGGACTGGCTTTGCGTGACGAGCCCCTTTTCCGCCATGCGCTGCACGATGCCCCAGGCCGTCTGGTGAGTGATGCCCAGATGGTCCTTGAGCTCGGTGACGGTGGCCTCCCCATGGGCGAGAAAAAATTGCAGGGCGTCGGCCTGTCCGGCCGTCAGGTTCAGCGCCTCGAGATGCCGGTTGCGGTTTTTGATGATGGTGTTGGCAAGCCTCAAAACCAGCCGACCCGTCTCGTTTTCGGTATTTCGCTCCATCGCCATTGCGCCTCCCTCCACTTGTACAGCATGCTGTACAATATATCCTATGCCGACGCGGTCCTGTTGTCAACACTTCGCGGCAAAATGGAGAATGCGCCGGGGAAATTCCCCGAACTTATGTACTTAAAAATAAGTCCGTGTGCTATAATGGGGACAGGCAGGCACATCGTTCAAACAAAAGGGGGTGGAGCGCCTTGAAAATCGTCATTGAAGAGCCAAAAGAGGGCGAAGACGAGCAGATTGTCATTCGGTGCCGGGCCATGACGCCGGAGCTTTTGCGCATTGTTGCGCAGCTCAAGGCGCAGGAGGCCCTGATGGCCTATCAGGGCAGCGAAATCCACCGGCTGAAGCCCTCGGCCGTCTATTATATTGAAAGCGTCGATAACAAGACCTTTCTCTATCTGAAGGACAAGGTCCTGGAGTCGAGACAAAAGCTGTACGAGCTCGAGGAAGCCCTTGCGGTCGGCGACTTCCTGCGGGTGTCGAAATCCGCCATCGTCAATCTGGCCAAAATCAGGTCGGTGAGCCCGGCCCTGAGCGGTCGGTTTGAGGCGATGCTTGAAAACGGCGAAAAAGTCATCATTTCGCGGCAGTACACGGGCGATTTGAAAAAACGGCTCGGAATATAGGAGGTGAGCGCATGCGCGGGGAAGAAATTCTAAAGAAAATGCTCGTCCACTTTTTCATCATCACGACCGGGATTGTCATGGCGGTCTTTGCGTTTTGCCGGCTCTTCTATCCGACGGCCACGTTCCAAACGGCCGATTTGGGCCGGATTTTATGGATGGCGGCGGCCGGCGACCTGCCGCTTGTCGTCTTCTATTCCCGCCGGGAGCTGACGCGGGGCGAAATGCGGCTCCGGGAAGTCCTTCACTTCCTGCTGCTCGTGGGGGTCATTCTGTCGCTGGCCTGGCGCTGGGGATGGGTCAACCTCGGGCGGGGCTTTGAAGTCGGCGGCCTGCTGCTCAGCATTGTGCTCATCTATCTGGCGGTGACTTTTGTCACCGACTGCCGGGACCGGAAAGTGACTGAGCAGCTCAACGACAAGCTGAGGGAGCGCTACGGCCCGCAGCCATAAACAGTTTTGTAAGGGGTGGCAAGTTGCAGCTTGCCGCCTCTTTTTCGCAGCTTACCGCACCCTCGGCGCAGGTTGCGCCGGGCCCTATTGAAAATGCCGCACTTTGCGCATAGGATGACTTGCGGAAAGGGGATATGACATGAACAAAATCATTGAGGTGACGAATCTCACCAAGAGCTACGGCCCCGTGGCCGCGGTCAGAGACATCAGCTTTTACGTGGAGCAGGGCCAGCTGTTCTCGTTTTTAGGCCCCAACGGGGCCGGCAAGTCGACCACCATCAACATCCTGTGCACGCTGCTGGCCTTTGACGGCGGCGCCTGCGAAATCGGCGGCCATGACCTTCGCCGGGAAAGTGAAGAAATTCGAAACATCATCGGCATTGTGTTTCAGGACCACGTGCTCGACGACCTGCTCACGGTGCGGGAGAATCTGACCGTGCGGGCCGGGCTCTACACCGGAGACAGGGCCGCAATCAAAAAGGCCGTCTACGAGGCGGCACAGGCCGCGGAACTGGCCGACATTCTCGACCGCCCCTACGGCAAGCTGTCGGGCGGCCAGCGGCGCAGGGCCGACATCGCCCGGGCGCTGCTCTTCAAACCCCGCATTCTCTTCCTCGACGAGCCCACGACGGGGCTCGACCCCCAGACCCGCAAAAACATCTGGCAGACGGTCAAGCGCCTTCAAGCCGAGTGGGGCATGACGGTCTTTCTCACGACCCACTACATGGAGGAGGCGGCCGACTCGGACTATGTCGTCGTCATCGACCACGGTGAAATTGCGGCCAAGGGCCGGCCCGAGACGCTGAGAACTGAGTATGCCTCGGACACGCTGCGGCTCTACCCGGCGGACGAGGCGGGGCTGCGCGGGGCCCTTGAGTCGATGCAGGCCGACTTTGAAGCGTATGCGGGCCAGGTCGTCGTCAAGCTGCCGGACACTATGGCGGCACTGCCGGTCCTGGCGGTTGCAAAGCCCTACATCAGCGGATTTCAGGTGCTGCAGGGCTCCATGGACGACGCCTTTATCGGCATTACGGGAGGAGGGCTGCGCGAATGAGTCTGTTTTTAAAACGCAACTTAAAGCTCTATTTTCGGGACAAGAGCGCCGTCTTCTTTTCACTCCTGTCGGTTTTCATCATCATCGGGCTCTACGCGACATTCCTCGGCGACGCCTGGCTGTCAGGAGACCTGCAAGGGCTGCCGGACGCCGAGTTTCTCATGAACAGCTGGCTGCTCTCGGGGCTGTTGTCGGTGGCCTCGGTCACCACGACCATGGGGGCGTTCGGGGTCATGATTGACGACAAGGTCAAAAAAATCGACTATGATTTTTACGCTTCGCCGGCCAAAAAAAGCCGCCTGACGGCGGGCTATCTCGGCAGTGCGCTCGCCATCGGCGTCATCATGTCGTTTGTCACCTTCGCGGTGGTCGAGGCCTACATCCTGCTGCAGGGCGGCAGACTGCCGGGTGCCGCGGCCCTGTGTAAATCCGCCGGCCTCATCCTGCTTGCGACCATGGCCAACACCTCGCTTGTCTGCTTCATGACTTCGTTTTTCAAAAGTCAGCAGGCCTTTGGCACCGCAAGCACGATCATCGGCACCCTGATCGGCTTTCTGACCGGCATTTACATGCCCATCGGCAGCCTGCCTGCCTCGGTGCAGACCGTCATCAAGGCCTTTCCCATCTCCCACTCGGCCGTCCTGTTTCGGCAGGTGCTCATGGAGGAGCCTCTGTCGGTCACCTTCGCCGGGGCCGACGCCTATGTTGCGGGCTTTAAGGAGTTCATGGGGGTCACCTATTCGTTTGGCGGCGAGACGCTGCCGCCGTGGGCCAGCGTCGTCATCCTGCTTGTCACCGCCGCCGTCTTTTTCGGCCTGTCGGTCTTAAACTTCTCCCGCAGTCAAAAGCACTGAGAAAGTCGCCTCCCGGCGTTGCCGGGAGGCGACTTCTTATTTAGAGCTTTACTTCGCTGCGGTACCAGTCGAGATAGGGTTTGCGGTAAATCTGCCCGGGAGTCTGCCGCATGTCGCTTTCAATCCGGGCTGTCAGGGCGTCTACGGCGGCTTCGACCTGCGTGAGACAGGCATCGGTGAAGTCGTTCAGGCACTTGACGGCGGCACTTTTTTCGCCCTGCGCCAGAAGCTCGCCGGCTTTTGTCTCAATGTCCAGCGCCTCTTTTCTGAATTTTGGCTCCAAGGCACTCTGGACATCCACAATCCAGCCGTGATAGCGCTCGTAGTTTGACTCAATGCCGGCCGCCATGCGCTGGACTTTCCACCAAAAGGAGTCAGGGCTGAACTTGTTGGTTCCAGTCCCGAGGGCCGCGGGGATATACCTCGTGTTGTAGAAGGGGACGACAACCGAGCAGCAGGGCGGGCAGACGGAGCCCCAGTAGGTGAAGAGCAGCTCCTTGTCCTCTGTGTCGTGATAGTCGACAACCATGGTGGCCGCGGTCTGGCAGCGCCCCGGCTCGCCGCCGTGCATGCAGACGGCGGGCTGGCAGCAGGAGACGGGGCTCCACCGGTTTTCAACCAGCTCGCCCTCATAGTGGCCGCGTAAAATCGCCAGCGTATTTTCGGCATTCAAGATGCCGCGAAGGCCCGCGAGCTGCCTGCCCGCCCAGGCGGCGCGGGGAAATCCGCTCATGGAGCGGGTGTTCAGCAGCATGAAGCTCTTTGAAAAATCAAAGGGCTGGCCGGGGGTGTGCAACCCCTGCGAGGCGGCAAATTCTTCGATGCCTTTCGAGTGGGCGTCGTAGTTTTCGCCGATGGTGTAAATGTTGGAGATGCCCTGCACCTCTGTCAGGCGGCGGCAGACCCAGTGCGAGTTCACGGTTTCAAGCAGATAAATCTCCTTCGGGTCCGAGAGGATAAAGGTGTTGTGATAGGAGTACTGGTCGCGGGAGACGCCGTACTTGCAGGAGCCGCCCTGCCCGTGTTTTTCAAGCAGGTCAATAATGACCTGCGTCGCCTCCCTGGCCGTGGCGCCCCGCTCGAGCCCAAGGCGCAGCAGGTCCATGCCGAGCAGCGCGTCGACGTCATTTGGCGGGACGTTCGACCACTCGGCCTCGTTGCCGATGGCAACTCCCCGCTCGTTTACCCCCATCTCAAAGCCCCACATCCACCAGGGCTGCGAGCCTATCATGGCGTAAGTGTGGGGAACCTCGTCAATTTCAATGTATGTACATTTGACCTTTTCCCCCGGGGCGTGGTCTTTGGCGGGGAAATGGCACAAAAGCTGGGCCTCGGTCACGTCCCGGTCGCTGTTTTTCGCCAGAATATTGCGCCCGGACTCGGTGTGCGCGCCCGGAATGGCAAGCGTGTCGCAGGAAGGCATGTACTCCATAATGTTCTCCTTATCGTCATTTGACTGTCTGTTTGCGCTCCCACTCAGTATATCTTCTGGCGGTTTGCCTGTCAACGCCGCCCCGGCTTCTTGCCCGGGCGGCGATAAACTGATATAATCTGATGGGCGGCCGCGTTTGCCGCGGGCCGCGCGACATCGATATTTTTAACATGAGGAGCATGCCGGTTGAATCTTTTGGATTTTCTTGAAGCCTATAAAGAGACCGTGGCGCCGATGCACATGCCGGGGCACAAGCGAAACGGCGCCCTTGCGCCCTATCTCGCAAGGCTTGCGGCCGACCTCGACATGACCGAGGTGGAGGGGCTTGACAATCTGCACGGCGCCGAAGGGATTCTGCGCGAAGGCATGGCGCGCACGGCTGCGCTCTGGGGCGGCAAAAGGGCCTTTTGGCTTGTCGGCGGGAGCACCTGCGGCGTCTTGGCCGGCGTCTATGCCGCCGTCCCTGCGGGCGGGAAGGTGCTGTGCGCGCGCAACTGCCACAAGGCCGTCTACAACGGGCTGCTGCTGCGGGGGGCCGACCCCGTCTTCTTCATGCCGGAGAATGAGCGCGAGACCGGCATTTACGGGCTCGTCAGCCCCGCCGCAATCGCTTCACTCCTAAACGAGCACCCCGACACGAAGCTCATCATTTTGACCAGCCCCACCTACGAGGGCATTGTCAGCGATGTCGGGGAAATCTGCCGTGTTGCCCACGGGCGGGGCATTCCGGTCCTCGTCGACGAGGCGCACGGCGCCCACCTCGGCTTCGGGCACGGCTTTCCGGACGGGGCCGTGCACGCCGGCGCCGACATTGTGGTGCAAAGTCTGCACAAGACGTTGCCGAGCCTCACCCAGACGGCGGTGCTGCATGTAAACGGCGATTTGGTGGACGAGAGGCTTGTGGCCGACGCCCTCGCAATTTTCGAGACCAGCAGCCCCTCCTACCTGCTCATGTCCTCTGTCAGCGGCTGCACCGAGCTGCTGTATGAACGCGGGGAAGAACTTTTTGCCGCCTGGCAGCGGCGGCTGACCGCGTTTTACGAAAAGACCGCGGGGCTAAAGCGCCTGTCTGTCATGCGGCCCAAGTGTGCGCACGACCCATCGAAACTCGTCATCCTCACGGGGCGCGCCGGCATGACCGGCGCCCGGCTTGCCGCAATCCTGCGGGAGGACTACCGCATAGAAACCGAGATGGCGGCGGGCAACTACCTCATCGCCATGACCGGAATGGGCGACACCGGTGAAATGATGGACGCCTTTGCCTGCGCGCTGCAGGGCATTGACCGCAAGGCGGCGGGCGGCAGCCTCACCCCCTTTCCGGCGCCGGTGCTGCCGCGCCGGGCGGTGCCCTTTGCCGAGGCCCGCGGCGGACCCTCGACCGCTGTCTTGCTCACCAAAGCCGCGGGGCGGGTCTGTGCCGAGACCATCTGGGCCTACCCGCCCGGCATCCCGCTCATTGTGCCGGGGGAGGTCATTTCAAACGAGATGGTCGAACTGCTGGCGCAGTACGGCGAAGCCGGCGTCCATTTGAAGAGCACGAGCGGCCTTGCGCCCCGGTATATCGCCGTTCTCACGAAATGACTTGATATCAGCCGCCGTTTATGATATAAATAATTGTTCAATCTCATCACATCTTTTTGGAGGACTTTCGATATGAAACACATTGTCACCCTGAACACCCGCAATATGACAGACGGCGAGGGCGGCTGCGGCGAGTGCCAGACCTCCTGCCAGTCGGCCTGCAAGACCTCCTGCGGCGTCGTCAACCAGACCTGTGAGAATACCACGGGGCGCATTCGCACCCTGAATACCCGGTCTCTCACGAGCTGCGAGGGCGGCTGCGGCGAGTGCCAGACCTCCTGCCAGTCGGCCTGCAAGACCTCCTGCGGCGTCATCAATCAGCGCTGCGAAAACAACTGACACAAAGCCATACGCATAAATTCTTTGGGCGGATGAGCATTCCGTCCATTTCATTGCCGGAGAACAACATGATTCATCAGTATCAGCTAAACGGTTACAACATCGTGCTCGACACCTACAGCGGCAGCGTGCACGCGGTGGACGAGGTCGCCTACGACATCATCGGGATGTACGAGGGGTCGGGCCAAGACGAGATTGTGGCGGCCATCAGGGAGAAATATCCGACCGTCACGCCGGACGAAGTCCTGTCCTGCCTGCGGGAAATTGAGGCGCTCAAAGAAAACAGGCAGCTTTTCACTGAGGACCTCTACGAGGACCTCGCGGCCGCGGCGGGACAAAAGCGCCACGAGATCAAGGCCCTCTGCCTCAACGTGGCCCACACCTGCAACTTAAACTGCGACTACTGCTTTGCGAGCCAGGGCAAATACAAAGGCGAACGGGCGCTGATGTCCTTTGAAGTGGGCAGGCAGGCGCTCGACTTTCTCATTGCAAATTCCGGAAACCGCACAAACCTCGAAGTCGACTTTTTCGGCGGCGAGCCCCTCATGAACTGGGAAGTTGTCAAACAGCTTGTCGCCTACGGCCGCGGCAGGGAAGAAGAAAGCCGCAAAAAGTTCCGCTTCACCTTGACGACAAACGGCATGCTGGTCGACGACGAGGTCATCGACTTTTGCAACCGCGAGATGCACAACGTCGTCATGAGCCTCGACGGGCGGCCGGAAGTCAACGACCGCTTTCGCAAGAACATCGCGGGCGTCGGCAGCTACCGGACCATTGTGCCGAAGTTTCAGAAATTCGCAAAGGCGCGCGGGGACTTAAGTTATTATGTGCGCGGGACCTATACCCACCACAACACCGACTTCACTGAGGACCTGCTCCACATGGCGGACCTCGGCTTTTCTGAGCTCAGCATGGAGCCGGTGGTCTGCCCGCCCACAGACCCCTGCGCCCTGACCGAGGCCGATCTTCCGGTTATCTTTGAGCAATATGAGATTCTTGCAAACGAGATGCTAAAGCGGGAAAAAGAGGGGCGGCCCTTCACGTTTTACCACTACATGATCGACCTCGCCCACGGCCCCTGCATTCACAAGCGGCTGGCGGGCTGCGGCTCGGGCACCGAGTACCTCGCCGTCACGCCGTGGGGGGAGCTCTTCCCCTGCCACCAGTTTGTCGACAACCCCGCCTACAGCATGGGCGACGTCTGGGATGGCGTCACAAACCCTGCGCTGCGTGAAGAATTCGCCGGCTGCAACGTGGCCTCCCGGCCGCTGTGCAAGGACTGCTGGGCCAAGCTCTACTGCTCGGGCGGGTGCGCGGCAAACGCGTTTCACGCCACCGGCGACATCTCGGGCGTCTATGAGTACGGCTGCAAGCTGTTTTGCAAGCGCATGGAGTGCGCCATCATGATGCAGGTCGCAAAAAGCATGGAATAAAATTCCTCCCGTAGAAAAAACAGGCGCACTGCCCTTTTGGGCCGTGCGCCTGATGTTTTATGAGGCGGCATTGCAATTTTGCAGGCTCTCGGTGTTTTGCAGCAGCTGACGGCATAGGCGGTCAATGGCCCCGGTGTGCTGCCGGACGGCCTGCTGCGCAATAGCTTCAAGGCGCCGCATATTCTCGGGGCTCGCGTCGTCCATGGCGGCGGCGTCCTTGTCCAGCAACACCTGAAAGCGCGCGTAGTTTTTCGCGCCGACAAGGGCCCGCATCTGGTAGTTGACCGAGGCGCTCGAGGCGTTGAGCATGACAGTGCTGATGGGCTTTGCCCAGTCGGCCTTGCCCCAGCCGCACACGGCCCCGCAGGGCAGATGGTGCATCTCCTGCCCGGTGCCCAGCGACACGACGAGAAACTCGGTCTCGTCCGGGTACATGTTGCGGGCCTGCGCCAAAGCGCAGAGCGCCGGGTTGCCGGCAAACACGCCGCCGTCAATCATGCAGTGGCCAGCCATGGCCAGCGGCGGAAAGTAGGTCGGCGCCGCCGTTGTGGCGCGGACAACCTGGGTGAGCAGCGGGTCGTTTGCGGGCGACCGGTTTTGCCGCGCAAAAGAGGTTTTGAAAAACCAGGGGGTGCTGCTCTCCATGTCGTAGGCCGGAATGAGGACTTCGGTCAGCGCCATGTGCAGCCGCGCATCGCCGAGATAGCGCTCCAGCACCCGCTCGAGGTTGCGCGGCGAATAAATCGGTCGAATCAGCCCGCCCAGTGTCATAACTGTGCGGCATAAGCTCTTGTGAAAAATGGCCCCGCCGTCTTCAAAATAGGCGGCAAGCATTTGCGCGGCCGTATATTTGGGCCGGCCGCCCGTGTCCGGCAGCGTCAGCCCCGCGGCCAGAAGCCCGCCCGTCGAAGTGCCCGCAATGAGGTCAAAGAGCTCGCAAGTCGACTTTCCGGTGCGCTTTTCAAACTCCACTAAAAATGTCGCCGGAATAATTCCGCGGATGCCGCCGCCGTCGACAGACAGAATCGCTTTCATACAATGCCGCCCTTCATCCAAAGAGATTCTCTACAGTCTATGGGGAGGGCGGAGGATTGGTGAACTTCAAAGCCCGTGAGTGCATCCGTGCGCTTATTTTATGAGACTTTCAAAGCCGCTGGAGTGCGCCAGCGTGCCGTCTTTCATCACCCATAAAGCCTCCACATCGGGGAGGGACTCAATATAGGCGAGCCCCTCGTCAAGCGGCATGTTGAAGACCGCGGTCGACAGCGCGTCGGCCAGCCCCGAATCGGGGCAGACGATGGTCACCTGCGCAAAGTAGGCGGAGGGCATCAGGGTGGCGGGGTCGATGATGTGGTGGTACTGCACGCCGTCCACCGTGTAATACCGCCCATAAATTCCGCTCGACACCACTGAGCGCCCTGTAATCAGGAGCGACAGCAGCTCACTTTCGGAGCTGCTTTTATCGGGGTTTTGAATGCCGATTTCCCAGGGGATCTCTTTTTCGGTTTTATCTTCAAGCTTGCCGCCGATGGCCCGCACATTTCCGCCGACGCTCAGCAGCAGGTGCTGTACGCCTTCGTCTTCAAAATACCTCGCCACCTGCTCCACGGCATACCCTTTTGCGACGGCCCCGACGTCGAGCCGCATGGAGGGGTCGCTCAAATAGACGGTTGAGGCCTCTTCGTCGACAATCACGTCTTCAATGTCGGTGTGCGCCAGGGCCTGCGTAAGGAGTTCCATGGGCGGAAGGGCGGCGGCGCCGGGGTCCTCAAGGCCGGCTTCGCGGTAATCGTGCCAGAGCGCGAGCACCGGCCCAAACGCGACATTGACGGCTCCGCCCGTCGCCTCATACTGCTCCATTGAAAACCGCAGCAAGTCGATGATGCGGCCATCCACCGCGACAGGCGCGATTCCGGCGTTGTCATTGACGGTCTTGAGGTTGTTGACGCCCTCGTAGTCGTTATAAATGTCATACAGCTGATGGTACTCTTCGAGCTTTTGCTGAATTTGCCCCGCAAGCTCCGAGAACTCCTCTTTGCTGTCCGCGAAGCCGACAATGGTGGTCACCGTGTCAAAGAGCGAGAGAAAATGCGCCTGATACGTTTTCTTTTCGGTTCTTTGGCACCCGGTGAGCAGCAGCAGGAGACAGAGCCCCAGCGCAACGGTTTTTTTCATAAGCGTTCACCTGTGAAAGGAATATTGGTTCTACGACACGAATGGTGAAAACGGAGAGGCAAGTCGTCTTGCCTCTCCGTTTGTCAGCTTAAATCAGCCGGTTCTTACGCAAGGGCCTTTGCCAGGGCGGCCTTAAAGTCGTCAATTCCAATCGTGACGGAAGCCGTCAGGTCGGAGCCGGTCGCATGGCCTTCCTCGTCAATGGCAATGCCCTCGACTTCGGCGGCAGTCTTACCGGTGACATACAGCGCAAATGCGGCAGCCTGCTCATTCCACTCCTTGCCGATGCCGGAAGCGCCCTTCATGCCGTATTCCTCACCGAGCTCGTTCTTGGTCCTCAGCACGGCGGCCGCAAGGTCGGTGGTGATTTTGCCCGTCGCATCGAAGTTCACGTTGCTCTGGGAGGCGTCAATCGCGCAGCTCGTGATTTTGCCGTCCGCGTCGGTCGTGACTGCAATATAGGTGGAGTAGGCCTGCGCCAGACCGTCTTTTTCACCGGCGTTGGCAGACTTGCCCATGTTGGTCACGACGGCGAGGCTCAGCTTGTCGGTGGCGGCAGCGCCGAGTTCGTTCGCGTTTGCAACGGCCTTTGCGACCGCTTCAATATAGTCGTCAATGCCAATCGTGACAGAGGCGGTCAGGTCAGAGCCGGTCGCATGTCCCTCTTCGTCAATGGCTATATTCTTCACTTCATCCGCGGTTTTACCCACGACATAGTCCGCAAAAGCGGCAGCTTGCTCGTTCCACTCTTTGCCGATGCCGGAAGCGCCCTTCATGCCGTACTCCTCGCCAAGCTCATTCTTGGTTTTGAAGACCGTGTCGGCCGGGGTGACAAGCTCGCCGGCGGCGCTGAAGTTGATTTTGGTCTGGGCCGCGTCGATGACGCAGTCGACGATTTTCCCGTCCTTGTCGACGGTGACCGCAACGATTGCGGAGTCAACCTGGGCAAGGCCGTCTTTTTCGCCGGCGTCCTTCGACTTGGCGATGGAGCTGATGACGGCAAGTCCCGTGCTTGCGGTTGCAACTTCTTCAACCGGCGGGGTCTCTTCAGGAGTCGTTCCTGCCGGCTCGGTTTTCGGGCTGCATCCCGCCAGCATGGAGATGGCGAGGACAGATGCCAATAAGACAGATAAGTACTTTTTCACTGGTGTGCCTCCGATTTTTTTAAGGATTGGATTTATTTAGCGCAGTTCTTTTCATATCGGAGATATGACCTTATAAAAGGCGCAAATCCCGCGCGAATACCCAGAGAACCGCAATGGATGGCGGGGCCGGGTGCAGCAACGGCAGCTGCAAATTGCCCAATATTAAAAGGACTGCGCGTAAATACGAATTGACAACCGGCGGTTTTGGGGTAAGCAAGATAGAATAAGATGGAATTATGTACAAAGTTATGACCCAGGCAATAAACATGCCTCAAAACGCCCGAGTTTTCAGCGCTTCTTTCGCGGGGGTTGCCCGCGATATCCGCTCGGTTTTGACTGGACCAAAACGGTTAACATCCCATATTATAGGGATTGCCTGTGAAAAAG
>DATMZG010000058.1:0-25763 GCA_035560415.1 Candidatus Acidiferrum sp. | reverse complement strand
CTCTTATTTTTATGCCGCCGGACAATCCCTTTCATCAGGACGTCGATTTTGGCGGCAAAAAGGCCGCCGGACACAGGAAAAGCGCCGATGTCTGTTGTGAAAAATCGCCGGCCGACCGCCTGCGACGCCATTTCTTGACCTGAAAGGCAATATTCACTTGAATTGCAATAAAAAGTGCCGATATTATTAGTACCACTTTGCCGCAATCCCGCTTAAACTGCGGATAAGGGCCATATACCAGTCCGTTATTTACGGGATTCCATAAGTTTTTTGCCCTTTGGGCAGGCCTTTTCGGGTGCCGCGGGTCAGACAATACGGCGACCGCCGCCGCCTTTGCCTGACAGCTCGTCCAGGCCAAAGCCAAATGGGTAAAGCACTTAAAAGCGGGCGCGGCACTTCCCCCGAATATTGCAAAACAATGAAAAGACAAAGAAAAAGCGGAAAAGACGGAAAAGACGAAAAAACAGGAGGCAACGAAAGCAAATGGAAGCAGGCAAAACAAAGAGAAATTGGATGTACGGGCTCAAAAAGAAAATCTTGCTGCCGGTGGTTGGAGTGTTCATTTTGAGCATCCTGAGCATCCTGGCCCTGGTACTTACGATTTCCTCAAAAAACACAAACGAGTTGTCCAACAATTTAATGGATGAAATGAACGGGCATTATGCCGGCGTCATTCAGGGCAAGCTCAACGCGGCGCTGGACAGTGCCAGAGCGCTCAAACCGGTCTTTGAGCAGACAGGCACCGAAAAGGACCGCGATGCCGACATCATGCTTTTAGAGAACATCCTCGAACAGAGCGAGGACGTCTACGGCGTGTACACCCTTTGGGAGCCGAACCGATATGACGGCAGGGACGCCCAGTATGCCGGGAGCCCCGTCCATGACGGCACCGGCCGGTTTATCCCGTATGTCCACCGCGACGATTCCGGCATTGCGATGGAGGCGCTGTCCGGATACGAGGAGGCGGGGGTCGGCGACTATTACCTCCTCCCCAAGACCACTTTGGAGGAGAACATCGTGGACCCGTTTATCTACCCCGTAAACGGCGTGGATATGTATATGTGCTCAATGGTCGTGCCGCTGTTCCAGAATAACGAATTCGTGGGAATTGTGGGCATGGACATTCTGGTCGACAATCTGGTCGACAGCGTCAAGGGCGTATCCCTGTTTGAAAGCGGCTATGTGTTTATGGCCGACGCCAACGGGGTTTTGTTCTCGCACCCCGACGACGCGATGATCGGCAAATCGCTCTTTGACATCGTCGGCGAAAAAGAGGGAGCCCTTTTGACGAGTTCGCTCAAAACCGGCGAAAAAGCTGAGTTCGACTTTGCGACAGGCGCGGAAGGTGAGGAAAACAGGTACGTGATCACGCCGGTCTCTCTGGGGAACAAACATTGGCTGGTCGGCTGTGCGGTGCCTGTCAGCGAAATTGAGAAGGCCACAATGACCACGCTGTACGTCGGCGTGGCGACAGGCCTTGCCGCCGTGGTTGTCGCGGCAATTCTCCTGCTCATGCTGGTTTCGCGAATTGTAAAGCCCATTGTTCCGCTGACCAAAGCGGCTGCGGCAATTGAGACCGGCGATATCGACAGCGCCGTATCCGAGAGCCTCGCCAAAATCCGCAGCAACGACGAAATCGGCTCGCTTGCGAAATCCATGCATCAGGCGGTCGGTTCAATTGAGCAGGTCGCGTCCGACACCAGAAAACTGAGCGCAGCGGTGGAGCAGCACGATTTGACCGTTGAAGTTGACGCATCCCGGCACAACGGCATTTATCGGGAGATCATGAATGTCGCCAACCAGATGTTCTCGCAGCTGGGCGATATCATCACCGACATCAGCAATGCCGCCGACCAGGTGAACTCCGGCGCTCAGCTTGTGGCCGACTCCAGCACCACGCTTTCTCAGGGGGCGACCGAGCAGTCAAGCTCTGTCGAGGAGCTGACGGCGTCTTTGGAGCAAATCACTTCCCAGACGGCGACAAATGCCCAGAACGCGCAAAAAACCAACGACCTGGCCGGAAACATTCAAAATGACGCCCAGGCCGGCAACACACAGATGACCGAAATGCTCCGGGCCATGAACGAGATCAATGTCTCCTCGGCCGATATCGGCAAGGTCATCAAAGTCATTGAGGACATCGCGTTCCAGACAAACATTTTGGCGCTCAACGCTGCGGTGGAGGCCGCCAGAGCCGGGCAGTACGGCAGGGGCTTCGCCGTTGTGGCCGAGGAGGTCAGAAGTCTTGCGGGACAATCCGCAAAAGCGGCCAAGGAGACCACAGACCTGATCGAAAATTCGTCTAAAAAAGTGGAAGCGGGGACCAAAATCGCAAACGAGACGGCGGCGGCGCTGGGCAAAATCATGGCCGGAATCCAGCAGGCAGGCGAGCTTGTCAGCTCCATTGCCACGGCGTCGAATGAGCAGGCAGCGGCCTTAGAGCAAATCAATCAGGGAATTTTGCAGGTGTCTCAGGTCGTGCAAAACAACGCGGCGGCCTCGCAGGAATCGGCCGCGGCGAGCGAGGAGCTGTCGAGTCAGGCCGCAAGCCTGAAAGAGCGGGTCGGCATCTATAAGCTGCAGGCCGGAAGCGCAGCGCCCGCAGAGGGGCAGACCCCGCGCAAACCCGGAGCGCTCTCCCCGGACAGGCAAAAGACAGGGGAGAGGGACGGGGCAAAAGCCGTATCGAGGCCGGTCATCACCCTGACCGAAGGCAGTTTCGGAAAATATTGACATAGCGTTATTTCGTGTATTTTTACTCATAAAAAAGGTCTGCGAAAAAGGTCCGCGCCTTTGGGCGCGGACCTTCTGCTTTTGGAATTGCGGGATTACCCGAGATAGGCTACCGCGTTTTCGGCCGCAATGGTGCCGAAGACGATGTTGACGGCGGCTGGGTTGGCGCCCCAGGTGCCCTCGCTTGTGCACTCGCCTGCTGCGTAGAGGCCGGGAATGGCGGCGCCCTCGGCAGTCAGCACTTCGGCTTTGACATTTGTCGCAATGCCGCCGAAGGTGCCCTGCACGCGGCAGGTCATGCGGCAGGCATAGAAGGGGGCCTCGTCAAAGGTCATGTTGAGCATGGCGCGCCCGAAGGCCTCGTCCTTGCCGGCGGCGACGTAGCCCTTGTACTGCTCAATTGTCGCCGCAAGATTTGCTGCGTCCACGCTGATTTTTCCGGCCAGCTCCTCAATCGTGTCGGCGCTGACATAGAGGCCGAGGTCGCCGTAGTGGCGCACGTCGCCGACGGCCTGCGCAATGGAGTTGTCGAAGATGGCCCAGCCGCTGCCGCCCTGCTCAACAACTTTGGGGCCGACGCCGTAGGCGCCCTGGTCATTGACAAACCGCTGCCCCATGTCATTGACAAAAATGGCGCCGGTGTTAAAGAGGCTGCCCATGTAATAGTAGTACCCGTTGCCCTTGGTCGTGTAAGTGAAATTGACGCGGATGTAGTCCATGTCGCGCAGCTCGGCGCCCGCGGCCTGCGCCATCAGGTGGCCGTCGCCCGTCGCGCCGACCGTGCAGGAGCTGCCGTAGCCCTTGAGGGCCGCGTTGTATGAGGAGACCATCTCGTTGTTGGCGGCAAACCCGCCGGTCGTCAGGATGACGGCCCCGGCCGAAATGGTGTAGTCGCCCCCGTCGGTCGAGACCTTGACGCCGGCCGCCGCCCCGTCCTTCATGACAAGCTCAGTGGCTTTACTGCCGGTGCGCACGTCAACGCCGGCCTTCTCGCACTCGGCTTTCAGGGCCGAAATGATGGTGACACCCAATTCCCCGACCTCGCGGGAGGTGGCGAGCGCAGTCTGCCCGCCGGCCACCGTCAGCATGGCGCCGATGCTGCGCAGCCAGTCGGCGGCTTTGCCGTTGCCGCCCGCCAGCGCCTCAAAGCCCTCGGCAGTGCCCTTCGGGTTGCCGGTGGTCAGCGACGCGGCCAAAGCCTGCGCGGTCGTGTCGCTGCCGAGCGCCAGATGGGTCTTGTCCCCGACGGCGCCAAAGCCCTCAATGGAGTAGTTGGAGGTGCCGCCGACGACATCGAGCTTCTCGAGCAGGATGACTTTTTTGCCGGCTCCGGCCGCCTTGACGGCCGCCGTCATGCCGGCGCCGCCGGCCCCGACGACGACAATGTCGGCCGTGGTGTCCTCATGCGGCACTTCGGAGGCGACGGCGCCCGAGAAGGTCGCGGGGTCTCCGCCCGCCTGGGTGATGCAGTCGCGCACGGCAGTCAGCATGGCGGCGCTTGTGATGGTGGCGCCGCTGACGATGTCGAGGGCAAGCGACTGGTTTTGGACGATGAGCTCAGGGTAGAGCGCCACCGGCACCGAACCGGTGTTGTGGGTCTCGTCCTCAGTGACGACTTCAACGGCCTCGATTTTGTCGGCCCCGAGCGTCACTTTGAGCACGATGGCGCCGTTACGGCCTTCGCCCACGCCGTAGTAGGCGCCGGGCGCCATGCCGGTGGCCGGCTCCTCAGGGGCCGCGGTCTGCGTCGCGCAGCCGGAAGCTCCAAAGACGAGGGCGAGCGCCAAAAGGCATGCCAAAAGGGGTCTGCACTTCATACCGATTCTCCTTTTCGTACGTTTTGGGAGGTTGTCAACTTCTCCCATTGATGATATGCTAAACTCTGGGGCTACAACAGTGTCAAGGGGTGAAAATATGATGGCGACAATTCACGCGCTGGCCGACGGCATCGGCGTAACGGCCGAAACCGTGCGGCATTACAGGGAAATGGGACTGCTGCACCCCGCGGTGCGGGACAACGGATATTATGATTATTCTGTGGACGACGCCCTGACCGTGCTGCTCGCCCGCGAGCTGCGCAGCTACGACCTGCCGCTGTCCCAGACCCGCGATTTTTTCAAGCACGCGACACTTCGCGAGTACCTCGGCATGCTCGACGCGCGGCAGGAAAAACTGGCGCGAGAGTTGGCGCTGCTCCAGCTCGAAATCAAGCGCATGCAGGAGACCAGAGTTTACGCGAGCTGCGGTGTGCGCATTTTAAACGGCGTCGAGGAGTTTGACGGCCCGGCGACCTGGGCCATAGGGGCACTCAGCCGGGCCGGGGGACTTCGGGCGGGCCGCGGAAAGCTGCTCGCGCGCTGGACTGCCCATCTGCCCTTTACATACGTCTCGGCCACCATTCCGCTCGCGGAGCTCAGAGACCGCAGGGAGGGCCCCTATGCGCTTCAGGTCGGGGCGGGGGCGCTGTGCCACTATGTCGACGAGTTCAAGCTGCCGCTGCCGGACGATGCGTTTTTCCAGCCCGGCGGCCACTTTGTGCGCACCTGTATCGCGGTAGAGGACATCCTGTCCATCGGCCCCGCAGACCTTGCGCACCTGCACCGGTATGTGGAGGAGCGGGGCCATGTATACGCCAGCTGCACCGGCTGCCGGCTGCTCTTCATTGAAAACGCCGGCCGGCGCCCCCGCTACTACATTTTGATTTGGGTGCGCATTGAGCCCAAATAGGCTTTGCGCCTTGAAAAGTGTCCCCCCGACGTGGTATATTGAAAACAACAAAATGGGAGAGGGATGTTGTGGTATGGAAAAGAAACTGCCGGTGCTTGAGGGAATCCGGGTGCTCGACTTCACAAGGGCGATTGCGGGGCCGCTCTGCGGCGCATACCTGGCCGACATGGGGGCCGAGGTCATTAAAATTGAGCCGGTCGGCGGAGACCCAAGCCGGTCAAGGCCCCCCAAAGTGGGCCAGTTTGCCGGCTACTTCACCAACTGCAACCGCGGCAAGAAGTCGTTTGCGATAGATTTGAAGTCGGAAGAGGGTAAAACGGCCTTCGCAAAGCTCATCGAGACGGCCGACGTGCTGCTTGAAAACAACCGGCCCGGCGTCATGGACCGGCTGGGCTTTGGCGTGGCGGATTGTAAAAAACTAAATCCAAACCTGATCTATTGTTCAGTCTCGGGCTATGGGCAGACGGGGCCTTACGCCCACCGCCCGGCCTACGACCTTGCGGCCCAGGCCATGGGCGGGGTCATGCAGATCACCGGCACCAAGGACACCATCCCGCTGCTGCCGGGCCCCGCAATGGCCGACGTCATGACGGCCCAAAACGCCACAATCGGCATCCTGCTCTCGCTCTACGGGCGGCTGACGACCGGCATCGCCCAGCGCATTGACACCTCGCTGGTCGAGGCGTCGGTCGCAAGCCAGCTCGCCCAGTCCCCGGGCTACCTCATTGACCGCAAAATCCCGATGCGGGACGGCAGCCGGTTCAACGACGCCTGCCCCTATGAGGCCTATAAGGCCAAGGACGGCTACTTCGTCTTTGCCGACGCCCGCACCTGGAAGATGTTCTGCGAAGAGGTCATTGAGATGCCGGAACTTGCGGACGACCCCCGCTTTGCCAAAGGCGAGACCCGCATTGAGCACCGCGAGGAGCTGCGCAAAATCATTGAGGGGTGGGCCGCCGACAAGACGGTGGCCGAGATTGTCGCCGCCAAGTCGCCGCTCCTGCCCTGCGCGCCGGTCAACAACTTCGAGCAGGTCTACAACGATGAGCACATCCGGGTGGCCCGCGAAATGTTCATTGAGGTGCCGCTGGCCGACGGCAATCAAATGACCATCACCAATAACCCCATCAAAATGAGCGACTTTAAGTGCCGCCCCGAAAAGGGCCCGAGCCTGCCGGGCGGCGACAACGACGACATTTTGGGCGAGCTCGGTTTTGACGCGGATACGATTGCCGACTGGCGCGCCCGCGGGCTCATCAGCTGAATCGCTGAATATCAAGGAACCTTTTACATAAAAATGAACTGGGCGCGGGGGGAGATTTTTGCCCCCGGCGCCCTTTTTCGAGGCGTCCCCCGTCATTGACGGGGCATGCCCCATATGGTATACTTTTCTATATCCTGACAAGCTGCGGCCATGCCGCGGCAGAGGGGGGAACGGAATGGACGACCGGGAGATGATTGCGGCCCTTCGGGCGCAAAAGCTCTGCTGCGCGCAGATTCTGGTGGCCATGGGTCTCTGGCTCAAGGGGGAGGAAAACGAGCGGCTTGTCGAAGCTGCCGGCGGCCTCTGCCTCGGGCTCTACAGCGGGCTGCTCTGCGGCACACTGGCCGGGGCTGCCGTGATGCTGAATCTCTTTGATAAGGAGACGGCCAAAACCGAGCTCATTCCGAGGCTCACTGAGTGGTTTGAAGACGAGATGACGGGGGCGTACGGCGGCATCGCCTGCGCCGACGTCATCGGGGCCGACCCCTCCCTCAAGGCGGTGCGGTGTCCCGCCATCATTGAAAAGACCTATTTTGAGGCCAAACGGCTGCTGACCGAGTCGGGGCAGCTGCCCGAAGGCTGACGGACAAAATATGCGGCAGCATATAAAACAGGAGGCAGCAAATGAAACTGCGTAAACTTTGGCTCAACATCAATGGCGCCGACCGGATGCTCACCTGCGACCCCGAAAAGGACTCGCTTGCCGACGTCCTGCGCCGGGAAGGGCTCACGGGCGTCAAGGTCGGCTGCGGGACCGGCGTCTGCGGCGCCTGCTCAGTCATTTTAAACGGCGAGGTCATCCGCTCCTGCACCCGCCGCATCAAGACGGTTGAGGACTACAGCGAGGTCATCACGATTGAGGGCGTCGGCACGCCCGCCTGCCTCCATCCGCTCCAACAGGCCTGGATCACCCACGGCTCGGCCCAGTGCGGCTTTTGCTCGCCCGGCTTTATCGTGTCAGCCTACGCGCTGCTGCAACAAAACAACAACCCGACAAGGGCGCAGGTGCGCGAGTGGTTCCAAAAGCACCGCAACATCTGCCGCTGCACGGGGTACAAGCCCTTGGTCGACGCCGTCATGGACGCGGCGAAAGTCGTCCGGGGCGAGGCCACGATGGCCGACATCAGGTATAAAAACCCCGAAAACGGCGCCTACTACGGCTCGCCGGTTCCGCGCCCCACCGCTGTCGCCAAGGTCTGCGGCCTTGCCGAGTACGGCGACGACGTCGCCGAGCATATGCCGCCCGGCACGCTGCACCTCGCCATCATTCAGCCGAAAAAAGCCCACCACGCCCGGATTCTCGGCATCCACACCTCCAAGGCCGAGAAAATGGAGGGGGTCGTCGCGGTCATCACGGCAAAGGACGTCAAGGGGGTCAACCGGCTGCCGGCTTTCAACAACCACAAGCGCAGCACGGTCGTCGACCCCAGCCACCCGATTTTCTGCGACGAGAAAATTTTCCGCTACGGCGACATTGTCGGCCTCGTCGCGGCCGACACCAGGGCCCACGCGAGGGCTGCTGCCGCCGCGGTCGAGGTGGAACTCGAACAGCTGCCCGAGTACCTGACCTTCCTTGAGGCCAGCATGCCGGACGCCATGCGGGTGCACGAGGACACCCCAAACGTCTTCATCCGCCAGCCGGTGCTCAAGGGCGATTTCGAGGATGTGCCGGAGCTCATTGAGACTTCGGCCTACTCGGCCGAGGGCAGCTTCTACGCCTCCCGCGAGCCGCATCTTTCGCTCGAGGGCGACATCTGCCAGGCCTATTTTGACGACGACGGCATGCTGACCGTCCAGTGCAAGGCGCAGGCCGTCTACTCGGCCAGGGGTGCCGTCGCGCAGGTCGCCGGGCTGCCTAAGGAGAACGTGCGCATCATCATGAATACGACGGGCGGCAGCTTCGGCTGGTCGACGGCGGCCCCGTCATTCGCGGCGACGGCCGTCGCGGCCCAGGTCACGGGCAAACCGGTCTCGCTCTCCATGTCGTGGGAGGAGTTCCAGCATTTCAGCGGCAAGCGGTGCGCCTGCTATACAAACGCAAGGCTCTCCTGCGACGAAAAGGGCAAGCTCACGGCCCTTGAATACGACACGGCCGTCGACCACGGCGCCTACTCCGACGGCGGTGAGGGGCTCATCACCCGCTTCATCCGCTACATGGGCTGGCCCTACAGCATTCCGAACGTCATGGGCCTTGCCCGCATGGCCAACACCAACCACAACTACGGCGTCGCCTACCGCGGCTTCGGCGCGCCGCAGATTACGACGGCCTCCGAGGCCATCATGGACATGCTGGCCGAAAAGGCCGGCATCGACCCCTTCGAGTTCCGCTACCTCAACATCGCCCGCCCGGGCGACACGACCCCCAACAGCTACCCCTACCGCGAATATCCGATGGAGGAGATCATGGACACGGCAAGGCCTTACTACGAGGCCATGAAAAAGAGCGCAGCGCAGCGCAGCACCCCCGAAAAGCCGCACGGCGTCGGCGTGGCGTTTGGCTCCTACAACTGCACCGGCGGCAAGCACGACAGCGCCGGCTCCAAGATCGACCTCAACCCGGACGGCACGGTCACGGTCTACAACACCTGGGAGGACATCGGGCAGGGGGGCGACGTCGGCACCGTCATGTTCACGCTCGAGGCCTTAAAGCCGCTCGAACTGACCCCCGAAAAAATCAACGTCAAGCCCATCAACGACTCCAAGCTCTCGCCCGACAGCGGCATCGCGGGCGGCAGCCGCTCCCACATGATGAACGGCTACGCCATTTTGCAGGTGGCGGCCGAGATGCTCGCCGCCATGCGCAAAGAGGACGGCAGCTACCGCACCTACGGCGAGATGGTGGCGGCGGGCCTTCCCACCACCTTTGAGGGCCGGTACTCCAACACCCAGAACTTCCCCGAGCTCGTCGAGTACAGCCCCGACACCGGCGTCGGCGACCCCATTCCGACTTATATGTACGCGATGTTCCTCAGCGAGGTCGAGGTCGACGTCGCGACCGGCAAGGCGACGGTCGTGGCCTACACCTCAGTGGCAGACGTCGGCGTCATCGGAAACAAGGCCTCGGTCGACGGGCAGGCCTACGGCGGCCTCTCCCACTCCATCGGCTACGCGCTGTCGGAGGACTATCACGACGTCAAAAAGCACGCCAACATGGCGGGCGCCGGCGTCCCGCAAATTCAGGACATCCCGGACGACTTCAATTTAATTTACCTTGAAAACCCGCGCTCGCGCGCCCCCTACGGCTCGTCAGGGTGCTCCGAGCTCTTCCAGTCGAGCGGCCATGTCGCGGTCTTAAACGCCATCAAGAACGCCTGCGGCGTGCGCATTTTCGAAATTCCGGCGCTGCCCGCCAAAATCAAGGCCGGGCTTGACGCCCTCGCCCGCGGCGAGGAGCTGACCCCGGCGCCCTACTTCTTTGGCACCGACTTCTATGACGAGATCGACAACATCGTGGCAAATCCGGTCGGCGCCGCCGGCGGCCCGCTGCAAGCCGAATAACTGACGACAAAGGGCCGGGCCGAAGGGCCCGGCCCTTGCAAAAACAAAGAGGAGATCCGATGAACGAGGTCATACAAAACCTTCACACAAGAAAATCCGTGCGCGTATTTGAGGACAGGGAAATCCCGCAGGACGTAAAGCGCGAAATTCTCCTGGCCGCGGCGCAGGCGCCGACGGCGGGCAATCAGCAGCTTTACACGATTCTCGACATCATGGACCAGCAGCTGAAAGACCGCCTTGCCGTCACCTGCGACAACCAGCCCTTTATTGCGAAGGCCCCCATGGTGCTCATCTTCTGCGCCGACGCGCAAAAGTGGTACGACGTCTACCTCGAGGGCGGCTGCACCCCCAGAAAGCCGGGCGCGGGCGATTTTGTGCTCGCGGTTGTCGACGCCTGCATCGCGGCGCAAAACGCCGTGACGGCGGCGTGGAGCCTTGGCGTTGGCTCCTGCTATATCGGGGATATCATGGAGCAGTGCGAGGAACATCGGGAACTTTTAAAGCTGCCCGAATACGTGTTTCCGGCCGCCATGCTCATTTTCGGATATCCCATGGCGCAGCAGCTCGGCCGCAAAAAGCCCCAGCGCTGCGAGCTGTCCCACATCGTCCACGAAAACGCCTACCGCCGCATGGCGGGCTCCGAGCTGCGGGGGATGCTGGCCCACGAGACCGAGGGGACGCCCTTTGAGGACTGGTGCCGCGCTTTTTGTGAGAGAAAGTACAACTCGGACTTCTCCAAGGAGATGAGCCGGTCGGTGGCCGAATATTTGAAAGCGTATCGTCAGTAAGATGGAGCGGATGAAAAAAGAGATTTTGGGCTGCGTACAGGGGGAGGAGCCGTTTTGCACCGCCCTCTGCCCCTTCGCGCTCGACATGCGGGACTTCATGGCAAGGCTGCAGCGGGGCAGGGTTGACGCCGCCTACCGTATCTATCGCGACGTCGTCGTCTTCCCGGGCATCGTGGCGGCCCTCTGCCCCGCCCCCTGCAAAGGGGCTTGTGCGCGGGTAAATTTCGGCGGGGCGCTGCAAATGGACCTTGTCGAGCGGTCGATGGTGGCCCTTGCCAAGGCCAAAAAGCCGAGCGGCTACAACATGCCGGGCAAGTCCGAGCGGGTGGCCGTCGTGGGCGGCGGCCTTTCGGGCCTTGCCTGCGCCCTGCGGCTGTGTCAGAAAAAATACGCGGTCACGCTCTATGAAAAAGGGCCCGCCCCCGGCGGCAGGGCCCTTGACCTGCTGCCGCCGGAGCTTGTAAAAGCCGAGCTCGACCTCCAGTTCCAAAGCGAGGACTGCGCGTTTGAATTTATGCGCGAAATTAAAAGCCTCGCCGAAATTCCGGCAGACGCCTATTATATTGCGACAGGCCAAAACGGCCCCGACTTCGGGCTTGGCGCGGCTGAGAGCGAGCTCATCCTCACAGATGAGGCCCGCCGCACGGTCCTGGGCGGCGGCCTTTTGGGGCAGGGCGTGACCGAGGCCATCGTCCACGGGGTCAGGGCCGCCGCCACCATTGACAGCCTGCTGCGCACCGGCAAATTCGAGCCCATCGGGCCCCGAAACCCGACAAGGCTCTATGTCGACACGACAGGGCTTGAACCCGTGCCGCCCGTCGTCCCCGCAGGCGAGCTTTACACGGCAGAGGAGCTTGCGGCTGAGGCCGCCCGGTGTCTCAGGTGTGACTGCGACGCCTGCATCCGCCGGTGCGACCTCATGACCTTTTACAAAAAGCCCCCCCGCCGCATTGTCGACGAGGTCGACGGCACCGTAAACCCCGGCGCCATCTTCTCAAACCGCATCGCGACGAGGCTCATCGCAAGCTGCGAGCAGTGCGGCATGTGCGCCGCGGCCTGCCCCATGGGGGTCGACATGCAGCGGTTTTTGCTCGAAAGCAGGCGCGAAATGGTACAAAAAGGGGACATGCCGCATGTCTTTTCGGCCTTCTGGCTCGAGGACATGGCCCATGCGGAGGGACCTGCCGCCTTTGTGGGCGTCCCGGAGGGCAGTGCGACCTGCACCCACCTCTTTTTCCCCGGCTGCCAGCTCGGCGCCTCCGACCTCCGGTATGTCACAAAGACCTATGAGGCCCTGCTGAAAAAGCTGCCCCATGCCGGCGTCATGCTCGGCTGCTGCGGGGTGCCGGCCGTCTGGTCTGGGGACAGAGAATTGCAGGACAGGAAAATGGCGGCCTTAAAGGCGGCTTTGAAGGCCCTCGGGGGACCTACGGTTATTCTCGCCTGTCCCACCTGCAAAAAAACTTTCACGGAGTATGCGCCCGAGGTCAGGACCGAGTTCGCATACGACTATCTCGAACCAGTCAAAACCGGCGGCGAAACGTTTGCCCTCTTTGACCCCTGCGCCTCTCGAGAAGAGCCCGCCCTTCAGGCGCGTGTGCGCACACTGTTAAAAGAATCCGGCGTCCTCTTCGAGGAGCTCAAAACGGCGGGGGGCGAGGCCGCCTGCTGCAGCTACGGCGGGCAGCTCGCCATCGCGAACCCCGCCATGACGAAGGCGGTCGTGGGGGAGCGCACCGGCCTGTCACCCCTGCCCTACGTCACCTACTGCACCAACTGCCGGGACATTTTTGCGAAAGGCGCAAAGCCGGCCGTCCACCTGCTCGACCTGCTCTTTGGCTTAAACCCCACAGACCGCACCCCGCCCACCTGGACGGCCAGACGGCAAAACAGAGAGGAGCTGAGACGCACGATGGAAAGACGCTTTGGCGCAGAGAAGACGCCGCCCGAAATACCGTCTGTTAAACTCATGATCCCGGACGAAATCAAGAAGGCCCTCGACGCCGACTACACGCTGGAGAACGACATCGCGGCCGTCGTCGCCCACTGCGAGGCGACCGGCCAAAAAATCGAAAACCGGGCCGACGGGACTTTTTCGGGGCACCTGCGCATCGGATACCGCACCCACTGGGTCAAGTACCGGCCGGAGGGGGACGGCTACCTCGTGCTTTCGGCCTACAGCCACCGCATGAACATCAAGGGGGATGAAGCGCATGGAGAGTGACCTGTACTGCGGCCTCTGTAACCTGAAACTCATTCCCAAGCAGGTGGAGTTCTCCTATGTGGGGACTGTCTTCCACCACACATTTTTGTGCTGCCCGAAGTGCGGGCAGGTGCTGATTCCGGAGGACATCGCCAGAGGGCGCATGGCCGAGGTGGAGCAGGAGTTGGAGGACAAGTGAAGCGGACAAAGAGGGTTTTAGCCCGCCTGAAAACAGAGGTTGTGCGCCGCACTTACAGTGTCTGCCCCGTCTGCATGCGGCGCACCCAGGCCCGGCATGTGCGCCGGGGCGATAAAATTTATTTAGAGAAGACCTGCCCCCAGTGCGGCAGCTTTTCCACTCTGATTTGGAGCGGCAAAGTCAATATTGCCAAGTGGCGGGGCGCAGAGCCCGAAATAAAGTCGGGCGAAAACGAGAACTGCCCCTCCGCCTGCGGCATCTGCCCCGAACACCGGCAGGGCACCTGCTGCGTGCTGCTCGAGGTGACCAAGCGGTGCGACCTCGGCTGCCCCTTCTGCTTTGCGCAAGGGGAGGCGGAGGGCGCGGACAGGGACATCGAAGACGTCAAAAAGGACCTCGCCTTCATCGCCTCAAAGGGCGGTGGACTCGTGCAGCTCTCGGGCGGAGAGCCGACCCTGCGGGACGACCTGCCGGAAATTGTGGCGGCGGCGCACGCAGCCGGCATCCGCTATGTGCAGCTCAACACAAACGGCATAAGGCTTGCAAAGGACGAGGCCTATGTGGGGGCCCTCGCCGCGGCCGGGCTCTCCTTTGTCTTCATGCAGTTTGACGGCACAAAGGACAAAATCTACGAGGCGCTGCGCGGCCGCCCGCTCTTTGATATTAAAAAGCGGGCGATTGAAGTGTGCGACAAATACCACATCGGGGTCACGCTGGTGCCCATGCTCGTGCCCGGCGTCAACACGGACAACATCGGCGACATCCTGCGGTTTGCCGCAAACCGCTCGCCCGCGGTGCGCGGCGTGCACTTCCAGCCGGTCAGCTACTTCGGCCGCGCGCCCAAAGTCCCGGAAGACGCCGACCGCTTCACGCTGGACGCGCTCATCGACGCGGTCTATGAGCAGAGCTGCGGGCTGGTGCCGGCTGACACGCTGCTGCCCTCGCGGTGCGACCATCCGCTCTGCGGCTTCCACGGCGACTACATCGTGCGCGAGGATGGCACGCTCTACCCCCTCCACCGGGCGCAGGGGGACTGCTGCTGCGGGGTGGCGACGGCCGAGCAAAACCGCGAGTTTGTCGCCCGCCGGTGGCTGAGGCGCGACGAGGCGCCGCAGTCCGGCGCCGGCGGCGAAAAGACCTGTGCCTGCGGCGAGCAAGGGGAGTCCATGGGCCTCGACGAGTTTGCACAGCGTATCAAGTCCCACGGCTTTACAGTGACGGCCATGGCCTTTCAGGACAGGTGGAACCTCGACCTCGAGCGGCTTCGCCGGTGCAGCCTGCACGTCTGCGACGGGGAGCGGCTGGTGCCGTTTTGCGCCCACTACATCGGTGGCGGCAATGGCTGACCGCACGCCCTGCACCCGCCGCCCGGGCGGGCTGACGCTCACCCAAAGAGGGCTTGCGGCGGCCGCCATCCGCCCCGCCGGCCACGTCGTCGACGTCGGCTGCGGAGCCGGCGCCACGGCGGGGCTCTTGACGGAGCTCGGGTACGACGCCGTCGGGGTTGATGTGGACATAGACGCGGTGTCGGCCGCGACGGCAGCCTGTCCCGCCGCCCGCTTTGTCACAGGGGACGCCTGCGCCCTGCCCTTTGGGGGTGAGTACGCCGACGGGCTTTTGGCCGAGTGCGTGCTCTCCCTCCTGCCGGACGCCGGGAAAGCCATAGCCGAAGCGGCGCGGGTGCTGCGGTGGGGCGGCAGCGTAATTCTCACTGACCTCTACGCCAAAAAAGAGGGGCTTGAAACGGGCGGCCTGCACCTGCGGGAGCGGGAGACAATTGAGGCTCTCATCCGGGCGGCGGGTCTTGAAATCGTCCTCTTCGAGGACCACACGCCGGCCCTTCGCGAATACTACGCCCGCCTCCTCTTCGAGGGTGAGGGCGGGGACTGCCCTTTTTACGGGGCCGACATGGGGATGATGAAACGGGCTGTTACAGGTTATTATCTCCTCGTCGCAAAAAAGAGGGCCGACATTTCACCCGTCTACACCGCCTGCGCCGCCCATTTGGGAGCGAACAGAGAGACACAGCTCGCTCTTGCCGTGAAGTCGGCCCTTCGGGCGCGAAAGTGCGGCAAATACTACGGCACATCCCTTGCCGGACGTGACATTTCGCCCGACCCCGCCGTGTGGAGCCGCATTCCCTTCACGACGGCGGCCGACCTTGCCAGGGACCCGCAGGGCTTTCTTGCCGTTTCCCCTGTCGAAATTCCCCGCGTCGTCACGCTGCAGACCTCGGGCACAAGGCTCGGCAAGCGCGTCTTCCTGTCTGGGGCCGACCTTGAGGCGACCGTGGACTTTTTTGCCGCCGGCATGTCGGGGCTGGTGTCAGAGGGCGAGACGGTCTGCGTCTTCATGCGGGAAGGCCCCGATTCAATCGCCGACCTCCTGCGGCGGGGGCTTGAAAAGCTCGGCGTATCCTGCCGGTCGCTGTGGGACTTTGACGACATCAACGAGGCAATAGAGGCGGCGCGGGGGGCCGCCTGCGTCGTGGCCCAGCCGGGCTTTGCCCGCACCCTCTGCCTTGCGGCTCCGCAGCTCTCCCCAAGGGCGGTGCTGCTGAGCGCCGACTACATCCCAAAGAGCTTTGTGCGGCTCATCGAGCGGGTCTGGGGCTGCACGGTCTACGCCCACTACGGCATGACCGAGACCGGCTTTGGCCTCGCCGTCGACTGCCGCTGCCGCGACGGCATGCACATGCGGGACGACGAGTTTTTGGTGGAGATTATCGACCCCAAGACCCTGCTGCCCATACCGGACGGGGAGGCGGGGGAGGTCGTGCTGACTACGCTGCGTGACAGAGCCATGCCCCTCATCCGCTACCGCACCGGCGACATCGCCCGGCTCATTACGACCCCCTGCGCCTGCGGCGGCGCTTTTCCGCGGCTTGGCAGGGTCGAGGGGAGACTCGGCGGGGACTCACTGAGCATGGCCGTCCTTGACGAAACGCTCGGCGAAATTGAGGCGCTCTTGTATTACGACGCGGCGACGAGCGCCGGCGAGCTTGTCATTTCCTGCTTTGCGCCGGGTGGGCTTGACCGCGTGGAGACGGCGCTGGCGGCGGCGGGCATCGAGGCCAAGCTCAGAGAGATACCGGCGCCTGACATCAGACTTTCAAACAAAAAGCGGAGCATCCGCACAGAATAAAGGCCCGGGCAAGCGCCCGGGCCTTTTCATCAAACAACTTACTTTCCGAGTGTCTCGGCGATGTGCTTGGCCGCAATGCGGCCGGAGGTGACGGAATACCCCTGCGTGAGGGCGTTGGTGTGCTCGGTCTGGTAGTAGGGGAATGCCCAGAGGCCGCCGGCATCGTAGCCGCCCATGTAGAGGCCGGGGATGGGGGTGTAGTCCTCATCGACGGCCTGCATGTTGGCGTTGACCTTGATGCCGTTTAAGGTGCCGTCGAGAGCGGGGCAGATGCGAACGGCGTAGTAGGGGCCCTCGTCAAGCGAATAGAGCATGTCTGCCCGCTTGCCAAAGAGGGTGTCCTCGCCGGCCTCCGCCATGGCGAGATACTCTTCGATGGCTGGCCCGTAGACCGCGGGGTCAAAGCCGATCATCGCGCCGAGTTCTTCAAGCGAGTCGGCCTTCCAGCCCTCGCCCGCGTCGATGGCGGCCTGCATCTCGTCCTTGATGGTGTAGAAGGGCACGCAGGCGCGGGGGCGGTAGTTGTTCATCTCGCTGCGGGTCTGCTCGGACAGCAGTCCGGCGCAGCCCTCGGCTTCGAGTTTGTCAAGGTCGGCCCCAGTAAAGACGGCGTAGGCATACCCGACGGTATAGAGGGCGGAAGCGCCCTTGGCCAGCGGGTCGGAAGCGCCCATCTCCTCGTTGTAGAAGCGGGTTCCGTTCGGGCCGAGCTGCAGGAGGCCTGTGTAGTTGATGAACTTCATGTAGCCGGCGTAGAAGTCGACGACGGGGTTGGAGCAAAATTCGGCGAGGTGCGGCGCAATCTCGTTAGTCAGGGCGGCGCCTGCCGTCAGAGCCATGCGCAGGCCGTCGCCGGTGTTGGTCGAGAGGCCGTAGAGATAGAAGTTGTCGTTGTGCAGGTACTGCCTCAGCATTTCGGGGTTGCCGCCAAAGCCGCCGGTTGAGAGCAGCGTCGCTTTGGCGTTGACAACCACCTCGGTGCCGTCCTGCCTGCGGGCCTTGACGCCGACAACGGCGCCCGTGTCGTCCTGAATTAATTCATAGGCCGTCGTCTCGAGCAGCAGCTTGCCGCCGTTCGGAATGATGAAGTCTTCATAGAGCACCGTGTACTTGGCGACGCCCTTGCCGGTGTCCATGCCGTTCTTGGGGGCGGCCATGCGGGTAAAGCCGGGATTGTCGGTCTGGCTCCACTTCGACTGCAGGAAGTCGGCCGTCTCGCCATTGTTTTTCAGGAAGGACATGACGACCGAGGCGTCGGCCCGCCAGCTGGCCCACTCCATCATCTCGTTGAAAACCTCATAGAGCGGTGTGGGCTCGACGCCGGTCTGCTCCTGAAGATGCTTCGAGCCGAGCGTGAGCATGCCGGTGGAGCAGGTGCTCTCGCCGCCGACCTTGCCGGTCTTTTCGAGGACGACGACCGAAAGCCCGGCCTCCTGCGCGGTCAGGGCGGCCGTGGTGCCGCTGCCGCCGCCGCCGACCACGACGAGGTCGCAGTCGTAAGTTTCGGCGCCCTGGGTCTTAGGGGTGGCCTTGGAGAAGCCGGCCAGATTGGCGCCGGCCTGCGTCAGCGCTTGGGAGACGCCGGAGAGAATGGCCTGGCTTGTCAGGGTGCAGCCGGTGACGCTGTCGACGGCGATCGACTGCCGCCCGACGACAGCGGCCGGAATGCGCTCGATGCAGGGCTCGATAAAGCCGGGCGTGTCGTCGCAGGAGAGCACTTCGACTTTGAGAATCGACGTCTCGTCGACCGTGACGGCGACCTTTGTGGGCCCGATGACGGCGGGGGAGCCAAAGCGCTCGCCCTCAATGGTGCCGGCTTTCCATTTGCCGTACTCTTCGCCATAGTAGGTGCCGGGAGTCATGGCCTGCGTGACGGCAGTCTCCTCGGGGGTGAGGGTGGCGCCGCTGGCCGAAAGCGCGTCGGCGGCGGCCGCAAGCACGGCGTCGCTCGTAATGGTCGCGCCTGAGATCCTGTCGACCTCGACCGTGTTGCCGGACTTCATGCCGGCCGCCATCAGCTCCATGGCGCGGCCGCCGACCGTCCCGGTCTCGCCGCCGCCCTCGATGACGACGTCGGAGAGCTTTCCGCTTTCAAGCTTGAGGGTGACGGTCACGTCGCCGCCAAACCCCTTCGCGGTGCCGGAAAATTCGCCCGACACCTCTTTCCCGCCCGTGGCGGTGCTCGCGCAGCCGCCGAGCAGCATGGTCAGCGCAAGCAGGACCGCAAGTGTTTTTTTCATCGCTTCCTCCTTTTTTGACATGTGATGGACAAAATAAAAAAATCCGCCGGGGCGCGCCCCGACGGATTAAGTGTATCAGCTCAAACCGCTTGAGATTCAAGTGCCGGATGACAGGACATTTTGCATGAAAATTCGGTCACTTATTTATCACAGGTATCCAAAATTCGTAGTAGAGTCCGCCCGGCGTCGGCTGCTTGACCCCGAGCGCCTCCTGTGAGACCATGAGGCAGCGGCCAAACCACTCGCCGCGGGGCCGCAGTCCCTGATGCCCGATGTGCAAAAGCGCTGCCGCCAGCCCCGCTTCGGGCGGCTGGGGGGACTGCTCCCATACGACGGTGTGGGCACAGGGCGTCTCCTCATAGACGTGTACGGGCGGCTCGGCGGAAAGCCCGAGCTCGCCGGCAGCGTCGGCTGAGATGGAATAGCCCCGCCCGATACGCGCGCCCGCCGCAAATTCTCCGCACCTGCCGTCTCCGACAAAGGGCAAAAGCGCCGTCCACTCGGTCACGGCGGGGCTGCGTAGCAGCTCTTCGCCCCGGCGGGTCACGAGAAACAGGGTTTTCGGGCAGGTCTCAATGCGGCAGCGGTCAAGCAGGGCGCCGATGAGCTGAAGGTCGACAATGCGCCGCTCCATCGCCTCCACGAGCAGCATCTGCCGGATGATCTGCTCCTTGGTGTCGGCGATGCGCCCCTCAAACGCGGCCATGAACTGCTCCGGCTCAGTGTACGAGAAGAGCGCCCGAACCTCTTCCATTGAAAAGCCGTAGGACAGAAAACGGCGGAGGTTGCCCACCCGTTTTACGCTGACAGGGTCGTATTCGCGGGTTGTGCTGCCCTTGCGGCGCTCCGGCGCAAGAAACCGGCTTTGCTCGTAGTTGCGCACCGTCTGGGTCGACACCCCAAACTGCGCCGCGATGTCGCCGATTTTGTACCTCATGACTATTTCAGCTTAATAGAGAGCGCCGGCGTGATGCCCTCCTGCCGCAGCGAGTAGCCGATCTCGACCTCGTCGCCGACCGAGAGCACCACGACGGTGCTGTCGGCAATGGCCGAGATTGAGAAGTAGCCCTCCTCGCCCGCCAGCTTGATATAGTAGATGGAGTTGCCGTCGATGACGGCGGTGCGAATTTCCTCAATGACCCCGGACACCGTCCCCTCGGACTCGCCCGGCTCAATGATGCCGTTATTTTGAATGAGCTGAATATAGGCCCGCTGGCACTCGGCAATGGAGGTGCCGGTCGCGACGATCTGGTAGCTGCTGACGTTGACCATCGCGTACATCTTGACGAGCTGGGCGTTGTCCTTGAGCGCCATGAAGTAGGTCGGCTGATTGTACACGTTGAGCAGCAGCGGGAATGTGGCGTTGTACGCGAGGTGCTGCACAACGCCCTCGGCCGAGCTCATGGCCGAATACTCCTCGGCGCCCGGAATGGCGTAAAATTTCGTGGCCTTTGTGCGCTGGTTGGTCAAAATGAAGCCGATGTTGGACTCGTCGCCGCCGACCGAGGTGATGCCGGTGTAGACGTAGACGTCGTCGTTTAAGGCGAGGTAGTTGTAGCCGGCCGTCGTCATGGTCATGCCCTTCTGGCCGAAAATGGAGTTCCAAAACCCACCCTGGTACCGGCCGTAGTAGTCGTACTGCTCAATGATGAGGTCGGCGTTGTAGACGGCGTCGACCCACTGTGGAATGTCCCCGATCGCCAGATACTGCATCTCGCCGGTCTGCGCGTTCATGAGTACGGCGCCGATGGCGTCCCGCCCGCCGAAGAGCCCGATGGTGTTGGTGACCCTTGGGCAGATCCAATAGGGGGTGCCGGCGTCGTCGATTTCAAAGACCGGATTTGAGAACATATAGGTCGGATAGCGAAAGCGCAGCACCCGGTAGGTGTTGCGGAAGAAGGGCTCCGACATCGAGTACTTCATACCGGCCTGCAAACGCTGCACCGTGACCTCCTGCGACAGCATGTCGACGGTGATATAGGCCGGCAGGCCTTGCGTGCGATTGCCGATCCACTTGTAGAAGTCGCCGTACTCAAGCGGGGTCACCCGCACCGGCCGGGACTTGAAGTTGATTTGATTGTAGTTGCCGGCCACCTCGAACTGGGAGACGAGGTCGGACAGCTCGCCGAGCTTGCGGTTGCCCAGTACCTGCGCCGAGGCCTTGTCGAGCATCGGCACCTGGTCGAAAGTGACGGCGGCGACGTCCTCGGTGAAAGAGCCGGGTTCCACCGTGATGAGCTCCCGGTAGGCGCCCGCCCTTATGATGGGGGAGGACAGCAGGGCGCCTATCATGCAAAGTCCCACGAGTACGAGCATGACGACGGCGGGGTAAAAGACCGTGATAAGCGGCTTTAAGTTGCGCCGGCCGACATTGCGGAAGTCGAAATCGGTCTTGCGGATGACGGCGGGAAGGCGGGCTATGGTGTAGACGATGAGCACGATGCAGATATAGGAGTAGAAGCCCTCCGACTTGAGGTTGATGGCCGGCAGCTGGATGTAGAGCAGCGCCAGCGCCACCACAAGCGTGACGATGAGCGCCTTCACCTCCCCGCCGCGGCGGGGCGCTTTTTTCGGCTTGGCCTCGCCGGTGTCGTCGATGTTGACGTAGTCGTTGTCTCCAAAATTGTGATTCATTTTATGCACTCCTCCGATAATCGAAAAGGGGGAAACGGTGAACTTATGGCTGAACATTTTCCGCTTTGCCCTAAGCAAAGGCGCTTTGCAGGCGGCATTTTTGGACCTTACGGCTATTGTAACACAGCACACCCTGTGATACAATCATATATTATTAAGACTTGAGGGGGTTTTAGTTCATGGGCATCGACGCAAAGAAATACCCGCAGTTCGACCTGTCCGGGCTTCCGAGAGGGCGGCGAAATCTCATCACCGACGTTCCGGGTGTGGCGGTCGGGCAGGTCACGCTGACCGGGGGAAGCGCCCGCACCGGTGTGACGGCCATCCTGCCCCACGGCGGCAACCTCTTTCGCGATAAGGTGCCGGCGGCCTGCCATGTCATCAACGGATTTGGCAAGTCGGCCGGCCTTGTTCAGGTTGAGGAGCTCGGCACGATTGAAGCGCCCCTCGTCATCACGAACACCCTGTCGGTCGGCACCTGCCTGACGGGGCTCGTCCGGTACATGCTGGCCGGAAACCCCGAAATCGGCGCCACGACCGGCACTGTCAACGGCGTCGTCATGGAGTGCAACGACGGCAGCTTAAACGAAATCCGGGCGCTGCACGTCAAAGAGGAGCATGTGGCGGCGGCCATCGCCGCGGCCGGCCCTGAGTTTGAGGAGGGGGCGGTCGGCGCCGGCACCGGCATGTGCTGCTACGACATGAAGGGCGGCGTGGGCTCGGCCTCCCGCGCCGTGAAGCTCGACGGCGGGGACTACACCGTAGGCGCGCTGCTGGTCACCAACTTTGGCTCAACAAAGGACTTCACTTCAACCGAAGGCAACATCGGGCGGGAGCTGGCCAAAAAGCTCGCCGATTTAAACGAGCGGGACAAGGGCTCGGTCATCATCGTCCTCGCCACTGACGCGCCGGTCTCGGACCGGCAGCTAAAGCGCATGTGCCGCAGGGCCCAGAGCGGACTTGCCCGCACCGGCACCATCACCGGAAACGGCTCGGGCGACATCGCCGTAGGCTTTTCCACCGCCCGCACCATTCCCCACTTCGAGGATAAGGACATCCTGCCCTCCGCCCCGCAGCTGGCCGAGGACGCGATGGAAGTCATGTTCCGGGCCGTCATCGAGGCGGTGCAGGAGTCGGTCTACTCCTCACTTCTTCACGCAAAGACAACAGTCGGCTACACCGGCCGGGTACAGCGTTCGCTGGCCGACTTACTCTAAGGAGAGAATACCCACATGGAGAAAAAAACAATCGGCGTGCTGGGCGGCATGGGCCCCCTGGCCACCGCCGACTTCTTTAAAAAGCTCGTGCTGCTGACAAAAGCCGAGTGTGACGCGGACCACCCCCGCGTCCTCATTGACAACAACCCCGCGATTCCCGACCGCACGGCCGCCATTTTGGGCCGCGGCCCCTCGCCCCTCCCGATGCTCTGTGCCGGCGTGAAGGGGCTTGCGGCCTGCGGCGCCGGGGTCATCGCAATTCCCTGCAACACGGCCCACTATTACTATGAGGAGATCGCCGCCGCCTCTCCGGTGCCGGTGCTCAGCATTTTGGACGAGGCGGTCGCGGCCATCAGGCGGCAGGGAAAGCGCCGGGCGGCGCTTTTGGCCACGGCCGGAACCTATCGCAGCGGCATCTATCAGAAGGCCTTTGAAAAAGGCGGGGTCGAGCTTGTCATGCCGGACGCGGCCGGCCAGGAGTTTTTCTATCACCTGGCCTACCAGGTCAAGGCCGGCGACACGAATTACGACAGAGAGGGGTTACTCGCCAAGCTTCAAATTCTGCGCAACATGGGGGCCGAGTGCTTTGTCTTAGGCTGCACCGAAATTCCCGTGGCCTTTGCCGACATGGGGGTCGCCACTGACGTCATCGACACCTCGCTGGAGCTTGCGCGGGCCGCGCTGCTCTGTGCAGGCTACGAGGTGAAGGCATGAAAAAGGCAGTATATTTCTTTTGTCCCAAAAAAGAGCTCGACGCCTGCGCCGCGGGCGTGCTGGAGAAGGTGAAAAGCCTTTTGCCCTTACAGGAGAGCGGACTTGTTGTCGACGGCATGCCGGCCTGTTTCTATGTGGACGGCGCCGGCGACCGTTTTGACTTTGTCTCCTGCGACTATTATCTCAGCCACCGGTACGATAAATACCTGCCCATGATGAACGGCCACTTTGCCGATTACGACGTCGCGGGCTATGTCAACTGGCACGGCGGCGCAAACGCGCCCGACAAGGTGCTGACCGTCCACACAATCGGGGACGTCCTCACCGGCAAATTCGCCCCGTCAAACCCCCTCTATACGAAAAACCTCGCCGTCGCGCTTGAAAAGTGGCGGAATGAACTCGGCCTTGAAGATTTCACGACCTACACCGAGGCCACCCACTGGTCGGGCGCCATCCACGGCAGCGATACGGCGCTCTTAGAGCAGTATCCGGTGCCCATGCTCGACATTGAAATCGGCTCCGATCAGGATACGCTCGAAAACCCGGTCGCCCAGGAGGCGATCGCACGGGCACTCACAGAGGTGTTTGCGTCGGGGCAACGTCCGAGGACAATTCTTGCCCTTGGCGGTATCCACTTCGACGAGACCTATTCAGCTTCCCTGAAGGACGCCGCGTCCGGCATTTCGGTCGGGCACTACCTGCCCACAATCTGGCTTGTAAACGGCGGCTATGAGGAAGAGGCGGGACTTGAAAAACTTTTGCATGCGGTGGAGACCATAGACGGCGGAATCGACGCCGTCGTCTACAACGACAACATGAAAAAGCCGGTCAAGGACTGCGTAAGGGCTTTTGCGGCCCGGCTTGAAAAGCCGCTGCTCAAGCACAGAAGATTATACGATCCAAATCAAATAGAATGGTGAAAGGCGGTAAAAACATGACAAAGGTCAGAGAACTGGCGGAAAAGTATCACGATTACGTCGTGGCGATGCGCAGGGAGTTCCACGAGAACCCGGAGCCCAGCTTAAAGGAGGAGCGCACCAGCAAGCGCATTTGCGAGGAGCTCGAAAAGATGGGAATTCCCTACAAAGTGGTTGCGGGCACCGGCGTGGTCGGCACCATAAAGGGCGCAAAGCCCGGCAAGACCGTGGCGCTGCGGGGCGACATCGACGCCCTGACCGTCAAGGAGGTCAACGAAATCCCCTACAAGTCCAAAGTCGAGGGCATCATGCACGCCTGCGGACACGACGCGCACGCGGCGGGGCTCTTAGGCGCCGGAAAAATTTTAAACGAGCTGAGGGGTGAGTTCTCGGGCGAAGTGCGCCTGCTCTTCCAGCCGGCCGAAGAGACGGCCGACGGCGCCAAGGCCATGCTCAAAGAGGGCTGCCTTGAGGGCGTCGACAGCGTACTGGGCATTCACGTCTGGTCTGGACTGCCGCTCGGCAAAGTCTCGATTGAGGCCGGCCCCCGCATGGCCGCGGCGGGCATTTTCCAGTTCAAGGTCACCGGCAAGGGCGGCCACGGCGCAATGCCCAACGAGGGCGTCGACGCCGGCGTAGCTTCGGCTTCCATTTTGCTCAACTTGCAGTCTATCATCAGCCGCGAGCTCTCGCCCATGCTGCCGACGACGGTCACAGTCGGCAAAATCATCGCCGGCACCCGCTGGAACGTGCTGGCAAGCGAAGCGGTGCTGGACGGCACAGTGCGCACCTTCAGCCGCGAGACCCAGGATAAGCTCAAGGGCATCATGGAGCGCATCATCAAGGACACCGCGTCGGCCTACCGCTGCACGGCGGACTGGATTGACTACCGCATGATCACAACCCCCTGCATCAACCCCGAGCACGCGAGCCGTGTGGCTGCCGGCGCCCTCACCAAGTGCTTTGGCGAGGACTCCATCGGCACCTTTGAAATGCAGATGGGCGGCGAGGACTTCTGCTATATGATGGACGCGGTTCCGGATTCGCTTTTAGCCTTTGTCGGCGTCGGCAACCCCGCCAAGCTTGCCGACAAGCCGCACCACGCCGGCAACTTTATGATTGACGAGGACGGAATTCTCTATTCGGTCTGCCTCTACGCGCAGTACGCGATGGACTACACCGCGGGCGCATAAAATAACAAAAGACATTCAGAGGTGTTTATGGAGGAGATAAAACGTCCCGCAAATCGCGCGGTCGTGCTGATTTGCGGGATGCTGGCCATGCTGTCGCTGGGGACCCCCTACTTTTGGAGCATTTTCCAGTTCTACCTCGTGGAGACGATGGGCTGGTCCCCGCAGGCGGCCTCACTGCCCTTTTCCATTGTCATGATCATGTTCCCCTTCGGCAGCCTCATCGGCGGCCGTCTGGCCGACAAGACGGGCCCCAAGGCCGTCCTGCGGGTCATGGGGGCGGGCGTTTTGGGGG
>DATMZG010000057.1:0-13702 GCA_035560415.1 Candidatus Acidiferrum sp. | reverse complement strand
TCGGAAAGCCGAGAAAATCAGGCTGTCGAAAAATTGCTTTTTTGACAGCCTGTGGCCGCCGGTTTTCCGGCGGCCAATTGTCATTTAAACCAAAGTTCGCGCAAAACCCGTGAAAAGACTTTCGCGAAACTAATTTGCCTTGTCCATGGCCTGCGCGTCGGGGACCGTCACTTTCCGGATGTCGGCGCCGACCGCCCGCAGCTTTTCTTCGAGGTCCTCATATCCCCGCTCAATGTAGCGGATCTCCTCAATTTCGGTCACGCCCTCGGCCGCGGCCCCCGCCACGACGAGCGCCGCCCCGGCCCTGAGGTCGCTTGCCCGCACCGGTGCGCCCGACAGCTTATCCCCGCCCTCAAAGACGGCGACCCTGCCGTCGACCGTGACCGAAGCCCCCATGCGCCGCAGCTCGTCAATATACTTGAAGCGGTTTTCCCAGACGCCCTCGGTCAGAATGCTGGTCCCTTCGGCCATTGACATCAGCACGGCAAACTGGGGCTGCATGTCGGTCGGAAAACCGGGGTAGGGCTGGGTTTTGATGTTGCTCTTTGTGAGGGGCGAGGAGGGGTCCCGTGAGACCTCGACCCAGTCGTCGCCCTCGGTGATTCTGGCCCCCATCTCCTCGAGCTTTGCCGTGATGGACTCAAGGTGCTTGGGGATGACGCCGGTCACCCGCAGACAGCCGCCGGCGGCGGCGCCGAGCGCGAGATAGGTGCCGGCCTCAATCTGGTCCGGAATGATGGAATAGGTGCAGTCATGCAGCCTTTCGACGCCGCGAATTTTAATGATGTCGGTGCCGGCGCCCGAAATGTCGGCCCCCATCGTGTTGAGGAAGTTGGCGAGGTCGACGATGTGGGGCTCTCTGGCGGCGTTTTCAATGACGGTCAGGCCGCGGGCGGTGGCCGAGGCCAGCATGATGTTCATGGTGGCGCCGACCGAAATGACGTCGAGATAAATGGACGCCCCGTCGAGCCCCCCTTCGGCCACAGCCCGCACCGTGCCGCCGGGCTCGGTTGTGACGGTGGCGCCGAGCGCCTCAAACCCCTTGATGTGCTGGTCGATGGGGCGCACGCCGATGTCGCAGCCGCCCGGCAGCGCGACTTCGGCAAAGCCGAAGCGCCCGAGCAGCGTTCCGATGAGATAATAGGAGGCGCGCAGCTTGCGCACCATCTCGTAAGGTGTCGGCAAATTTTTGACAAATCGCGCGTCAAGCTCAACGGTGGAGGCGTTGATTGCCTTTACGCCCACGCCCATGGAGGCGAGAATGCGAATCATTGTGGTGACGTCGCTGATTTGAGGGATATTTTCAATTCGGCAGATGCCCTTGCAGAGCAATGTGCCCGGGAGAATGGCGAGCGCCGCATTTTTGGCTCCGCTGACGGGGATGGTGCCGGTGAGCGGTTTCCCGCCGGTCATCACATATTTTTCCAATTTTGTTTTCTCCATCAAGCCCGGCAATCCGGTTATTTTTAACAGGCCGGTCACAGCCCTGTCATGTCGTTCATGTCATTAATAGAGAGTATACCACGATATGTCCTCAAATAAAAGAGCTTTTCGCAATCAGTTGACATAAATTTTTACCTCGCCGGAGACGGCCGCGACAAGGTAGGCCACGCCGTTCGATGTAATTTTATATGACGGCTCGGCCGTAAGCACTTTAAAAAGTCCCTCCTGCTCAAGCGCGTATACGCTTTCGACCGAAGTCACGGTCTGCGTGCCAAGATTTGCCTTTTTTACGTAATCGGAGAAGCTCAGCAGCGCGTTGACGGGGTCGATGAGCCCGACAGAGCGCAACACGGCCGCCTGCGGCTCAATGAGGGTTCCAGAGAAGACGCCGTCCTCAAACGTGACGCCGCAGCCCTCGACTTTGACGCCGCCGATGAGAATGCGCACGCCGCCGGCCGCGTCCACGACATAGCTCTTTTTCGCATATCCGGCCTTTTTTAAAATTTCACCGAAATCCGGCTTGTCGCCGGCCGGAGTATAGGTGAAATCGGTGTCGGTGAGCAGGACAAAAGTGCCGTTTCCGTTTGAAAACCGGATGCCCTCTTCTCCGATTTCGGGCTGCAGCGCCTCATCCCCGAGCGCGGCGCGGGCCAGCGGATACAGGAGCTCCCTCGAGTCCATTTCGGCCACCGGCAGCGCAATGCGGCGGTGGGGCATCGCGCCCGCCTCCACCGTCACGCCCCGCTCCTCGAGCGCCGCCACGGCGTCCGCCACATACGCCTCGGGCAGGTCGAGCTTTTGCGCTTTCGTGCGTTCGAGGTTGCAGTAGAGGAACACGTCGATGACGAGCAGCAGCGCGATTAAAATGCTCTTTGTTCTACTCCATTCCATAGTCCACCGTCAGTTCATACCGGGGCAGCAGCACGCCGTCGCCGCCGTCGTTGTAAACGAGCTCAAAGCCGGTCGGACGCTCGCCCGCCGAGATTTCGGCAAGCTCGACCATTTTGATGACCGAAGCGGGATAATAGGGCTCCTGCGCAATGCCGTATGTGCGAAAACGGATTTTGGCCCCGACGAAATAGCCGCCGGAGTAGGCCAGCGTCACCGCGTGCTCCCCGTCCGCAAACCGCACCGGAATGCCCGCAATGACATAGTCGTAGCAGAGGACGAGTTCGTCTTCGGCCTCGTTCCAGACTCCGCCGGCATAGCGAAGTCCGCCGCCGGGCGACCCCGTCATGGCGGGCTGAAAGGAGTCGAGCAGGGCGTAGCCCGCCTTGATGACCTCATAGGCCGTATATCCCTCCTCCGAGGGGGCCGGCATCCATTTGGTCAGCGGCAGCCCGCGGCGGGGGCCTGCGGCGCTGTAGAGGAGAATTCCGCCGGGTGAAATGCGGACATAGCTGTAGTTTTCCACATAGACGAGGGTTCCGTCCTCCTCCACGTCGCGCCGCAAAGTCGACACGCTGTAGTTAAAGGCGGCCAGGGCGCTCTGTAAAGCTGAGACCTGGACAGTTCCATCGGCGGCAAACATGGGGTTTGCGGCAGACGCCCGCAGCAGTTTTGTCTCTCCGGGCTTTGCCGAGAGACTTCCGGGCGTGCCGCCCACCAAGAGCCCGCGGCCCTCCACTAAAGCCGGCACCGTCAGCCCCGATCGGCGGACGGCGTCGGCCGCGGCCGCCAAATCACTCTCGGAAACCGATGCGGCGAAATAGGTGATGAGTTGATTTTCGCTTTCAAAAGACAGGCTGCACCCGTTTTCCCCCGCCGTCATCACAATGCGGCGGACCGGGTCTCCCTCGGCGCCGGCCTCCCCGCAGAGGTTTTTAAATATGCCCACCGTCAGCTCGCGGCCGAGGTCGAGCAGCAGGCTGCCGTCCTGTAAAAGGGCCGCAAAGTCCCCCTCCTGCGACGACCTTGTGCCTGTCGAAATGATCTGGGCCGCAATTTTTGTGACGGCCGAAATCTGATTTGCCGCAGTCTGGCCGCTGAAATAGAGGGTCTCGTCCCCCGCGGCTTGCAGCAGCGTGACGGAGGAGGCCCAGAGGTCCCGCTCGGCGACGCTTCTCTCCTGCGCGGTGCCGGCCGTCTTGCGCAGGTCGTCATACAGGCTGCGCAGCGAGGAGAAGACGCCGGTGTTATAGGGGTAAAGGCGCTCGAAAATGAGCGCCTGCATCGACATGACAATCGTAGCGCAGACGAGGAGCCCGAGCAGTATGCTTTTTAGCCGTTCATAAACGCTCTTCATCATACGGGAAGCCGAACTTCAACGCGTGTGAACTCGCCGAGCCTGCTCGCAAGCGTTATGCTGCCGCCCGAGGCCTCGACGATCTCTTTGGCAATGGCAAGCCCAAGGCCGGTGCCGCCCTTTTCGCGGCTGCGGGCCTTGTCCACCCGATAAAACCGCTCAAAAATGCGGCGCTGGTCCTTTTCCGAAATGCCCATTCCGTTGTCGGTGACGGCGATGAGAAGCTCCTTGTCGTCTCGGCTCGCCTCAATGGCAATGCGCCCGCCGTCCGGCGTGTACTTGACTGAGTTCGAGACGATGTTGACGACGACCTGCTCAATGCGCTCCACATCCCCCGACACCTCGCCGAGCTCTCCCATTTCGAGCGTGAGGGTGTGCCTGTGGTTTTCTGCGTCAATGCGCATGGCGTTGTGCACCCGCTGCAACATGGCCGAGGCGTCAAAGGGGCGGGGACGCAGGTCGAGCTTGTCGCTGTCGAGCCGCGAGAGCGTGAGCAGGTCCTTGACAATGCGAATCATGCGGTCGCTCTCATTGAGGACGACCTGTAAGAACGAGTGCCGCGTTTGCGCCTCCAGCTCCGGCGAGTCGAGCACGGTCTCGGTATAGCTCTTGATGTTGGTCAAAGGGGTGCGCAGCTCGTGGGAGACATTTGCGATGAACTCCCGGCGGGAGCTGTTGAGCCTTTCCTGCTCCGTGACGTCGTGGAGCACCGCAATGAGCCCCTCGCTCATGCTGCCCGACTGCTGAGGCAGTTCAAAAGGGGCGAAATAGGCCTTGAGCCGCCGCTCACCCGACGTGATGTCAAGCACCGGAGAGGCGTCGCCGCCCTCCTTGAGCTCGGCCGGCGCAAAGCCCACGACCTCGCTCGGAAAGACGTCCTCAAAACGGCTGACATTTTCATCCCAGTGGCCGCCCAGCATGTCAAAGGCGGCCCGGTTGATGTGCAACAGCGTGCCCGAGGCGTCAAAGACGGCCACGCCGTCAGTGAGGTAGAGGAAGATGGTCTTGAACTTGTTGCGCTCGCCCTCCACATCGTCCAGCGTCTTTTTGAGCACTTCGGCCATCGCGTTGAATGTGACGGTCAGGGTGCCGATCTCGTCGGCCGAGGAGACCGGCAAGGGCTCCGAGAAGTCGCCGGCGGCAATTTTCACGGCGCCCCCCGTCAGCTTCTCAATCGGGTTTGTGATGGTCCTCGCCAGCAGGAAGGAGAGCAGAATGGCGATGATGAGGGTGACCAGCATGGTCTCGATGATGATGAGCACGATCTCCCAGGTGAGGTCGCGCACCTCTTCCTTGGTGTCCTTGATGTAAATGACGTACCCCGCAGCCGGCACGGCGTAGTCCATGTAGCGGGCGGCGACGTTGAGGCGCTCACCCACCCGCCCCGAGAGCTCCGCCATAAGGTTTGGGGTCATCTCAAGGGCGCCGCCCAGCTCCTCGTTGGAGCCCGCCAGCAGCTTGCCGTCGGGACTTAAAATATAGAAGTTGCGGTATGTGTCAATGCCGAGCTGCGAGGCGTAGAGGCTCATGCGGTCATAGACCGCGTCGACTCCCGTCCCGGCCGCGGTCTCAAGCGACGCCATCATGTCGGCGTCGAAAAACGTCTCGACCTGGCGCAGAAAGTCGTCATTGTAGAAGGAGATGACGTTGTTGACCAGCATGGTGCCGACGACCAGCATGACCGAGACGGCCAGCAGCACCATGATGAGCACCATTTTAATCTGGAGACTGCTCTTCATGCATTAAATCTCCATATAGTAGCCGGCCCCGCGGCGGGTGCGGATGATGTCGGGGTCGGAGGGGTCCCGCTCAATTTTCTCCCGAATGCGGCGCACCATGACGTCGACGACCCTGAGGTCCCCCAAAAAGCCCTCGTACTCCCAGACCTGCTCGAGGAGCTCCTCGCGGGAAAAGACCCTGCCGCGGTTTTTGCACAGCAGCGTCAGCAATGTGAACTCCCGGCCCGAGAGCTCGACGTCGGTGCCCTCCCGCACGACGACCATGCGGTCGAAGTCGATTGTAATGCTGCGCACCTTTACAAGGTCCTCGGAGGGCTTGTCCTCCACTCCCTGCGCGTACTCCTTCGCGCGGCGGATGTTGGCCTTGATGCGGGCCTTGAGCTCGTTCATGGAAAAGGGCTTTGTGATATAGTCGTCGGCCCCGAGCTCCAGCCCGTGGATTTTGTCGAGCTCCTCCTCGCGGGCGGTCAGCATGATGACCGGCGTGCCCTTCTTCTCGCGCAAAATACGCAGCACTTCCCAGCCGTCCATGACCGGCAGCATGACGTCGAGCAAAATGAGGTCAAAGTCCCCATTCAGACAGAGGTCGAGCCCTTCCCCCCCGTCATATGCGACGGCCGTCTCAAAGCCCTCTTTTTTGAGGTTGAAGTCGACAATATCGGCAATGGCGTGTTCATCTTCAATGATTAATATTCTGCTCATACGACCGCCTCCACGACACAAGACCAATTCGCAGGCCGGCCGCACGCCAAACGCGTGCGCCCCGCTCACGGATTGTTTTGATATATTATACACGATAGAGGGCGGTAAAGCAATTGCTTTACCTTTTGCCGTGTTGTATAATGAGGTATGAAAGCCGCGGAGCGGCTTTGACACGTTTAATTTTCTCTTACATGCGTATGCGCGAGTCCCGCGCATACGGTGGACGCTTGCCGTTTATGGCATTGAAAAAAGGAGTGAGCCTTATGACAAAACGGGCCGACGACGGACTTGCCTTCATGCTGCGCTATGAAAACGTCGCATGGTATGAGGGGGGCGCCGTGCGCATTCTCGACCGCCGCATTTATCCGATTCGAACGGAATTTGTGACCTGCCGCAGCCATACCGAAGTGGCGAGGGCCATTGCCGACATGGTGACCCAGTCGGCAGGCCCCTACTACGCCGCCGCCATGGGCATGGCGCTGGCCGCTTACGAGGCAAAGGACCGCGCCGACTTCGCGGACTACATGGAAAAGGCCGCCTACACCCTCTCCCACGCGCGCCCGACCACCGTCGCCCGCATGGAGGCCATCACTTCTGACTGCCTGCGGGCCGCGATGCAGGCCAAAGAGGAGGGCCGGCCGGTCGATTTGGCCGTCTTCCAGTTCGCCTTTGGCATGATGGAGTTCCGCTACGCCCGCATGGCCAAGACCGCCTCAGTCCTCGTCGACCACTTCCCGAAAAAGGGCTCTGTCATGACCCAGTGCTTTGGCGAGACCGTGGTGGGCTGTTTCCTGCGGGAGGCCGCCGCCCGCGGGTATGACCTGAAAATTTTCTGCCCCGAGACCCGCCCCTATTTTCAGGGGGCACGGCTGACCGCCTCGGTCGCCTGCGACCAGGGGTTTGACGTGACGGTCATCACCGACAACATGCCGGGCTTCACGATGATGAAAAAGGGCATTGACGTCTTCACTTCGGCGGCCGACGCCATCTGCATGGACGGCCACATCATCAACAAGGTCGGCACTTTCCAGATTGCGCTCTGCGCCAACTACTTCGGCGTCCCGTATTTTGTGACCGGCGCCCCCGACAAAAAGCACCTGACGGCGACGGACGTCAAAATCGAGGAGCGCGACCCGGCTCTCGTCATGGACGCCCTTGGCACCCGCACGACGATGGAGGGGGTCAAGGGCTGGTATCCGGCCTTTGACATCACGCCGCCCCACCTCGTGTCGGGCGTCGCCACCGACAAGGGCATGTTCTCGGCGTGGGACCTCGCCGGCTACTTCAGGAGCGACGAACCGGGACTCTACTCCACGCCGGTCTGTTGACAATTATTATTCAAAATATCAATAATCGGAGGCACGCAATATGGCAGACGCAAATATCGCAGCGAGACCCGCACGCAGAGAGGACATGCCGCGGCTGCTCCAAATTGAAAAGGCGGCCATGCCGTCCCTTCAGTATCTGGCCGGCGTCGAAGACCTCTTTTTCGACACCTCAAACGGTGAGCTCGTCGTCGTGGAGGTGGACGGCGTGCCGGCCGGCTTTGGCCGCATCACGGTGCAGCCCGACCTCTCGGCCTGGTTTGAGACGGCAAGAGTCGACCCCGCCATGCAGAAAATGGGGGTCGGCGCCGCCCTGTGGGAGCGCCGCATGGCCATCGCCAATAAGCTCGAGCTCATCGCCGTGCGCATGTACACCACTTTTGAAAACGAGGGCTCCAAAAAGCTCGGCTACCGCAATAAGCTCGACATCGCCATGCACGCCCGCGAATACTCGCTGCCCCTTGCCGATGTCGCGCCGCCCGCCGCACCCGCCTTTGCGCAGGTCACAGACCCGGATGAGGCCGACGCCGCGCTGCTGCCCTATGTGCTCGACTACAAGGGCTATTACATTGCCAACAGGACCTTTTACGCCGCAAATCCCGCGACGACGGCGGCTCTCGCCAAAGAGGGCAAAGTCTATGCGGGGGGCGGCTCGGCCATGGTCTGCGGCTCGAGGTATCTGCACCGTTCGGCGCTGCACTTTGGCCTCATGGGCGGTAATCTCGACGACTGCATCTCCTTTGCCATTGCCAAAGGCAAGGAGCAGGGCGTGCCCAAAGTCGTGACCATGATTGACAAGGACGACGAAAAAAGGGCGGCGGCGCTGACTGCCCGTGGCTTTGTCATGGCCCCTTCCAACATCATCATGATGGAGCGCATGCTGTAAATTTCAGTATGATTAGTCCATTCGCGGCCCCGAAGCGCGCTTCGGGGCCGCAATTATTTATCCCCCGACGCCACGGCCGCGCAAGACCTCTTGAAGTGGGCCGCAAAATACCATATAATAGTACAGTAATTTACAAAAACACATGCGAACCCCAAAAATCATCGCCCTTGTTGAGGAGGTCAGCCTTGAAAACGCTGCCCATGACCTACATATCGTCTTTTTGCCTGTCGCTGCACCTTGCGGCGGCCTCGGGCATTCCCTTGTCCGAGGGCGTTTTGCTCTTTGCGCAAAACGAGCCGGACACCCGGCTTCGCACGGCCCTCTCAGGGGCTTACGACGCGCTGGAGCGGGGCAAAACCCTCTTTGAGACCCTGCGGGAGACCGACCTCTTCCCCGCCTATATGACCGACATGGTCGAGGCCGGTGAGCGCACCGGCAAGCTCGACGAGGTGCTGGTCTCGCTGTCGGCCTACTATGACCGGCAGCAGCGCATGGCCCGCGCCATACGGGGCGCGGTGCTCTACCCCCTGGTGCTGCTCGCCGTCATCCTCATGGTGACTGCGCTCTTTGTCGTCAAGGTGCTGCCCATTTTCGACGGCGTATACGCGCAGCTCGGCGCTTCAATGTCGGGGCCGGCCCTCTTCATGCTCAGTGCCGGCCGGTGGATAACGCAATATGCCGCGCCGCTTCTCGTCGCCCTTTTTGCCGCGGCCGCTGCTGTCTGCTTCCTGCTGTCGGACGCCGCCCGCAGGGCGGCGGCAGGCAGAGCCCTCTGCCGGCTCCTCGGGGCAGGCGACCTTGCGGGGCTCCTGTCCTCGGCCCGGTTTTCCAGCGTCATGTCCATGGCGCTCTCGAGCGGCATGGAGGTCGACGACGCCCTTGAGATGACGGGGCGGCTGACTGAGGACGACGCGCCGCTTGCGGACAAGCTGGCCCGGTGCAGGCAGCGCCTTGCGGCCGGCGAGGGCTTCGCCCCCGCCGTCGCCGAGGCCGGTATCCTGCCGGCCCTCTACACCCGCATGCTGTCGGTCGGCGTGCGCGCCGGGTCGACCGACGCCGTCATGGCCGAGATCGCCCGCCGTGCGGGGGAAGAGGCCGAGAGCCGCATTGACGGGGTGCTGGGCCGCGTGGAGCCGGCCCTCGTCATCCTGATGTCGCTCCTCGTCGGTCTCATCCTGCTCTCGGTCATGCTGCCGCTGGCCTCCATCATGTCTGCACTGTGAGGAATTCGTATGCGTGAGGGCGCTCTGCGCAAAATATTTGCGGAGTTTGGCGGCGGCCTTGCAACGGCGGCCTTCTTCCTTTGCGTCCTTGTCGCCCTGTGGCGCGGACTTGACGGCGCTAAGCTGGCCGGCGACGAGGAGCGGCTGCGGCTCACTGAAACCGCGCTCCGGCGGGCGGTCGTCAGCTACTACGCGCTCGAGGGGTGCTACCCGGCCACGCTTTCCGACTTGACCGGCAGCTACCCGCTCGCGATTGACGATGGGCTCTATGTGGACTATCGGATTTTCGCCTCCAACATCATGCCCGAAATCACGGTGCTGGAGGTGAGCCCGTGAGGCCGACAGGCCGCGCCACGGGCGCCGCGGCATCCCTGCTGCTCTTTTGTGCCTTCACTGCCTGCCTGCTGCTGGTGCTGGCCTCGGGGGCCGGCGCTTACAGGGACATCAGGCAGGTTGGGGAAGAGTGTTTTTCCGAGAACACCTGTGTCAGCTACATCGCCACAAAAGTGCGCCACTATGACAGCGCCGGGGACGTCCAAATCGGCCGCATCGGCGACGCGCAGGCGCTTCAACTGCGCGAAGTCATTGACGGGGAAGTCTATGTGACAAGCCTCTACTGCTCGGATGGGCAAGTGATGGAGCTCTTTTATCCCGAGGGGCTCGAGTTTTCGCCGGAGGACGGCACACCGGTGCTCGCGGCGCAGTCGCTCGACTTTGACGTGACGCCGGACGGCCTGCTGCGGGTCTCCTGCATTGGCACTTCCGGCAAAGAGGCATCTGTGGAGCTCTCCCTTCGAAGCGGGGAGGTGGCGCCGTCGTGAACCTCAGCCAAAACCGGCGGAGCAGCCTGCTGCTCATGGAGCTTGCGCTCTCGATTTTCATCTTTTCGGTCTGCGCCGGCATTTGTCTGCGCGTCTTCGCATATGCCAGAAGTATTGCGCAGGACAGCCGCGCCCTGTCGGGCGCGGTGCTGGCCGCCACGACGGCGGCCGAGCGGTACAAGGCGGCGGGCGGCGGCAAGCCATTGTCGGTGCGCTACGACGGGGATTGGAATGAGAATGAAACCGGCCCCTACCGGCTGACCCTGTCGGAGCGGCCGGAGGGCGGGGCAAAAATCGTCGTCGAAGACGAGGCGGGCGTGCTCTACACGCTGACGGTGAGGGCGGTGAGCCGCGGTGGATGACAAAGGGCGCGGATTTGGCGGCCTTCACCTCGGCAGCGCGTCGCTGCTCACCCTCTTTTCGGTGCTCTGCCTGACGGTGCTGTCGGCCCTCTCCCTCATGAGCGCAAAAAACGAGCGCATGCTCTCCCAGCGGGCTGCCGACGCGGCGGCGCAGTTTTACGCGGCGGACGCCGCGGCCGCAGCCGTCTACGAGGCGGTGCTGCAGGGGGACACATCGGGGACGGCCATAACCCCCTTAGCCCCGGACGGCGTCTACTGCCGGTACGCGGTGCCCATCAGCGACACTCAACAGCTCGAAGTCGAGCTCTCCCCCGACCTGCAAATAAAAAGCTGGCGGGCGGTCTACACAGCCCCCTGGCAGCCGGATGAGGGCATTGAGGTCTGGGACGGAATTTTTCCGGAGGTGCAGTGACATGTACAACATTGAACAGATTTTGCGCTCGGCTGTCGACAAGGGGGCCACCGACGCCTTTATTCTCTCGGGCTCGCCCGTCGCCTTCAAAATCAGCGGCGAGGTCATCCCACAGGCCGAGGAGCCCGTGACCCCGGTCGTGTCGGAGCAGCTCATTCACAGCATTTATGAGATCGCCCACCGCCCCATCTCCCGGCTCATCGCCACCGGCGACGACGATTTCGCCTTCTTCATTTCGGGGCTCTCCCGCTTTCGCATCAGCGCCTACAAGCAGCGCGGCACGCTGGCGGCCGTCATCCGGGTCATCTCTTTCGCCATTCCGGATGCCGCGGCGCTCGGCATTCCGGGCCGTGTCATCCATTCGGTCGACAAAAAGGCCGGCCTCGTGCTTGTGACCGGCCCCGCCGGGAGCGGCAAGTCCACAACCCTGTCCTGCATGATCGACTATATCAATTCCACGCGCGGCGGCCACATCATCACGCTGGAGGACCCCATTGAGTACCTGCATAAAAACAAGCGCAGCATTGTGAGCCAGCGGGAGATCTCGCTTGACACCGGCTCTTACGTCGACGCGCTGCGCGCCTGCCTGCGGCAGGCGCCCGACGTCATTCTGGTCGGCGAAATGCGGGACTTTGAGACCATTCAGACCGTCATGACGGCGGCTGAGACCGGCCACCTTGTCATCTCCACCCTGCACACCATAGGTGCTGCCGACACCATCGACCGCATTGTCGACGTCTTTGAGCCCACTCAGCAGCGCCAAATCCGGGTGCAGCTCGCCATGCTGCTCCAGTCGGTCATCTCGCAGCAGCTTCTCATCGGGCTTGACGGAAAGCTGCACCCCGCCTTTGAAATCATGCACACCAACACCGCCATCCGCACCATGATTCGCGAGTCCAAGACCCATCAAATCGATTCGGCCATTTCGGCCGGCGCCGACTGCGGCATGATCACGATGGACGCCGGCATTCTGTCGCTGGTGGCGGGCGGGGTCGTCTCCCCCGAGGTGGCCATGCACTTTGCCGGCAACGCCGAGATGATGGAGCGCCGCATCGCCGCCCTCGCGGCGGGCGGGGGGACGCGGTCATGAATAAGAAAAAGGCGCTGCGCGCCTTGACCGTAGTCCTTGCCGCCGTATTTGTCTTTTCGGCCGGCGGGTTTTTGATGACGCTCTACGAGTACTACGAGGAAAAGAAAATTTACCAGGCGGCCCAAGAGGAGTTCCTCGGCCCGCCCCCGGAAGAGACGCCGGCGCCCCCTGAAGAGCCGGAGACGCCGGCTGAGGAAGAACCTGCGGAAGAGCCCGCGGAAGAACCGGTGGAGCAGCCACCGGCTGAGCCGCCAAAGCCGGTCTTCACGCCCGACCAGGGCGTGGACTTCGAGGGGCTCGCGGCCCTCAACAGCGACATTTTCGGCTGGGTCTGGATACCGGGCACGCGGGTCAACTACCCGCTGCTGCGCTGCGACGACAATAGCGTTTACCTGCGCACCAGCTACGCCGGCAAGTCAAACCGCGTCGGCAGCATATTTCTCGACAAGGCCTGCACGCCCGAGCTCACGATGCGCAACACCGTCATTTACGGCCACAACATGAAAAACGGCACGATGTTCGGAGACCTGCTCAAATATCAGCAGGCGGGCTTTGCCGAAAAGCACCCCTCCGTGTACATTTACACGGCCGAGCGGGTCTATGAATACACCGTATTTTCGGCCTATACGACCGAGGTTGGCAGCTCGGCCTACCTGCTCGGCTTTTCGGGTGACGTGGGGTTTGTCTCGCAGCTCGCCGCCTGGGCCACTCAGTCGGTCGTGCACATCGACCCCGGGCACATGTTCACGGGGGCCGACCGCGTCATCACGCTGTCGACCTGCACCAACAGCGGCGGCAAAGACAAGCGGTTTATCGTGCAGGCCTTTCTGAAAGAGGAGCCCTTGCCCGAGGAAGAGCCCGTGCCCGAAGAAGTCCCCGCAGTCGAAGAGACGCAGCCTGCCCCCGAGACGCCCGCAGAACCCCCGGCGGAACCCGTGACAGGGCCTGTCCAGCAGCCGCCTCCGCCATCTCCACCGCCCGAAGAGCCCGTGACAACCCCCGAGCCCGAGACGCCGCCCGAAACGCCGCCTGAGACGCCACCTGAGACGCCGCCCGAGACGCCGCCTGAAACACCTCCTGAAACGCCGCCAGAAACGCAACCCGAGCCTGAGACTCCACCTGAAACCCTACCCGAAACACCTCCCGAGACTTCACCTGAAACGCCGCCCGAAACAGAGCCGGAACCTGAGCCTGAACCTGAACCCCAGCCTGAACCCGAGCCGGCACCGTCAACTTAAGCTCCCCATCTACAAACACCCGCCAAAACGCGTTTTGGCGGGTGTTTTTGCGCGAGAAAAAGGCGGCGGGCCTTATGAACAGGCCCAGATTATGCAGACAGCACAAAAAGGCAGCCTAAGCAGGAGATAATGAGTTCAGGCGGAGTGGCGCAGCGTGAGCGGAGCCACTCCGCTCTTTAATTGGATGCGCTCGTGGTTGTAGAAAAGGATGTAACG
>DATMZG010000056.1:0-21880 GCA_035560415.1 Candidatus Acidiferrum sp. | reverse complement strand
GATTATTGGTCGAGGTGTATAGTAAATTTACACCATGCAAATAAAAAGGCCCTGATACGGGGCGTCAGCACGCATCTGTATATTCAGGTCTTCTATTTGCATAAAATTTGGTATGAGGTGAAGGAGGACTTACATGAAGAGCAAAAGAATTCTGGCGCTGCTCCTGAGCTTGTGCTTGATGCTGACCCTGGGTGCCTGTACAAGCGGGGAGCAGCAAACCGGTGCGGGCGCGGCCAAAGACGGCACCTATTCCGGCGAAGCAAAAGGCTTTGGCGGCCCGATCAAAGTGGAAGTGACCGTTGCGGGCGGGGCCATAACCGACGTCAAGGTGCTCGAAAATACCGAGACCCAGGGCATCGGCAGTAACGCCATTGAGCAGCTCCCTCCGAAAATTGTGGAGACGCAGAGCGTTGCGCTGGACGCCGTATCCGGCTGCACTGTCTCAAGCGAGGCATTGCTGTCCGCCGTCGCTTTGGCGCTGGCGGATTCGGGGATGGACATGGACGCGCTGAATACGCCCCCCGCCGCCAACACTGAAAAAGGCGAGGACAAGACGCTCACCACTGACGTTGTGGTCGTCGGTGCGGGCCTGTCGGGGATTTCGGCCGCGATCAAGGCCAAGGAGAACGGCGCCGATGTCATCCTTGTTGAGAAGATGAGCTTTACGGGCGGCAATTCCAAGCTGTCGACCGGCGTCTTTTTCATGGGTGGAACCGACATTCAAAAGGCTGCCGGCATTGAAGATACCCCTGACGCCTTCTATGATTATGTCATGGAAAAGAGCGGCGGCAAGCGCGACCCCGTGCAGGTGCGGCTGATTGCCGACAAGGGCAATGACGCGCTCAACTGGCTGAAATCTATCGGTGTTGAAGTTTCCGACAGCGTCAGCGCCGTAATGGGATGCCCTGTTTACCGCGCGCATCAGGGCCTTCCGAACGCCCCCGGTATGATCGACAAGATGACCGAAGTGGTCAAGAGCATGGGAATTGAGCTTCTGCTCGATACGCCGGCCACCGCGCTGATCACCGCCACGGATGGCTCCGTCACCGGGATTACGGCGACCGCCGCGGATGGCGGTACATTGACGATTGAAGCAAAGAGCGTAATTTTGGCCGCGGGCGGCTTTGCGGCCAGCCCCGAAAGGATTGAAAAATACTGGGGCCTTAAGAACCTTGGCTATGCGGGCGTTCCCGGCACCACCGGCGAAATGACCGACGCCGCCATCGCGCTCGGAGCCGACACCGTTGACATCGCCGAGCCCTGGATGACGCCCACCGTGGAGGTGACCACCAATACGCTGATCACTTCGCTCGTCATCTCAAAGGGTGCAATCCTTGTGACTTCGAACGGCGAGCGTTTCTGCGACGAGGCGGCTTCCTATGCCGAAACCTCCGATGCGGTGTTCGCTACCGGCGAAGAGACCGTGCTTGAAATCTTCGACAACCACGTCAAAGATGCGGTCTATAAGGTTCCGGATTATATCGCCATGGGCGTTGTCACGCAGGCCGATACGCTGGAGGAACTGGCCGGTAAAATCGGCGTTCCGGCCGAAAAGCTGGCCGCCACAGTGGATGCCTATAATGCGGCTGTGCGCGGCGAACAGGCCGATCCGTTCAATCGGGAAATTTTCATCGAGGAATGCAAAGAGGGCCCGTTCTACAGCATTACCGTCAAACCCGGCACCATCATGTCGCCCGGCGGCCTGAAGATCGACGATACTTTCCGGGTCGTCAAGACCGACGGCACGGTGATACCCGGTCTGTACGCGGTGGGAGAGATCACCGGCGGCTACCGCGCCTTTGGGTATGTCGGCGGCGATTCGCTTTCTCACTGTGTCGTCAGCGGCATGGTTGCGGGCGAAGCGGCATCCAAATAACAGCGATATATTTTCCGGGAAGCGTCGCGCCTCCATGGCGCCCCGCCTCAAGAGCCAGACTCCTGAGAGAGAAAAAAAGAGACCCTCCGAAAATCGGGGGGTCTCTTTTAACTTACTTACACAATAAGCCGGGCTGCGCCGTAGTAGTATTTGTCGTAGTACCCCGAGGCCATGGAGGTGATTTTGACGACGTCGCCCGGGGAGGAGGCGTGAATAAAGAGGTTGTCGCCGAGGTAAATGCCGGTGTGGGCGATGCCGCGGTTGCCGGGGGAGGAGAAATAGACGATGTCGCCGGGGCGAAGCTGCTCGCGGGAGAGGTGGGTCGGAATTGAGCGGTACTGAGTCGTCGCCCCCATGTTGAGAGAGTAGCCGAACTGCCCAAAGACGTACTTGATGAGGCCGCCGCAGTCAAATCCGCCCGACGGGGTCGAGCCGCCGTAGACGTAGCGGTACCCGAGGAACTTCTTGGCGTAGGCGATGACGTCGTCCGCGAGGCCGAAAAACCGGCCGTCGGCGTCGGCAAGACGCACATAGTCGGCGTAGACATAGCCCCGCACGCTGTTGAAGCTGACGTAGTGCCACCCGCCGGCCTCACCCTGCAGCACGATTTCGACGACGGTGCCGTAGGGCAGCGACTCAATGAGGGGGGAGTCGGCGGACGCTTCGGCGCGGAAATTGAGGCTGTTTGACATGACCATGCCCTGCGTGGCGCCGGGCGGCAGGTCGTCGGGGTCGACCCCGGCCGCCATGACGGCGACGGCGTCGTCCGGGCGCTGGACGGCGCCCCGCGAGGTCTCGACGGGCGCGGGCGCGGCGGCGTCGGTTGCGGCGATGTAGGAGGAGGAGACGTAGCCGACTCTTTCGCCGCCGAGCGAGATGAGGGCCCAGGGGCCTTCAATGGTCTTGACTTCAACGGTGTCGCCCCGGACGAGTTTACCTGAAATGGCATAAGCCGTGCCCGGCCCCGAGCGCACGTTGAGCACCGAGGCGGTCACTTCATATGTAGCTGCGTAAGCGGTTGTCAAGCCGACCGCGAGGAGATTTGCGGCCAGCATCGAGAGGAGTCTCTTGTGTTCCGGCATGAAATTCACTCCTTTTTGTGCAAATCATACCATGGGTTTTGGGCTTTGCACAAATCCAATATCTGCCAAGGCCAAAAACTCCGCTCTGGTCATGGCGAGATTGATGACGTTCAGCAGGGCGGTGGAGGAAAGTCTGGGCGGAAGCGAAAGGCGCGCCGCAAGCGCCCTGCGGCGGTCGGCGGCGCCGTCTTTGCCAAGGAGGCCCGCCTCGTACAGGTCGGCTTTTGTGAGGTCTCCGATGGGCTCGCCCTGCGTCGCGCCCGCCTTTTGGAGCGCCTCCCGGATGACGGCGGCCGGCATGCCCTCGACCCCGAGCAGCCCTTCGGTCGAGGGGGCCGCCTTGCGGCGCTCTTTGCCGGCCGTGGCCGGAATGTAGGCGTGGGAGACCGCGGCCCCCTGCAGGGCGCCCTTCAGGTAGCCGCGAATTTGAAAGCCGGCGGCGTCGCTGTCGGTCAGGATGATGACGCCGCGCTCACGTGCGGCGTGCCGCAGATACTCCATCATATGCGCATCTTTGAATATTTGAAAGCCGCCGACCTCGACGACGGTGGCAGACACGGCCTCGAGCACCCGCGCCCTGTCGTATTTGCCCTCGACGACGATGACCTGCCGGATTTTCAGCCGGTGATCTCCATCACTGCCCGGTCGAGTAGTTCCCACGGGTCGCCCCCTCCTCCCTTTTGCGCCGCGTCGACTTCGCACAGCGTGATGACGGCGGCGGCCGCTTTCGCGGCGTCAAGGCCGGGCGCCTTGCGCAGGTATTCCCGCAAAAAACCGAGCTTCGAGTTTTTAATGCCAAAGTCGGCGGCGACTTTTTCGGCCGAGCGAATTCCGGCGTCATAGGCGGTCTTTGCCGCCGCAAGCTCAGAGAAGGCGGCCCCCAAAGCCGCCGTGACGGCGACATAGCTCTCGCCGTTTTTACGGCACTCGTCAATGCGCATGAGGGCCTTGGCCCTTTTGCCGTCCATCATAAACCGCGCGATGTCGAAAATGCCCGCCTCGCTGCTGCGCATGCAGACGATATCGATGTCCTCTTTTGTGACAGGGCGGCCCGCTGCGTAGGCCGCGAGCTTTTCGACCTCCCCGATGAGGGCCGACATGCGCCGGTCGCAGACCGTCAGGAGATACCCGGCAGCGCCCGGCGGCAGGGTCGCGCCCGCCGCCTCCATGCGGCGACTGAGCCACTTTGTCAGCTCCCCCTCGCTTTGCAGCGGAAACTCAATGGCCGTCGCCGTTTTCACGGCCGAGAGCATGCGCTCTTTGCGGCCCCGCCTCGCCTGATAGTCGCCCCGCTCAAGGTACCGGTCGTCATAGAGCAGCACGGCGCAGACCCCGTCCGCAAGCTCCGCGACAGTGCTTTCAATGAGCGCCTTGTCGTCCGCCGCAAGCTCTGCGAAGTCGATATTTCGCAGCACGACAAGCTGCGCCGCCGCCCCAAACCCGAGGTTTGAAACGGCGTCTAAAAAGCTCTCCGCCGAGAAATTCTCATCGGAGAGGGTCGCCCGCCCGCATGTGCCGTAAGCCTCCTCGAGGGTGGCCGCAATGCGGTCGAGGTAGTGCTCTTTTAAATACTCCTCGTCGCCGTAAAAGAGGTAGCAGGGGCGAATGCGCTTTGACGCGATGTCGTTTTTCAGCCTGTCCATTTTTCAACCTCGCTCACAATATACGGTGAAAACCCCGTCCCCGGCCGTCGTCAGTTCAACAGTGCCCACTTCGTCCGAACGCAAAATGTACTCGGCCACCTGCCCGGCGCGGGACAGCGCCTCCCCGGTCGGGTGGCCGTAGCTGTTTTTCCCGACCGGCACAAGGCAGACGGCGGGGTCGGCGACGCCGAGGAATATGGAGGAGGACGAGGAGGCCGAGCCGTGGTGGGCCAGCTGCAGGACGTCGGCGTCGGTGTCAAATCCGCTTGCCAGGAGCAGCAACTCGGCCGCCGCCGTCAGGTCCCCCGTCAGCAGCAGCGAGCTCTCGCCCCGCCGGGCCGACAGCACGACGCAGCGGTCGTTGGAGCTGCCCCCCGCCCAAAACTCGGTCGTGAGGGTGACCGTAGTCTCCCCGGCCGAGAGCGTCATGACCCCGCCGACCTCGCGGAAGTCGGCCTCGGGAAAGGCCGCTGTGAGTTCCTCATAGTCCGAAAGGTCGCCGACAAGCACCTTGTCCACTTCAACCTGCGAAAGAAGCTCCTCCACGCCGCTGATGTGGTCGTAGTCGGCGTGGGAGAGGATGAGGGCGTCGACGCGGGTGACGCCCATGGCCCCGAGCTGGTAGGCCACCCTATCGCCGGGGTCGGGCGCCGAGCTTGAGCCGCAGTCGTAGACATAGGTTGTCCCGCCGTCCGACAATATGACCGCCAGCCCCTGCCCGACGTCGACCATGGCGATATTCAGCTGGTCATTCGGCGCGGCGGCCCCCATGAGTACGGCAAACAGGAGGATGGCGCCGCCCGTAAGAAGCGCGGCCGGCTTTGAGGCCCGCTTTTGATAGAGGAGGGCGAGCAGATAGATGGCCCCCCACGCCCCGAGCACGACCCAGACGGCGGCAGAGCGCTTGTAGACCACGGTGCCCGGCAGCGCCGCAAGGCCCCGGATGACAAAGAGGCAATAGGCTTCAAGCGCACGGCCGACAAAGCCGCCCGCAAAGGGGCCCAGTAATAGAATACCAGACATTGGGGCAAATGTCAGCAAATTTGCGGGAAGTGCCAGCATCGGCAGACTGCCGAACGTGAGCAGCGTGACGGCGGCCGAGCCCAGCGTGGCCGAGAGCGTGACGGCCCCGGCGCCGAAGATAGCCAAAAGTGTACGGGCTGCGATTTTGGAAATAAAATTAGTCGGTTTTATTTTTACGGGAATGGTCAGGGGCTTTGAGAGCAGGATGATGCCCGCCACCGCCGAAAAGGACAGGAGCAGGGAGGTGGACTCAATTGCGTATGGCGCGGGGGCGCAGATGAGAAAGACGGCAAGGAGCAGCGAGGTCAGCGGGTCCGACTTTCGGCGCAGCAAAGTGCCCAGGCTCAGGATGACAGCCATGAGCCCCGAGCGCACAATCGACACCCGAAAGCCCATAAAGACGATGACGGCCGCGATAAAGACGAGGGTGACGCCGGCCGATTTGCGCTTGTCAAGTCCCATAAATGAGAGCAGAGAGCTAAGCGCAAGGGTCAGCACCATGAAGTGGGTGCCGGAAAAAGACAGCATGTGGATGAGCCCCGTCCGCTCAAAGGCATTGACGTCTGCCTCCGACAGCGCGTCCCTGTCCCCGAACATGAGAGCGCGGGGCAGCCCCTCCGGCAGCAGGCTTTGGGCCCGCTCCCGCCAGACGGCGATTTTCTCCGACAGGGGCGCGCCGCCATGTTCGACCGAGAGGATTTCGGCGTCCTTCATCTGGAGCAGGTTGTTTTGGCTCTTATACCAGGTGCGAAGCCACCCCCGCTCGGCACTTGCCAAAGTCGACGCGGCCACCCCAGATGCCGTGACGGTGTCGCCGGGCGTCAGGGCCTCCCCCTCAAAGAAGACCGACACGTTCGTGCGGGGGCGAACGGCCTTGACCGCTGCAATGTGGATATCGCCGTAGTAGTCCGACACTTCCGTGACCCGCCCGGTCACCGTGACCTCCTGCCCGTCCATGCGGGCCACCGGCCGCAGGACGGCGGCGTCGTAATATATGACCGAGGCCGCCGCAAAGAGGCAGAGCATCAGCACGGCAAACCGCTCTCGCCCGAGCTTTTTCGCAAAATAACAGGACAGCGCCGCAGCCACCGCCCCGAGGGCGGCGGCTGCGGCGCCGCATTTCGCACCGATGAAAATAATTGTCAGATAGCAGGCAAGCCCTGCCGCAAGCGGCCGTTTCACGCCTTACGGATGATGCCCATGGGGGTCGACTGCCCCGACTGCCCCAGGGGGTTGTCCTTCATGGCGCGGGCGATAAAGGCGCGGTCGACCTCGGGGCCGGAGGCGCCCAGCACTTTGGCCTGCAAATCATTGACGTCGACAATGGCGACCGGGTGCCCGATGGCGTCGGCCATCTTCTTAGCCACCTTGTCGGGCTCGGCCGGACCCAGCACGACGCACTTGTTGTAGGGCGCGATGGTGTAGGGGGTGGGCCCGTCGATGGACTCGGCCTTGTAGCCGGCGATTTTATAAAACCAGCCGCGGCGGCCGATCAGCTTGCCGACGGCCGAGCAGGCGGCGGCAAACAGGATGCGCAGGGTGCCGCACTCCCGCAGCGCCATCTCCATGGTCTCGGGGATGCCAAGCCCGATGCCGTAGGGGGACTTGTACACAAATTTGACGAGGAACTTCGCTAAAGGCCGCGGCTTGATGTCGGCGACCGGAATGGCCCTGCGCTGAGAGCAGGCGACCGACTTCTCGCTGCACACTAAAATGTCGCCGTCCTTCATGTGGGGCGCCGCGTATTTTTTCGCGACCTCGGCGATGTCGTCGGCCGGGGTGACGACGTGGGTGCGCACCGCAAGGCGGCACACCTTGCCGCCGTCCACCTCAATGCTCTCATTTTTGCCGGGGTTGGCCTGCGGCACATAGGGCTCCTCTTCGGGGAGAGTTTCAGGCACTTCCGGCTCCTTGACCTCGGTCTCAATGAGGGGCAGCACTTCAAGGAAAATGATGTCGTCCCGGTCGGCGGCGTCGCCCTCGGCCAGAATGCAGGCCCGCCCCGCGACCACGCCGCCCGCCTTCTCAATGAGGGCCTCGACGGCCTTTATAGACTCGCCGGTCGAGATGACGTCGTCGACAATCAGCACCTGTTTCCCCTCAAGGCTCTTGGCGTCGGCCCCGTCGAGGTAGAGGGTCTGCCGCCGCTCGGTCGTGATGGACTGCACCTCGACCGAGAAGTAGCTCGACATGTAGAGTTTTGGCGACTTGCGGGCCACGAGATACTCGGGCGCGCCCGACTGCCGGGCCATTTCGTGGAGGAGCGGAATGCCCTTGCTCTCGGCCGTGATCATGATGTCGTGCGCCGGCGCCCGCTTTAGAAGCTCAGCGGCGCAGTTTACGGCGAGCTCCACGTCGCCCAAAATGACGAAGGACGCGATGGACAGCCCCTCTTTGAGGGGGCAGATGGCAAGGTCGCGCTCGCACCCCGCGACCGTCAGGTGGTAAAACGGCTCACTGCTTTTGATGATGGCAGGCATTAAACAAGTCGCTCCTTTAGCTCGGGGGTCCCGGCAAGCAGGTGGAAATGGAGGTGCTTGACGCTCTGTCCGGCGTCCTCCCCGCAGTTGGTGATGACGCGGTACCGCCCCGACACCCCGAGCTTTTTCGCAATGAGGGGAATGGCCTCAAAGACGGCCGCGACAAAGACGCTGTTGGTCTCGCAGATTTCGTCCGCCGACTCATAGTGGACCTTGGGCACGACCAGCACATGCACCGGGGCCTGCGGGTTCAAATCCTTAAAGGCCGCGACCCACTCGTTTTCATAGACCATGTCCGTCCCGATGATGCCGTTTGCCAGCTTGCAAAAAATGCAGTCTTCCTGAATACCGTTCATGTCAGCCTCCAATCTGTGTTTTGAGAATGCCCTCGACGAGTTCGAGCGCATATGCCATCTTGCCCTTGTCGGTGCCGCCAGCCTGCGCGCTGTCCGGCTTGCCGCCGCCCTTGCCGCCGGCGGCCCCAGCCACGTCCTTGATGATGTTGCCGCAGTGGACGCCCATGGCGACAGCCGGCTTTGAGGCCGTCGCAAAGAAGCTCACCTTGCCGCCCTCATAGGAGGCCAAGACCGCTGTGACGCACTCTATGCGGCCCTTGAGGGCGTCGCCCACGTTTTTGAGGGCGTCCATCGACATGTCGGGCAGGACAGCGCAAATCAAAGTCAGTTCCCCAAACTTTTTGCCGGAACCCATCAGGCTCTCGACCGTCATGGCTGCGACGCGGTCCTGCAGCGCCGCAAGCGCGTGGTGGGCGTCTCTCAGCTCGGCCGCCATGCCGGCGGCCCTTGTCACAAGCTCGCCCGGTTTGACCTTCATGGCGGTGGCCGCCGCCGTGATGGCGGCGTCCTTGGCGCCGATGAAGGCTAAGAGCCCGTAGCCCGTGACGGCCTCAATGCGGCGCACGCCGGCCGAAATGCCGCCCTCGGACACGATTTTAAAGAGCCCGGCCTCGGCCGTGTTGTGCAGGTGGCAGCCGCCGCAGAGGTCCCTCGTCAGCCCCGGGAGGTCGACGACCCGGACAATCTCGCCGTACTTCTCGCCGAAGTCGGCGATGACGCCCTTCTCCTGCGCCGCGGTGAGGGGCATATAGCTGATAGACGACTCGGTGCCAGACATTATGGCGGCGTTGACGATGGACTCGATTGTCTCCAGCTGCTCCTTGGAGACGGCTTCAAAATGGGTGAAGTCAAAGCGAATGCGGTGCTCGTCCACGAGCGACCCCGCCTGCGTGACGTGGTTTCCCAGCACCTGCCGCAGCGCCATGTTGAGAAGGTGGGTCGAGGTGTGGTTGCGGGTGACCGACTTGCGTCGCTCGGCGTCAATGGCGAGCGTCGCCCCGTCCCCAAGAGAGGCCATGCCGGACAGGGCCGTCACATGGTGCAAAATTTTCCCGTCGGCAGTCTTTGTGGTATTGGTCACGGCGAGTTCAAAGTTTTCACCTTTAATCGTGCCGGTGTCCCCGACCTCGCCGCCGCCCTCGGGGTAAAAGACGGTCTCGTCTGTCACGACGATGCCGCTCTCGCCCTCCGAGAGCGTCTCGGCCGCCTCGCCGTTCTTAATGAGAAAGGCGATTTTCTCATCCATCGCATATTTGTCGTAGCCGACAAATTTGCTCGCCTTTTCGATTTTGGCCAAAACGACGTCGCTCCAACCCTCGTCCACCGAGGCCCGGTCAAGCCGGGAGCGCTCCTGCTGCTCTTTTAAAAGCTGCGCAAAGCGGGCGTCGTCGTAGCTCATGCCCTGCTCCTCTAAAATTTCGCGGGTCAAATCGACCGGGAAGCCAAAAGTGTCGGACAGACGGAAGACCTCGTCGCCGGGGATGGTATCGCCAGTTTTATAGTGGCTCATGACGTCGCGCAGCAGCTCAAGCCCCGCGTCGATGGTGCGGTTGAAGCTCTCCTCCTCGGTGCGCATGACCTTCTTGATGAACTCCCGCTTTTCAATGAGGTTCGGGTAGGCCTCGCCCGACAAATCGACCACGGTGTCGACGATTTGATAGAGGAAGGGCTTGGTGTAGCCTAAGAGCTTGCCGTGGCGGGCGGCGCGGCGCAAAAGTCTGCGCAGCACATAGCCGCGGCCCTCGTTCGAGGGCATGATGCCGTCCGAAATCATCATGGTCGTCGAGCGGATGTGGTCGGTGATGACCCGAAGGCTCACGTCGGTCTTGGGGCTCTCCTTGTATTTTACACCGACGATCTCGGAGGCCTTTGTCGTAATGCCGGAGATGGTGTCGGTCTCAAACAGGTTGTCGACCCCCTGCATGATGCAGGCCATGCGCTCGAGGCCCATGCCGGTGTCGATGTTCTTGGAGGCGAGCTCGGTATAGTTGTTCTCGCCGTCGTTGTTGAACTGGGTGAAGACGAGGTTCCAAAACTCCACAAACCGGTCGCAGTCGCATCCCGGCGCGCAGTCCGGACTGCCGCAGCCGTACTTCTCACCGCGGTCGTAGTAAATTTCGGAGCAGGGGCCGCAGGGGCCGGCCCCGATCTCCCAGAAGTTGTCGGCCTTGCCAAGGCGCGAGATGTGGGAGGGGTCGACGCCGACTTCGTGCTCCCAGATATTCCACGCCTCGTCGTCCTCGAGGTAGACCGTCACATACAGCTTGTCGGCGGGCAGCTCCAGCACTTTTGTGCAGAGCTCCCAGGCCCAGGCACAGGCGTCGTGCTTGAAATAGTCGCCAAACGAGAAGTTGCCCAGCATCTCAAAGTAGGTGCCGTGCCGGGCCGTCTTGCCCACCCGCTCAATGTCGGGCGTGCGGATGCACTTCTGGCAGGTCGTCACCCGCTTGCGGGGCGGGGTCACTTCGCCGGTGAAGTAGGGCTTTAAGGGCGCCATGCCGGAGTTTATGATGAGCAGACTCTTGTCGCCCTTTGGAATGAGCGAGGCCGAAGCCAGCCTCAGATGACCTTTGGACTCGAAGAAGCTGAGGTACTTCTCGCGAATCTCGTTGACTCCCATCCATTTCATGAATGTTTTCCTCCTGTTAAAAAAGTAAAAGCCCTCCGGTCCCCCAAAAAAGGGACGGAAGGCTCCGCGGTACCACCCTCGTTGCGCAAAAAGTTTTTGCGCCACTCGATGCCGGATAACGGCTGGCCGCCGCCGCGTATTAAGCGGACACTCCGGAGTGGCTGCGCAGGCGTACCCACAGGGGGCTTTCAGCCGGTGACCCCCCTCTCTGAGGCGGAGGCCGCCTGCGCTCGTTCCATCATCGTAATGTTGTTATGATAATATTTTATGTGACAAATGTCAACCGTCAATTTCAATAATCTTCTCCGCAATCTCGCGGAAAATCGGGGCCGCGGCCGCGGAGCCGCTGCGCCCGTTTTCGACGATGACAACGAGTGCGTATTTTGGATTGTCTGCCGGGAAGAGCCCGGCGAAAATGCCGTGGACGACGTCGCCGCCGTCGGCCGTGCGCCAGCCGGTCTCGGCCGAGGCCGTCTTGCCGGCCACCGAAAAGCCGGCGGGCTTTGCCGCCCGGCCGGTGCCGCGCTCGCAGACCCCGATGAGGAGTTCCAAAAGCCTGTCCGAAGTCTCCTCGGACCAGACCCGCGCGGCGGGCTCCTGCGTCGTGAGATTCCTAAGCAGCTCGCCGTCCCGCCCGATTAAGCCCTCCACAAGCCGCGGCTCGCGGTAGATGCCGCCCCTTGCGACGGTGGAGAGCAGGTTCGCGAGGTCGACAGGCGTGCCCATGATGTCGCCCTGCCCGATGGCGGTGTTGGCCCGCACGAGAATGCCGTTTGAGGCCGGCAGCCTGCCCGCCTCCTCGGTCAGCCCCGCCGCAAGCTTTGTGCCGGTCGTAAACCCGAGCTTTCGCGCCATGGCGACCGCCGCCTGAAAGCCCTCCTCGTCGAGGAGCCCGATGAAGTAGGGGTTGCAGGAGGCTAAAAATGCCGCTTCAAAGTTGACCCAGCCGTGTCCCGCGCTGTAGTGGCACCCGAATACCCGCCCGTCCACGGTTGTGCTCCCGGAGCAAAAGAGGGTGGGGGTCTTTACGCCCCGCTCAATGGTCTCGCCGGCCACGATGATTTTAAAGACCGAGCCGACGTTGTAGGCCCCGAAAGCTCTGTTGTAGAGCTCGGCCTTTTCGGAGGAGAGCAGGGAGGCGATTTCGGCCTTGTCGTAGCCCGGGAAAGAGGCGGCCGCCCGGACCTTGCCGGTCTCGGCCTCCATGAGGACAATGGCGCCCGAGCCCCCTGTCCACGCCTCCTCGACGATTTGCTGCATGCCAGCGTCAATTGTCAGCAGCACGCCGCCCGGCTCATAGTATTCCCCCTCGACGAGCCGGCTCTCGCCGCCCGGCAAGGCGTAGCCCGAGGCCGTGCGCTGGAGGGAGGCGTAGACCTCCCCGCCCATGACCGCGAGGTAGTCGGCGTAGGAGGACTCGATTTCGTCCACGACGTGGACGGCCAAGGGCTTATTCACCTCGGCCACCCGCTCCACAATCGTAAAGCCCGGCACCGAGATGTCGGCCCGGCGCAGCTCCACCCCAAAGGAGGCGGTGCCGTTGAGCCGCTCCTCGGCCTCCTCGCGGGACATGCCGGCGTAGACGCTCAGCACGCGCAGGGCCTGCGCCTTGTCGTAGCAGAGCTGCGGCTCGACGAGGGCCGCGCCGTACCCGGCCTCATAGTTTAAAGGCTCGCCGTTGCAGTCGTAGACAAGGCCCGTGCGCTGCGCAAGCGACACCGAGACGTGCTGCTGCCGGATGGCGGCCTCGGCCAGCGTCTCCCCCTGGCTGACCGAGAGCGACCACAGCCGCAGCACGAGCAAGGCGAATATGCAGATGATGGCGAGGAATATGCCGATGAGGCGGCGCAGGCGCATAGTAAAACTCCCTTCTAAGGCTATTATTGCCATAGAAGGGAGTGATTATATCAGAAATTTTGGGGAACCGCCCGTCACCTTGCCTAAACGCTACTGCGAGACCGTGCCGGTTCCGCGGGAGGAGTTTGCCTTGCGGATGGCGGCCTCGTGCTCGGCGAGGGTCTTGGAGAAGATGTGCTCGCCCGAAGAAGCGACCACAAAGTAGTAGTAGTCGGTGTCGGCGGGGTAGAGGGCGGCCTGAATGGAGGCAAAGCCGGGGGAGGCGATGGGGCCTACCGGCAGCCCCGCATAGATATAGGTGTTGTAGGGGCTGTCAATTTTGATGTCGGCGTAGGTCAGCACCTCCTTGCGCTCCTTGAGCACATACTGCACGGTGGCGCAGGACTGCAAGAGCGTCATGCTCTTGCTGTTCAGGCGGTTGTGAAAGACTGAGGAGACGACGTCGCGGTCGGATTCGCCGACCGCCTCCCGCTCAATGATGGAGGCGAGGGTCACGACCTCGTCAATCGACAGGTCGAGCTCCTTGGCTCTGGCCGTAAACTCGTCCGACCATTTGTCGTCGAAGTTGTCGAGAAACTTCTTGATGACGGTGTCGGCCTCGGAGTCTGTGAAAAACTCATAGGTGTCGGGGAAAAGATAGCCCTCCAGCCGGTTTTCGCGCTCGGGGACGTCCACCAAAAAGGCGTAGTCGTAGCTGTGGGTGTTGACGGCATCCCAAAGCTCGTCCGCTGTGCAGACCCCGGCCTCATCGAGGGCCGCAATGATTTCGCGCAGCTCCTTGCCCTCGGGGATGGTCACCCGCACCGTCTCCTGGAAAGTGGCGGTCTTCTGGAGGGACGAGACGATTTCCAGGTAGTCCATATTGGTGTTGAGCTCGTAAGTGCCGTACTGGAAGGAGGCGGCGTTGCCGGTCACTTTCGTGAAGACGTTGAAGGCCCACCGGTATTTGATGACGCCGGCCTGTTTGAGTTTTTTCGAGATGGACTTGAGCCCCGAGCCCCGTTCAATCGTGACCGTGAGGGCGCTGTCCGGCTTGACGAGGGCCAGCGCGTCATTTGCCACCCGCATGCCGTAGAGCGCCAGAAGGAGGGAGGAGCCGATCACGAACACCGCGTAGATAAATGTCCGGTTGAACTGCTGCCGGTCCCGCTTTTTGGCGCTGACCTTATTCTTTTGCGGCCCTCCGGTCGTCACTCTGTCAAACCGCTGGGTATCTCCGCTGCTTTCGTTCATCTTGTTTTCGAACCCTTTCGTTTTAAGTAACACTTTTTCGCGTCCGGCATAGGATATAGCACATTGCTTGAGCGAGGTGAATCTACAATGTGTTTCGGCAATTTCTTTGACAATGACTGCCTGTGCTGGATCATCATCATCGTCCTGATCCTGTGCTGCTGCTGCGGCGATGACTAATTAGCGCAAAGGCCAATGCCCCGAAGTCCCGAAAGACTTCGGGGCTTGGTGTTATTTTGGCCAGTCTGTGCCGTAAACAAACCCCCGCTCGGTCAAAATGGCGTCGACCGGGATGTCAAACGCCTCGCGGGGCAGCGCATCCACTATGCATCTATCATAGACGATGGTCACGGTGCGAAGGTTCCGTTTCGAGAGATACCGGTCGTAATACCCGCCGCCAAAGCCAAGGCGAAAGCCCTCCCTGTCGCAGGCGAGGGCAGGCACGACGCACAGGGTGCCGTCAAAGTCAAAGTCGGGGGGCAGCGGCATTTTGGAGACAGGCTCCATGATGCCGAAGGCCCCCGGCGCAAGGTCGGCGCGGGAGGAGACGAGGTAAAACTCCATGTCCTTGTCCTTGATGCGGGGGAGATAGAGCTTTTTGCCAGCGTTTAGCGCCGTGTCGATGAGGGACTTGGTCGAGACCTCGCGGTAAGTGGCGTTGAAGAGCAGCAAATTCCCCGCCTTTTTCCACATGGCGGTGCCCAAAAGCCGCGCCGCCAGCATGGCCTCGGCGCGGGCGCGGTTGGCCTCGCCCATGGAGGTGCGAAGTTCAATCATCTCCCTGCGAAGTTCGCGTTTGGAGGACATGGCCGTGACCCCCTAATCCAGCATCATATTCATGTAGGGCGCAAAACGTTCCCCGTCGGTCGCTATTTGCATGGCAATCTGGCCGGCGTCAAACCCCGGCGCCTCGGGCATTGCCTCTCCCCAGACGACCCGCCCGCCCACGCACCGGTAGCCGCCCGAGTTCTGGGGAATGACTTCGTCCGCGATGTTGAAGGTGCGCCCCTCGGCCGGATGCCGGGCGGCGTAGAGCCGGTAGGCCGCCGGCGCATTGATGACCCGGAAAGCCCCTGCCCGAACCGGCGTGACCTCTTGTCCCGGCGGGGCCATGTCGGGGCAAAAGTCAAACGTGAACTTCTCGGCCTTGGGGAATTTGCGCAGCAAAAGACACGCGGCGTAGGGCAGATTTTCGCCGGCGGCGAAAATCTCCTTGACGTAGACGCCCCCGTCCTCCTCAGGGCGCACATACATGTACCCGCCGTAGAAGGGGAGGAACTCGCCCCCCACCCCCTCGTTGTCACAGGCCGTGTAGTCGACAAAGAGGCGGTTTTTGAGGACAGTAAACTCCCTCGCCCCGTAGGAGCCGCGGTAGGCGTACTCGGGGGAGACCCGGCTTTCAAAGGGCTGGGACAGCTTCATCCCAGAGAGCTCCACCCGGCTCATGACGGCGCGGGAGAGCATAAAGGCCGGCCCGAAGCCGTATTTAGCGTATAGCTCGTACAGGCTCTCGCTCGCCGGCAGCGTACACATGAAGACTTCGCCGGCGTCGTACCCCCGCAGCATGCGCTTGGCCAGAATGCCGCCCATGAGGCTTTGGCCCCGGTGCTCCGGCAGCGTCATGGCGGCGTAGAGGTAGGAGCCCTTGACCGTCGCCTTCCCCATGCGCATCGTCACCGGAATGAAGTGGGCGGCCGACGCCAAGGTGCCGGAATCGTCCATCGCCGCAACGACCTCCATGCCGGCGCCCATGGCGCCGTAGAAGCCGTCGATAAAAGAGGCATCGTCCTCAAAGACCCGCTGCCACATGTCCCGCAGCTCGTCTTGCCGGGTACCGCTTTTCAGATAGACGACCCTGTACATTTTTTAATCACCGCCCCGAGAGATTGTATTTAGGAAGGACGAGTTCAGGGTTGTAGGAGAGCTTCGACTTGCGAAGCCCGGGGACCCCCATGTCCTCTTCCCGATTGGCGTATTTAAACCCCCGCTCCATAATGTCCCGCATGAACAGGTGGTTGACGATGGAGTAGATGCCCTCGTACTGAATGAGCCCCTTCTCCAGATGGACGACAAAGTCGTCCGAGCCGGGGTAGCGCGGAGTTCCGGCCGAGTAGCCGGCCATTTGGCCGTGCACCAGAATGGCGCCGCCGATTGCGTGGAGTTCGTCAAAGTTTGTCAGAAGCTGCTTGGTCGCGCAAAAGTCGTATCCTTCCTCCTCGTTGTCCGAAAAGGCGTGCTGCTTGCACCAGGTCTCGCTGAGCTCCAGCGCCGCCGGAATGTATTCCGGGGTCAGGGAGACGTATTCGTGGTAATAAGTCGATTCAAAGCGCTTGATGTGTCCGCGCTTGCCGTGGAACAGCTTTCCGCTTAGGGTTGCGAGGGATTCGGTGAGATGAATGTAGTCATCGGTGTCCCTGAGATGTGTGGCCGTGAACTGCCCCGGAGCCGCCGCCTCAATGAGCGGCACATCCTCCTCGGCGACGTAGTTGAATCTCGGCGGCTGGCCCTTTGCCGCGAAATAGGCGGTGACTTCCGCAATGGCCTTTGCCATGTCGCCCGTGCCCGCCGGCGCCAGAAAATACTCGCCCTCGTCGTCCTCCATGCGCACGAGCAGAATGTCTTGAAAGTCGGCATAGTCGGCAATTTGAATGTCGTATACGCCCCGCCAGATAAAGATGTTCCCAAAACACAGCTCGCAGTTTCGCCCGCTTCGTTCCTTCAGTTTTGCATTGACAAAGTCCCGGTCTCTGAGCTCTACATCGCGCAGAGTTAACATAAAAAATCCCCAATCTGTTTTATGATGATTTCAGTGATGGCGTCCGGTGCAAGGAGCTGACCCTCCGGCGCGCAGTCAACGCGCGACCAGTGCAGCCGCTCAATGGCAAACTGCGCGGCCCGCCGGCAGTTTGCGAGGTAGTTGAGATTGTGCTCGTGGATGTCCCCCGTAATGCGCTCGTCTCTGCCCGCCATGAGCGCGGCCGACACTTTGGCCGGCAAGTCGAGGTAGACGACGGCGTCGGGGCGGGGGAGCCCAAACCGCGCGTACTCGAGGTCCTCCATCCAGTTGATGTAGTCCTCCCACCGCTCAGTCGGCAGCTTGCTCATCTGGTGGATGACGTTGGCCGTCGCGTACCTGTCGCAGATGAGCAGTTTCCCGGCCTCGTAGTCGGCCCCCCAGTCCCGCGCATAGGAGGCGTACCGGTCCACGGCGTAAAAGGTGGAGGCGGCGTAGACGTTGACCTCCTCGGGGCGCGCGCCAAAGTCGCCGGCGAGATACATTTCAATCAATGCCGACGATTTTGTGTAGGTCGGAAATTCCAGCCTGCGGCAGTTAAGAATCTGCGCAAGTTTTTTTGTCTGAGTCTGTTTGCCCGAGCCGTCCGGCCCGTCGACGACGATCAGCCTCCCCATCCGTATTTCTCCCGCTTTTCGGCCATTTTGCCGCAGGACATCTTGCCCTCGGGGCAGTTCCCGCGCAGGCAGGGCGGCCCCGCCTTGGCAAAGAGCTTCGGCGCCACGGCCTTGACTTCAAGCAGCATGGCGTCGGCCAGTGCCCGAATTTCCCACTGGGCCCTCTCGCAGCAGCGGTGGGCAAAGAAGTTTTGCAAAGAGCGGGCGTTCATGGTCACAATCATCTTGGTGTGGCAGGCGTTTGGCAAAACGAATCTGGCGTCCTCAATGGCCATTTTCTCGGCGGCTCTGCCCGCCACCTTCTCGCTCTTGCCCTCGGCCACAAGCCGTTTGATGTGCCTCTCCTTTAAAATGGCCGCGAGCTTGTCGTAATCCTCCTGGTCGCGGCGCATGGCGGCGCGGTAAATTTCCGCCGCCTCAGGGCTGTCCGCAATTTCTGGCGGCACGACGTATTCAAACGCCCCCTCTCTGACATACCGCTGACTTTGCACGCTGTAAGAGGCGATGCGGTGCCGCGTGATCTGGGCCAGCAGCGAGCGGGAGACCCCCTCGATGCCGAACGTGAAGGAGACGTGCTCAATGGGGCTCTCGTGGCCGAGCTCGGTCAAAAGGCCGAGGAAGTCGGCCACTTTTTCATCGGTCAGCCCCTCCATCAGCGTGTCGATGTCGGACGAGGCGTAGCACAGCTTTGCCGCGCAGGCCGTCACACGTTCGGGGTCCGGCGTATACGCGAGCAGCTTGACATTCATTTGTTTCTCCCCTTTATTTTGAGAACTTGAAGCATAAAGGCCGGCAGTTTCAGCGACCGCCGCCATCTCGTTGGGTCCCCCGCGATGCGGTAGAGCCATTCGAGGTTGTGGTTTACATAAAATTCCGGCGCCCGCTTTGCGACTCCGGCCAAAACGTCCAAAGTGCCGCCAAGCCCCAGCATGAGCATGGGCAGTTCGCCCCGGTTGTCCGCAATAAACCGCTCCTGTTTGGGGGAGCCGAGGCAGACAAAGCAGACTTTCGCCCCGGACGCCTTTATCATAGGAACCCGCTCCGCGTCCTCTTTAAAATACCCGTCCGCGACGCCCGAGACGACAAGCCCCGGATACTTTCGCAAAATCTCGTCGCGGGCCTTTTCAGCCACGCCGGGCTTTGCGCCGAACAAAAAGAGTCCGTACCCGGCTTTTTCAAGCTCCGGCAGGAGTGCTGCCGCGAGCTCGCAGCCCGCCACTTTGCCTTTTAAGGGCGTGCCGAGCAGCTTGGCCGCCGCCACAACGCCAATACCGTCCGGCACAACAAGGTCGCCCGAATTCAACAGCGCCATGAATTCGGGGTTGTCCAAAGCGTCCTTCGCCATTTCGGCGTTGGGGGTAAAGACTGCGCCCCCGCCGCCCGCCGCCAGCGCCATGCAGCGGGCCAGCGCCTCGTCCGGCGTGACGTTGTCAACCCGCAGGCCGCCGATTGAAATGAATTCCATAATCCACCTGATTATATCATATTGTGAGGAACGGCGCAATTGCCGCTACGCGATTCCGATGCCGTGGGAGGCCCGCCACAGGTAAAAGGAGGCCGTCGTCCCGTAGGGGCTGTACCGCCTGCGATATCGCTCAAACTGCTCTTTGGTCAGCGTGCGCAGCCCGTAGAGCTCCATGATGCCCCGCCTTATGGCGAGGTCGCCCCAGGACAGCACGTCGGGGCGCAAAAAGGCGAAAATGAGCAGCATTTCAGCCGTCCAGACGCCGACCCCCCGCAGGGCCGACAGCCGCTCGACGACGACGGCGTCGGGCTCATTTTTGAGGCCCTCAAGGTCGAGCGCCCCCGACATGGCGGCAAGAGCCACCCCCGACACGTACTCGCTCTTGCGCCCCGACATGCCAAAGGAGCGCAGATTTTCGAGCGTCAGCCCCGACACCCGCTCCGGCGTCACGGCGCAAGCCCCCGCCAGCGGCCCGCCGCAGGCGGCCTCGAGCCGGCCCCACACGGTGCGGGCCGCGGCGCCCGACACCTGCTGGGACACGATGGAGCTTATAAGCGCCTCGAACACGTCGTCGTGCACCTCGCGCTCTATGGGCTCGCACTGCGCGATAAAAGCGGCCATCCGCTTGTCCTTTTTTGAGAGGTGGGCAAGGGCTGCGGGGTCAATCGGGAAGATGGTCATAGGTCACCTCGAAAAGCGTTATCGTCAAAAATATTGTAACATGCAAACCGCTATGATACAATAGCCGAAGAGTATGGATTCGTATCACCGTTAAGGAGGAAAAAACGATGACCATCAAGGAAATGAGAGAGACCGCCCGCGCCTCCATGACAAATTGCAAGGTCTGCCGCGAGTGCAACGGCGAGGCCTGCCGCGCGGTCATGCCCGGCCCCGGCGGCAAGGGCACCGGCGACGGCTTTGTGCGCAGCTACAGGAAGGTGCAGGAAGTCAAGGTCAACATGGACACCATTTACGACGCCTGCGAGATCGACACGACGATGGAGATGTTCGGTCACACCTTCAAATATCCCTTTTTCTCGGCGCCGCTCGCCAGCGCCACGTCCCAGTACGGCCCCAAGTACAACGACGAGACCTTCGGCCGCGCCGTAGCCAAGGGCACCCGCGCCGCCGGCATCATGGCGCTGCTCCCGGACGGGGTCGACCCCATGTTCCAGCTCTCCTGCGCCATCGGCCGCGAGATGGGCGGCTTTGCCGTCCCCTCCATCAAGCCCTGGCCAATTGAAGTCATGATTGAAAAGGCCCACATGGCCAAAGAGGCCGGCTGCATCGCCATCTTCACCGACCTCGACTCGGCGGGCCTCGCCTTAGTCCAAAACGGCCCCGTCAAAGTCATGCCGCACAGCGTCAGGGACATTGAAAAGCTCGTCCTCGAGGCCGGCGTGCCTGTCGTCGTCAAGGGCGTCATGACGGCGGGCGGCGCCCGCAAGTGCCTCGAGGCCGGCGCCTACGGCGTCGTCGTCTCCTCCCACGGCGGCCGCGTGCAGGACCAGGTCCCTGCCCCTATTGAAGTCCTGCCCGAGATTGTCGACGCGGTCGGCGGCAAAATGAAAATTTTCATCGACGGTGCCCTTCGCTCCGGCGCCGACGTCTTCAAAGTCCTCGCCATGGGCGCCGACTGCGCCCTTATCGGCCGCCCCTACGCCATCGCCGTCTACGGCGGCGACGCCGAGGGCGTCGAGCTCTACACCAACTTCATCGGCGCCCAAGTCCGCGAAGCCATGATGATGACCGGCTGCCCGACGGTGGGGGATATCAACAGCACGAAGGTACGGATACCGAAGGATTTTTAGGTAACACCCAATAAACAAACCCCCGGCAGCGGATTCTCCGCGCCGGGGGTTTTTAAACTGGACAAATTTCCGTGTATTATGTACTTTGCTTGCACAAATCAAAACCACATGAAATCAAATGCTTCGGGTCAACATGGCATTCAATAAATCTACAAGTTTTTGCCGCAATTCTTGTGTGCTGTTTGGATTTCCAAACAAATATTGAATCTCTTTTGCGCGCAATACCGCGTTTTTAAATCTGAAATAATCTCCGACAATTGATTTTCTGTGTCTATGCACATGTCGTCCCCATAAAGAAAAACGCCGTCTAAGCCGGTGTTGATTCGTATTTTCATGCCCATTTCCCCCTGCTTGACAAGCGATGAAGTTGAGGGAATTGAGCTTCGATATTTGCAATATTCTATAAAGTTGCTTCTTAATGCTCTGCAAAATGTATTAATGTCTTTGCCTGGGATATCAAAAATTGTTCTGTCGAATCTCCCGCCCGGCCCATGGAGAAAATACTGAATTGACCATTGCCCGGCGCTCACAGTTAAGTATCCACCGGATTTTAAGGGCTCCCGATATTCTCCGAAGTCTTGAAGTACGGGCACTGAGTGCATATTATGGGGCGGCAATGATTGCGATGGGTTCGATGCTCCGGCCTTTGTATCTTTGGGGCCAATTTGCGGAGCTTTATAAGCACTCTTTTTTTGCTTTGGTGTGCCGTCGTTTACGATAATGACGCCAAAAATAACAGCGGTAAACAGTAATGCTGCTGGGCCGGAAAACCCCATGCTGACAAATATGCCAGCCATAAACAGATACAGACAAACAAACATGGAAATGACCACTAAGCAAGCCATATTACGCCACCATTCTCCCTACTATGCAAAAGGAGCTTATTATAAACCTATAAACGCGGCATAAACCCACAGGCGGACACATCTAATAATATATTCCCCCGTAAGGCGTTTCCTGCACCTACCCCTTTTCCGCCCGGACAAGCTGAATCCGCCCCCTTATCTCAACCCCCTC
>DATMZG010000055.1:0-3724 GCA_035560415.1 Candidatus Acidiferrum sp. | reverse complement strand
CTCCTTTTGGCGGATACCCATATGAAAATATATCCTCTATACTTGACTGTATAGGGGATTTTTATGTCCAAAAATGTCCATTCACCGCGAAAGGAGGCGCAAAGCCGTGAGCAAACTCATAAAAGCCACGCCAGGCGAGGATTACACCCTGCTCTTGGAGTTCGAGCAGGGGAATCAGATTTTGTACGACATGAAGCCGCTGCTTTCATCCCTGCCTTACCGCAAACTGCGGGATTATGACCGCTTTAAGAACCTGACGCTTGAGGACAAAGCTGTCTGCTGGCCCGACCCGTCCGACCGCGACGAGGCTATCTGTCCCTTGCGCCTGACGGTGGACAACATCCTGTTTGCAATCCGAGGATAATCGAAACGGAGGAAAATAAAGATGACGAAATCAACAAAAGGTAAAAAGTTCCTCTCGCTGCTGCTGGCGGCGACAATGGCGCTGTCGCTGCTGCCAATGTCGGCTTTACCCGCGTTGGCGGCCGGCGGCCCCTTTGCCGGCGGCGCCGGCGTGGAGGGGGACCCCTATATCATCGTCGACGCGGCGGGTCTCAACGCCATACGGGACGACCTTGACGCCCACTACGAGCTTGGCGCCTCCGTCTTTCTGTACGGGAACTGGACGCCCATCGGGAGCGACGGCAGCCCCTTCACCGGCGTCTTGGACGGCAACTGGTACTCGGTCAATGGCGTCGGCGTCTATACGTCGGATACCGATTGTGTCGGCTTCTTCTCGGTCATTGACGGGGCCGAGATCAGAGAATTCCGGCTGAGTAACGTAGATATCCAGGTTCTCGATGACGGCCGCGGCGACGTGGGCGCGCTGGCCGGGCAGGTGCGCGGCGGCTCGAGTCTTGAGTACTGCTACGCCCAGGGCGCCGTCATGGGCAGCTACTCCGTGGGCGGCCTCGTGGGCGGCATCACCGAAGGCAGCCGCCTTGAAAACTGCTTTGCGGCGGTAAACGTCACTGCAAACACCAACACCGCGGGCGGCCTTGCGGGTTTTATTCAGGATGACAGCTCGGCCGAAAACTGCGCTGCGGGCGTCTACGACTTTCTGAGTACCGGCGACGTTCAGAGCAACGCGATGAGCGTCGACAACAGCTATGCGGGCGGCCTCTTCGGCCGCGTGACCGACTCCGCCGTCACAAACTGCTACGCGGCGGTGGACGTGGATGGCTGGTATGCGGGCGGCCTCATCGGCGTTGTGGACGATACCCCCGGCTCCAACTCCGCCATAACGGACTGCTACGCGGCGGGCGAGGTCACGGGCCATTCGGGCTGCCAAGGCGGTCTGATAGGCGTCAAAATAGGCAGCAGCGCCCCCGAAGTCGCCGGCAGCTATTACGACACCACGTCCACGGGCCAGGCGACCAGCGCCGGCGGAACGGGACTCCCCACGGAAGACATGTGGGACCCCGCCACATATACCGACGCCGAATGGGACGATGAAGTCTGGCATCTCGCTTCCTCCGAATATCCCGAGCTGCGCTGGCTGACCCCCCAGACGGTCATCTACATGAGCGGCGGCGACGAGGTGGATACATACTCGGAGCCGGTATTCTACGCCATCCCGGCTCCCGGGGTCAATTACTTCGACCCTCCGCTCACCCCGCCGGAAGCGGGCCAGGCGCTGATTGAGTGGAACACCGAGGAGGACGGCACCGGCCAGAGCTACCTGCCGGATGAGGACGAATTTTCCATACCCCTGGGCGGCCTCACGCTCTACGCCATCTGGGCGGAGGGCGTCACCGTGAGCTATGACTTAAACGGCGCCGAGGGGGACGCGCCGGAGACCGAGACCCTGCCCACAGGCGGCAGCTTTTCCCCAGCCTATCCCGGCGGCGCCACCGGGCCGGACGACCCGGACCTTGGTGCCGGGTACCCCATGACCTTCGGCGGCTGGGTCGACGGCGACGGCAACTGGTATTCCCACGACGCGCTTTACGGCGCGCCGGAGGAGGACATCACGCTCTTCGCCGTATGGGAACCGTATCAGGACGGCAGTGCGGACTACCCTTACCTTGTGAACGACTATATCGACCTTCTCTTAATCAACAACAGACTCGAATATAACTTTCTCCAGACGGCGGACATCGCCTTCCCCGAGCCGGAGGAGGTGGCGGCAGCCGAGCCGGATACAACCTCTGTGCCGGAAGGCTGCAACTTTGTCCCTATCGGCGACTACGGCAACGGCTTCACCGGCGTCTTTGACGGTGCGGGATACACGATTAGCAACCTCATCTACGAGGATGATGGGAGTGGGACCGGCTATATCGGCCTCTTCGGCTACGTCGACGGGGCAGAGATAAAAAACACCACGCTCGAGGATGTGAATATCAGCACCGCCAACAATAACGCGAAGGCGGGCGGTCTCGTGGGACAGAGCGGAGCCGAAGCGGTCATAGAAAACTGCCATGTCTCGGGCAGCGTTACGGCGTCCGGAAGCGGCGTGTCCGTCGGCGGCCTCATCGGCGTCAGTTCTTATGTCGACGTCTCCCGGTGCTCCTTTGAGGGAGACGTGACGGCGAGCGGGGGCGGCGCGGAAGCGGGCGGCCTCATCGGTTATCACGGCAGCTCCGCCTCCGTTTCTGAAAGCTATGCCGTGGGCGATGTCTCCGGCGGTGCGGGCGCGCCTGCCGGCGGCCTCATCGGCTATAAGGAGGGCGGCGTGACAAACTGCTACGCCATCGGCTCCGTGGAAACCGGAGAAGGCGGCAGCGCGGGCGGCCTGCTGGGCCAGAGCTCCGGCGGGACGACGGCGTACTGCTACGCGGCGGGAACCGTCGCGGGCGAAGGCGCCGGATATTTAGACGGCCTTGTCGGCTACTACTATTCCGGCACCCAAAACGGCAACTTCTTCGACAGCACGGTCTCGGGGATAACGGGTTCCTCCTACGGTTACGCGACGCCCACCGCCGGCATGTTCACCCAGACCACTTACAGCGGCAGCGGCTGGAATTGGTACCACCCGGATTCCAACCCGGAGGGTCTCTGGCGTATGGGCGCGGGGAACACCTACCCCTGGCTCACCTGGCAGGGCACAAGTGAAACCCCCGATTTCTCCGATGGTTACAGGACCTATGTCTCAGCCCTGCTCTTCAACTGGAACCTCATCAAGGGCGACAACGCCTCCCCCAACGGCGTCACGCAGGCGCTGAACCTTTGGACCACAGGCTACTACGGCACCTCCGTCTCCTGGGAGTCGGACGACCCCGCCGTGAACGCCTCCACCGGCGCCGTGACGCCGCCGACCGAAGGCTCCGTCCCCGTCACGCTGACGGCGACAATCACTTCCGGTGAGATGGGGCGGGAGAAGACCTTCGCCCTCGTCGTGGGCGAGCCGTCCGTTCCGGCGGGCTATGCGCCGATGACGCTGCCCTTTGACCGGACGCTTGTTTTCAACGGGGAAAACACCGTGGTGGAGGATACGTATTACCGCACCTTCAAATATTACTTTACCCTGGAAGAGGAGACGACGCTTCTCTTTACAGGCGAGGGCGTGGGCGCTGATTGGTCCCCCGCGTTTATACTCTCCACCGTGGGCGACGCCGATATGGAAGACCCCATTGTCGATTGGTGGTATCCGGATTTCAGCCGCACGCTCCCCGCCGGGACTTACCTGCTGTGGCTCAATGACGACGGCTATGACCTGGACTATGGTCGCGGCACACTTACGGCACAGGTGTCTGTCACTATAGTCCCCCCGCCCCCGCCCCCC
>DATMZG010000054.1:0-29774 GCA_035560415.1 Candidatus Acidiferrum sp. | reverse complement strand
GGGGGGGTGAAACGACGTCATCAAACCGCCTAAAAGTAACAAGCGCTTTGGCAAGAGCAAAGGCCAATCACATGTCCGTAGATGTTTGCGGCAGTGCTTGTCCGCGCATGGCCGAGCTGGCTGAACACCTCGACAATCGGTACTTCGTCGGCGATCATAAGGCTGGCAAAGGTAAATACTTGGTCATCGCCTATGAGGCCTCGATAAGAGTCATTTAATGCAATCCGCTGGACGTCCTGCCAATGTTAATATTTCAGTAGCACCACAAGGCCAGTGGTATCCAACTCATTATTTTCGGATTTGCTTTCCAATGGTATCGTGACCGCACGATACGGCGACTTTATGTCCATCGGTCCGTCTCTATCGTTGCCACAGTATAAAGCCTCTCTTACATCCGTTGTCTTCTATATGCTATAATTGAAGAACATATGAGTGCCTTGTGTAGTGACTGGAGACATGGAACGTAACCGCCCTGATGTTGGTAGCGCCAGTGCGGTCTTTTTTATTCGGCTATGAATTCAACCTTAAGACCAGAGTTAATGGTAATTGTATCCCCGGCGATAAGCCGGAGATTGTCATAGGTTTTACTATAGTAATCATTCTCATCTGTGCTGAGTATTACATTTAGACCCATAATTCCTAATGATTCTACTTCGCCTTGAAAGTTTCCATAACCTGCTACGGCAGTGCAATCATACTTTCCGGGAGCAATGTCCTCACCGACGACATACTGACCCGCACTAAGCGTGAACGGAGCGACAAGGACTTTGTTGCTGGTAAGAGCCACGGTATTTGTGGCGCCGTCCCACACCACATCAAGGCCCATAGCAGTCGCAATCGCCTTGACCGGCAAGTAGGTGGTGCCGTCGATGATGAACGGCTCGACAATATTTCCGTTCGCATCCTTCGGGATAATTTCCGTGCCGTTCAGGGTAATTTTGATATCCTTGTACCAAAGCTCGGCCGACTTAGCGCCCTGAGTTGCCCATGTGCCCATAGAAAGAGCGAATATAAGGATTAGTGCCAGAAATGCCACGATTTTGGTTTTCATTTTGTACCTCCTAATTAAATTATGATTGCAAGTCGTCTGGATAAATCTAAGTAGATATCACATCACCTGGGCCCACGTTCTTAATGTAGCCGCCTTAAAGCCATTTTCACTCTTATAGGCCTCGAAGCCAAAACTGCTCATGTCCTCACCATCGAACACACTTGCCGGCAAGGCGATGTCGACCATTAAGAGACTCTCGTCTACCGGGCTCTCTCTCCTTTCTCCGTATTAGATCTTTTCGAATACTAAAGTGGCCTGAATACGGTCTCCACCGCCGAGGCCGGAACTGTGCGCAGAGGCGGTAGAAATTGTGTGTAGCCGATACCCCTTCGCCGCCTGTTTGTTAATCGCGTTTTCCAGTTCGGTGAGGTTTCCGGAGCCGGTTCCGATAAATTTTTCTTTCAGCGTCACCTGCAACACAACATACGTCGGATTGCCGTCAGTGGCGGCAACGGAATAAGATGCTTCTTGTTTAACTTTGTCCATGATCCCCATAATAAGTACCTCTTTTCTATAAATTCCGCTCTGAGCGGTTAGTTCACTTGTTTATAATATCTTTCGTACGTCGGTGGCCTTTCAAATATCTGCCGCACTCCATGCTTATCATAATATTGTGCTGTGTTTATAAGTAAGGGTTGATATCGACATTATAGTTTAATTTATTCACACAAACAAGCAAAAATAGGATATTTCTGCCAATACTTCCTTGCAAACCATTGAGGACATCTTTGCTGATACCATGGGAATTGGGAGTCACCGGAAAATCGTGCAGACAATATTAAACCCTGTAGCCGCAAGGCTATAGGGTTTATGTTGATACGCAGCAAGAGACATTGTAACCTTGCAAAAAGTGGCTATTTCCTATCATCTCCGGGCTTGTGGCGGCTTCCGGACTGCTTTTTGTTGTTGCGGCCCTCGCCGTCAGGTGCGCTTTCGGCGAGTGTTGGCCCGCCCTCGGACTTTTGCTTGCGCACTTCTTTGGGGTCGATCTGACTGTCTTTTGGCATAAAATCACCTCAAATAAAAGTGTGTGCAGACGATATTTTTTTATGCGGGGAGGTGCAATATCCCCCAAAAACCGGCGGTGCATAAGCGACTTTTTCCCTCATAAAATAGTGAAAACATCAACGGAGGTGCTATTTTATGAATCAAGACTCAAACGAACTCGGCTTTTTGAGCAGCGGCGATGTGGAGAGTTACTTCAGCGGACCTCTTCCGGATATAGATAAATTTGACGAGCGCACATGGGGTGAAAATCGTTTCAGCGGCTTTCGGGTCGACGTGCTGGATACGGAGGACGCCTATATCATTGAGGCCGAAATGCCCGGCCTTGAGAAGGACGATATCGACATCAACGCCGACGACGACACGCTGACCATCTCTGCCCACTATGACGAAAACACGGAGCAGAAGGACGACGAAGGCAATTATATTCAAAGGGAGCGCCGCGCCGGCGCTTTCAGGCGCAGTTTTACTTTAGAGAACATTTTGGAAAATGAGGTCACGGCCGAGATGGCGAGCGGCATTCTGACAGTGCGCTGCCCCAAAAAGACCGATGACGGCGGGACCGACACCCGTAAAGTCAAAATTAAATAAGCGGCGTATGCGCAAACCCCCTTTGTCGTTTGACAAAGGGGGTTTTATGTCTGGTACCGCGGCGTCAGGCGATATACGAGAGCGCGACCGCGCTCGGCCCCAGATGGGCGCCGAGCACCGGCCCCATGCGGCGGAGCTTGATGTCAATGTCTGGGAACCGCTTTGACAGCGCGGCGCACAGTTCATTTGAGACCTGATTTGGGCCAAAATCGTTGATGACGATATCCTTAGTGCCGGCCGGCAGGTAGTCAGCCAGCTTTTTTACGGCGTTGTTTTTGCCGCGGACAACGCCGTCCGCCACGATCATCCCGTCTTTGCACCGCAGGATGGGCATGATGTTCAAATAGGTGCCCACGTTCATGCGCACAAAGCCGATGCGCCCGCTCTTGCGCAGCCGCGTCATGTCGTCCAGTGTGAAGACGACGTCTGTTTTATCCCGCAGGCCCGTGAGCTCCCGGACGATGTCGGCGGCCGAGCGGCCTTCGCCCGACAGCCTGACGGCCTCCTGCACGAGCAGGTAAAGCCCGCCGGCCGAAAACAGGCTGTCAAAGACAAATACGCGGTCGCTGTCAAGCTGCGCGGCCGCGATGCAGGCCGAGCTGTATGTGCCGCTCAGCCGCGAGGAGAGGGTGAGGCAGAGCACCTCGTTTCCCTTTGCCAGTTCCTTTTGGAACACGCTTTCAAAGGCGGCGGGGCTGGGCTGTGAGGTCGTGAGGTCCTTGTCCGACTTCAGCAGCGCTTCAAGGTCCGCGTTTTCGTCCGAGTAACCCTCGTAAAAGAGCGCGCCGTCCGCGATGTAGGTGATGGGCACCACCGCAACCCCGGAGGTTTCGGCCTCCCGCCTTGTCATATAGGCAGATGAGTCGGTGATGATTTTAACCATTGTACACACCAATCCTTCTGTAGCGGCGGTAGCGATTGTCCATGAGCTCATCCGTGCCGAGCGCCAGGTTCCGCTCGAGCACCGTGAGCAAATCGCTTTTGAGGGCCTTGAACAGGGCCTTGTTTTCGGGGATGACCTTTTCGATGAGGCCGAGCTTTTTCAGGTCAACGGCTGTCAGCTTCAGGCATTCGCTGGCCTCTTTGACCTTGCCGGCGTCCTTCCACAGGATGCTGGCGCACCCCTCGGGCGAGATGACTGAAAAAACGGCGTTTTCGAGCATCCAGATTTCGTCGGCGACCGAAAGGGCGAGGGCGCCGCCGCTGCCGCCCTCGCCGACGATGACTGAGACGATGGGGGTTTTGAGGGTCATCATCTCGCAGAGGTTCTCGGCGATGGCCTGCGCCTGCCCGCGCTCTTCGGCCTCAATTCCGGGGTATGCGCCGGAGGTGTCGACAAAGCAGACGACGGGCCGGCCGAATTTTTCGGCCAGCTTCATCTGCCGCAGCGCCTTGCGGTATCCTTCAGGGTGCGCGCTGCCGAAATTCCGCCGCGCCTTGTCCTTGACGTCCCGGCCCTTTTCAATTCCAATGACCGTGACCGGAATGTCGTAGAGCAGGGCGACGCCGGCCATGATGGCCTTGTCGTCGCCGAACCGGCGGTCACCGTGCATCTCGGTGAAGTCCGTGAAGATGGCGCCGATGAAATCGGCCGAGGTGAGGCGGCCTTTTGACCGGGCTTTTTGCACTTTCTCATAGGCGGTCATCGGCGGGCCCCCTTGTCGTGGAGTTTTAAGAGTCTTGCGAGATAGGCCTTTTGGTGCTTGCGGTCGACGATGTCGTCGAGGAAGCCCTTTTCGAGCAGAAATTCGGCTGTCTGAAAGCCGGCCGGCAGCTTCTTTCGAATAGTCTGCTCAATGACGCGGGGGCCGGCAAAGCCGATTAAAGCCCCCGGCTCCGCGACAATGACGTCGCCCTCCATCGCAAAGGAGGCCGTGACTCCGCCCGTCGTGGGGTCGGTCAGGACGCAGATAAATAGGAGCCCCGCGTCGCTGTGGTATTTGACGGCGCCGGCGACCTTGGCCATCTGCATGAGCGAAATGACCCCCTCCTGCATCCGGGCGCCGCCCGAGACCGTAAAGCCGACGACCGGCAGGCGTTCTTTCGCCGCCCGCTCAAAGAGGCGGGTGAGCTTTTCGCCGACGGCGCTGCCCATGCTGCCCATCATGAAATAGGGCTCCATGACGAAGACGGCGGCCTTGCAGCCCCCGATTTTGCAGGTGCAGCAGACGACGCCCTCTTTTTCGGCGCTCTCGAGCGCCGCGCTTTTGAGCTTTTTGTCGTATTCCGGGAAGGAGAGGATGTTGACTGAGGTGACGTCTTTATCGGCCTCGGCCATGCTGCCCTCGTCGCAGATGAGGCTCAGCCGCTGTCTGGCGTTAATTCTGAAATGGTGCCGGCAATAGGGGCAGACGTGCAGGTTTTCCGCGAGCTCGCCGCTGCCCAGCACTTTTTTGCAGCGGGGGCAGGCGACCGACAGCTCGGTCGCGCTTGCGGCGACCGTCTTCTGGAGCTTCAGATGCCCCTCTAAAAGGTTTTTGGGCTTTTTAAAGATCATGTGACGCCCTCCAGGAGATCAGTGGTGTAACGCCCCGTTTCAAAGGCCTCGGCCGACAGGATTTCCGACACGTAGTCGGCGTCGTGTGCCACGCCCTCCACGATGAGCTCGCAGAGCGCCGCCTTCATTTTACGGATGGCCTCGTCTCTCGTCTTGGCATAGACGATGAGCTTCCCGAGCAGGGAGTCGTAGTAGGGGGGGATGGAATACCCCTGGTAGACCGCCGTGTCAAACCGCACCCAGGGGCCGCCCGGCACATGCAGCATCCGAATCGTCCCACAGGACGGCGCAAAGTTTTGCGCCGGGTTTTCGGCGTTGATGCGGCATTCGATGGAGTGCCCCTCCGGGACGATTCCCCCTTTGCAAAAGGGGAGGGGAGCGCCCGCCGCAATGCGGATTTGCCATTTGACAAGGTCGACGCCGGTCACCATCTCGGTGACGGGGTGTTCCACCTGCAGGCGGGTGTTCATCTCCATGAAGTAAAAGCTGCCGGTCTCGTCACAGAGAAACTCAATGGTGCCGGCGCCCTTGTAGCCCACGGCCTTGCAGGCCCGCACGGCGACCTCGGCCATGGCTTTGCGGGTTTTGTCTGTCAGGGTCACGGCCGGGGTCTCCTCAATTAACTTGCGCTTTCTCCGCTGCACCGAGCAGTCCCGCTCCCCGAGACAGACCGCGCTGCCGTGGCGGTCGGCCAAAACCTGCATTTCAATGTGTTTGACCGGGTGTAAGTACTTTTCCAGATAGACAGCCCCGTCCCCAAAGGCGCTCAGCGCCTCGGCCGTGGCCGTTTGGAAGTGTTTCACGAACTCCCCGGGCGTCTGGACGAGGCGAATGCCCCGCCCGCCGCCGCCGCTGCGGGCTTTGATGAGCAGCGGAAAGCCGATTTTTTCGGCTTCACATTGGGCGGCGTCAAGGTTCTCCACGACGTCGCATCCGGGGATGACCGGTACCCCCGCCGCCCGCATGGTTTTGCGCGCCATGTCCTTGTCGCCCATTTTGGCGATGACGTCGGAGGAGGGGCCGATGAAGACGATGCCGCTGTCTTCGCAGAGCTTCGCGAAAGCGGCGCTTTCGGACAGAAATCCGTACCCCGGATGGATGGCCTGCGCCTTTGTCGCAAGGGCCACGGCGATGATGGCGTTCATATTGAGATAGCTGTCGGCGGCTCTCGCGTCGCCGATGCAGTAGCTCTCGTCGGCAAGGCTGACGTGCAGCGCCTCTTTGTCGGCTTTGGAAAAGACGCCGACGGCGGCAGTGCCCATCTCCTTGCAGGCCCGTATGATGCGAACGGCGATTTCGCCCCTGTTGGCAATTAAAATTTTAGAAAACATGCTTTACTCTCCCGCGATTGCGGCAAAAGACAGTTCGCCGCAAACAGCAAGTACCCCCTCGACTTTCCCTTCGCTTTTCATGAAATAGAAGGGCTTTTTCACCGAAGTGAGCACGCTTTTGAGCTCAACGGTATCCCCGGGCAGAACCTTGCGCTTGAATTTCACGTTGTTCATGCCGGTGTAATAGGGGGTGAAGGCCTCGTCCGCGTCCACCAGAACGCAGGCCGTCTGCGCCATCATCTCGCAGAGGATGACGCCCGGCACGACGGGGTTGCCCGGAAAGTGCCCCTGCAGGAAAAATTCGTCGCCCCGCACCCTGTATTTGCCGACGGCGACGCCGTCTTGAAGCGAGACCTCGTCAAGCAGAAGCATGGGCTCCCGGTGGGGGAGAAGCTTTTTGATTTCTTCCCGGTTCATCTTTTGTTCCCCCTAAAATATTTTGAAGAGCACCTGTTCAAACTCCGCGAGGTCCCCGTTTTTGATGCAGATGTCGACAATTTCGCCGTCGCACTCGGCGGTGATCTCGTTCATGAGCTTCATGGCCTCAATGATGCAGAGCACGTCGCCCTTTTTGACCTTGCTGCCGATGGTCACATAGGGGTCGGCGTCGGGCGCGGGGGCGGCGTAAAAGACGCCGACGATGGGCGAGCGCACTTCGGTGATTTTGTTGAAGTCGAGGGTGCTGCCGTAGTCGGCCGGGGCCGGGGACGAGGACGAGGGCGTCTTTTCGACCGCGGCGGCGCTCTTTGAAACGGCGGCCTCGCCCGAAGGGGATTTTTCGAGACAGATTTTTGTGTCGCCCTCGCAGATTTCAAGTCTTGACAACCCAAAGCCCTTTACAATGTCGGCCAGTGCCCGAAGTTTCTCAATATCCATTGCAGCACCTCATATTCTGCCAAACAGAATGCCCGCGTTGTGGCCGCCAAACCCCAGCGACACCGACAGGGCCTTGTCAATGTCACACTTGCGCGCGACATTGGGCACATAGTCGAGGTCGCACTCGGGGTCGGGCTCTTTGTAGCCGATGGTCGGCGGGACGAGCCCCGTCTCGAGCACCTTGATTGCGGCGATGGCCTCAATGCCCCCTGCTGCCCCTAAAGTGTGCCCCGTCATGGACTTGGTTGAGCTGATGGGGATTTTGTAGGCGAGCTCTCCCAGGGCCTTTTTGATGGCGAGGGTCTCGGTCTTGTCGTTTAGGGGGGTGGAGGTGCCGTGCGGGTTGATGTAGAGCTTTTCGTCGGGTGTCAGGCCGCTCTCTTCAAAAGCGAGCGACATCATCCTTGAACTGCCCAGCGCCTCGGGGTCGGGGGCCGTGATGTGATAGGCGTCGCAGGTGTTGCCGTAGCCCTTGATTTCGCAGTAGATACGGGCGCCTCTCGCCTTTGCGCGCTCATATTCCTCCAGCACGATGACGCCGGCGCCCTCGCCCATGACAAAGCCGCTGCGGCGCCTGTCAAAGGGGATGGAGCTGCTGTCGGGGTCGCCATTGTCGGTCAGCGCCATGCAGCTCGTAAAACCGGCCACGGCCAGCTTGTTGATGGAGGCGTCGGTGCCGCCCGCAATGACGGCGTCGGCATACCCGTGCTTAATGGCGCGAAAGGCTTCGCCGATTGCGTGGGTTGAGGTGGCGCAGGCGGTCACGACCGGGAGGTTGGGGCCCTTGGCCTGAAATTTGATGGCGACAAGGGCCGACGCCATGTTTCCAATCATCATCGGGACAAAAAACGGGGAGATGCGCGACGGCCCTTTGGTCAGCAGTTTTTCGGTCTCGGCGATGTAGGTCGTCATTCCGCCAATGCCCGAGCCGATGTAGACGCCAAGCCGCTCCGGCTCCACGGTGCCGACGACGCCGCTCTCCTCTACCGCCTGTACAGCGGCCGCAATTGCATACTGAGCGTATAAATCCGTCTTGCGAATCTCGCTTTTTTCAATGTAGCGCTCGGGGGTAAAGTCCTTGACCTCGGCGGCGAGCTTCACTTTCATGTCCGAGGTGTCAAACCGCGTGATCGGCGCAAACCCATGCCGGCCGCCGGTGAGACTGTCCCAGAAGCTCGCGACGTCATTGCCAACCGGGGTGATGCACCCCAGACCTGTCACTGCGACTCGTTTCATAGCACTCTCCTACATGCACATGCCGCCGTCAACCCGGATGACCTCTCCGGTGATGTAGGCGGACTCATTTGACGCCAAAAACAGCGCCAGCGATGCGACGTCCTCGGCTTTGCCCATCCGTTTGAGCGGGATCGCCGCCGTATACCGGTCCTTGACGGCCTGCGGCAGGTCGGCCGTCATGTCGGTTTCAATAAACCCGGGCGCAATGGCGTTGCAGGTGACATTTCTGCCCGCAAGCTCCTTTGCGGCCGTCTTGGTCAGCCCGACAAGTCCCGCCTTTGCGGCCGAATAGTTGAGCTGGCCGGCGTTGCCCGAAAGGCCGCTGACCGAGGAGATGTTGATGATTCTGCCGGCCGGCGATTTTAATATGTGCCGCGATAAAAACTTGAGAAAATTGAAGGCGCCCTTGAGGTTGACCTCAATGACCCGGTCGAAGTCGTCCTCTTTCATGTGCAAAAGCGCGGCGTCCTTTGTGATGCCGGCGTTGTTGACGAGGATGTCGACGCCGCCGAAGTCCGAGACGATCTGCTCGCAGACGGCCTTTGCCGCCGCAAAATCCGAGACGTCGCACTGATAGGGGATGGCCTTTACACCGTATTCAAAGGCGGCCGCGGCAACTTCCATGGCCGCCGCCTCGTTTCCGCCGTACAAAATGGCGACGTCGGCGCCGTTTTCGGCAAATTTCAGCGCAATGACCCTGCCGATGCCCCTGGAGGCCCCGGTGATCACTGCGGTTTTTCCTTTAAGCATTTCGCACCTCCGTGAGCGTGTGATGGAGCGAGACAAGGTCGCAGACATTGAGGGTTCGGGCGGCGGGGCTGATTTTTTGAATGAGCCCCGAGAGGGTTTTGCCGGGGCCGACCTCAATGAAGGTGTCGACGCCGTCCGCAACCATGTGTTCAATCGTCTTCTGCCACAGGACGGGACTTGTCACCTGTAAGGCGAGCAGCGTTTTGGGGCTCTCGTAGAGCTCGCCCGTCACATTTGAATAGATGGAAATTTGCATTTGGCCAAAGGATTTGTCTCTAAGATACGCCTCGATTTCGGCGCCTGCCTGCATCATGAGGGGGCTGTGAAAAGCGCCGCTGACGGCAAGCGGGATGGCTTTGCCGCCGGCCGCCGCAACCGCGGCGACAAGGGCAGGGGCGACCTCCGCGCCGCAGGCGACGACGGTCTGCCCGGGGCAGTTGTAATTGGCCGGATAGGCGTTTTGAAGGCTTTTGCAGACCGCTTTGACACCTTCCGCCGGCAGCTTTAAAACGGCGAACATGGCGCCCTTGTTTTTCTCCCCGCAGGCCTGCATGGCCGCGGCGCGCAGGCAGACAAAGTCAAACGCCTCCTGCCCGGTCATAATGCCGCTGTAGGCGAGGGCCGGGATTTCGCCTAAGGAAAAACCGGCGACAGCGTCGGCAAAGACCCCGTTTTCGTTTAAGAGCTTTGCGCAGGCGAGGTCCATTGCGAAAAGGCAGGGCTGGGTGTTGACGGTCTTGCTCAGCTCCTGCGCGGGGCCGTCAAACATGACATCCCGCAACTGCTGCGGCAGCAGGTCCATCACGGCCTTTGCGGCGGGGTATGTCTCGTACAGGTCCCGGCCCATGCCGACCTGCTGCGCACCCTGCCCCGCAAAGACGAAGGCTATCTTACCCATGCTGCCGCACCGCAAAGGAGCGTCTCGGCCTCGCCGAACATCTCCTCAATAATTTCTTTGCAGGTCTGCTCTTTTTTCACAAGGCCCGCAATCTGCCCGGCCATGAAGCAGCCGGTTTTCTCATCCCCGTCGACGACGGCGCGCCGCAGGGCGCCGGCCCCGAATTTCTCCAGCTCCTCGTCTGTCACGCTGCTGTCGTACTCCTTTGCCAGAAACTCCCTTGAAAGGGCGGTCTTGAGCGAGCGGACCGGGTGGCCGAGCCGTCGGCCTGTGGCAATCGTGTCGATGTCTTTGGCCCGCAGCACCCGGTCTTTATAGTTTTGATGGATGTGGCACTCCACGGCCGTCAGAAAGCGGGTTCCGACCTGAACGCCACTGGCCCCCAGCATGAAGGCCGCGGCCATGCCCCGCCCGTCCCCGATGCCGCCGGCCGCAATGACCGGGATGGAGACGGCGTCGGCCACCTGAGGCAGGAGAGCCATGGTCGTGAGCTCGCCGATATGTCCGCCCGACTCGCCGCCCTCCGCAATGACGGCGTTGGCCCCCGCGCGCTCCACCAGCTTTGCCACTCCGCAGGAGGGCACGACCGGGATGACCTTGCTGCCGGCCTCGCGCCAGAGCGGAATATATTTGGCCGGGTTGCCGGCCCCCGTGGTGATGACAGCCACTTTTTCCTCGGCGACCACTTTCACCACCTCGTCGGCGTAGGGGCTCAGCAGCATGACGTTGACGCCAAACGGCTTATGGGTCAGCGATTTTGCCTTCTCAATCTGCTCGCGCACATAGCCGGCCGGGGCGTTTCCGGCCGCGATGATGCCAAGCCCGCCGGCCTCGGACACGGCCGCCGCAAGGCGGGCGTCGGCGACCCAGGCCATGCCGCCCTGAAAAATCGGATAGGGGATTCCGAACAGCTCACATACCGGTGAATGTATCACAGGACACCTCTTATTGTGCGTTTTCGATGGTTTTGATCAGGTCGCCGACCGATTTGATCTCCGGGCCCACTTCAATGGAGACGCCAAGCTGCTCTTCGAGCTTCATGACCAGCTCCACGATTTCGAGGGAGTCGAGCTCCAGCGCCGCGAATGTGGTGGTCTCGGTGACGGCGAGCTGGGGGTCGGCTTTGAATTCCTTTATGACGGCTGCAATTGTTTCAAGCACGGTGGTTTCCTCCAAATAAATTTAATTATATGAATGGGTTATTCCCATATCATCACGCAGGTGCCAGAGGTGAGCCCGGCCCCGAAGGCCGAGAACAGCAGTTTTGTGCCGGTCTCAATTTTGCCCGCCTCGAGCATTTCGTTTAAGAGAATCGGCAGCGTGGCCGCCGAGGTGTTGCCGTAGCGCTCAATATTGACGGGGAACTTCTCCTCCGGCTGCTTCATGCGGGCTCTGGCCGTGTCGATGATGCGCTTGTTGGCCTGGTGCAGCAGGAAATAGTCGATGTCGTCAGTCGTCATACCGAGCGCGTCGAGCACTTTTTTGCTCTCCTCTTCGGCGACCGAAACGGCGTATTTATAGACGTCCTGCCCCTCCATGTGGGTGAAGCCGGGCGCAAGGTTCTCCCGAAACGGGTTGTTGCCGGTGCCGGCCGGGGCATTCAGGGCCTTCACGTTTCCGGAGGCTGTCAGGCGCAGGTATTTGAGCGCGTCCCCCTCAGTGAGCACGCAGGCGGCGGCGCCGTCGGCAAAGAGCACGCAGGAGGCCCGGTCGTTCCAGTCGACCAGTTTCGACATCATTTCGGCGCAGATGAGCAGGATGTTTTTGGCCCGCCCCCGCGCGAAATATCCGTCGGCGACATCGAGCGCGTAAATAAACCCCGAGCAGGCCGCGTTGACGTCGAAAGCCGGACAGGCGGCCCCCATGCGCTCGCCGACGCAGCAGGCCAAGGACGGAAAGTGGTAGTCCCCGCCCATGGTGGCGCAGATGATGCAGTCCATGTCGGCAACGGATAGCCCCGCCCGCGTAAGGGCAATGTCCGCGGCCTGCGCCGCGAGGTCGGTCATGGTCTCGCCGGTCGAGATAAAGCGGCTTTTGATGCCGGTGCGCGAGACAATCCACTCGTCGCTCGTGTCAAGCAGCTTGGAGAGGTCCTCGTTGGTGACCGCTCTCTTCGGAACGGCCGACCCCGTCGCAATGATTTTGAGTCCCATTACATCCCCGCCTTTTCTTTGAAGAAAGTGTTGAGCTTCTCAATGGCCGTAATCAGAACCTCCTGCTGCCCCTCGTCAAATTCTCTGCTGATGGACTTCACCATCCGCTGATGGAACAGCGAGTGGGCCCGGTCGACCCGCTTGCCGAGGTCGGTCAGCGAGACGACAAAGCTCCGCCCGTCGCTTGAGGAAGGGGCTTTCATGACAAACCCCTTTTTCTCGAGCTTTTTGACGGCCACCGTCGTCGTCGGCAGCGTGATGGCGAGCCGCGCGGCGAGGTCGCTGATGGTCGTGACGCCGCCGTTTTTCTGGATGGCCTCCAGCATGTGGGCCTCCGCGACCGTGAGCGGAATGGAGGCGATGGTCTTCAGGGCGCTCTCCTCGTACTTCAGGATGGTGTTGAATGTCTCCACCAGAATGTCGTTTAAGTTCTTTTCAAAATCATTCATCTGGGCACCCCTAAAGAGTTTATTAGTTTTACTAACTAATAATACGCTTGGACGGGGGTTTGTCAAGGGACAAATCATGAATTTTTTGTTACGGCCGCTTTGGGACAGGGGAGGGGATGGGCACGAAAACGAAGGAAAAGGGATTCACAACGGTAAAAAACAGCCTTTGAATAAGCTTTTTTGCGCAGGGCCCAGTTTCTGTCTGGCCTGAAAGAAAGGGGAAAGACCGCACAATAAAAAACTGAACGGCAGGTTTAACAAACCTGCCGTTCAGTTTTGCGCTGCGGGCGGTGCTGTGATATAATCATAAGGATGTGATTCTTGATTTACGGCGGGTGAAGGATGCTCGATTTTATACGAAAAATGCTGCCATACATGCTTGCGGCAGTGCCTGCCACGGCGCTGTTGCGTGCCCTGCGCGCCCGGCACATTGACACGAACCTCCGCCATGAGGCGCTCTTTTGCCTCTTTGTCAGCTATCTCGCGGGGCTGGCCCGCGTGACCGTCATCCCGGATGAGTGGCCTACCCCGTTTTTTGCGCTGCGGGGGACCCAGAGCTTTATTCCCGGCCGCATTTTTTTTGACACCTGGCGGGAGGTGAGGGGCGGCAACTGGGACTACCTGACCATCGCCCTCATCGGCAACATCCTGATTTTTGTGCCGCTGGGGCTTCTCGTCTGCCTGCTCTGGCGGGGGGCGTCCTTAAAGCGGGCGGCGCTGTCGGGGCTTGCGGTCTCGCTTGTCATTGAGCTCTGCCAGCTGCCGCTCGACCGGTGGACCGACATTGACGACCTGTGGCTCAACGCCCTGGGGGCCGCCTTGGGGTACGGGGTCTATGTGCTGATGCGGCGTCCCGAGTGGGGCTTTACCGGCACCGCCAGCTGTGGTCGAGGGGGCCGCACCCCTTACCGAGGTTGAGGCCCGCATTGAGGGCGCCCGTGATATAGTCCTTGGCGTTTTGAACGGCTGTCGCAAGGTCTGCTCCCATGGCGAGGTTTGCGGCGATCGCGGAGGAGAGGGTGCAGCCGGTGCCGTGGGTGTTTTTGGTGTCGACGCGGTCGGTTGTAAACCAGACCGGCGCCCCGTCGTAGAGCAAGTCGTCTGCGCAAGTCCCCAGATGACCGCCCTTGACCAGCACCGCGGCGCCGATTTCATGATAAACCTTTTTGGCCGCTTCGAGCATGCCGGAGCGGTTTTTTACTTCCATTCCGGACAACACCTCGGCCTCGGGGAGGTTCGGGGTGATGACTGTGGCCAGCGGAAAGAGGTGTTTGGCAAGGCCGCCCGTGGCCCCGTCCGCCATGAGCCTGCCGCCCGAGGTGGCGACCATGACCGGGTCGACGACAATATTTTTGGCCTTGTATTTTTTGAGCCCCTGCGCAATGGCCTCCATGATGGCGACACTCGACACCATACCGATTTTAACGGCGTCCGGGGGGATGTCCTCAAAGACGCAGGAGAGCTCTTGTGCGACAAATTCCGGCGGGGCCTCTAAAATGCCGTAGACGCCGGTCGTGTTCTGGGCCGTCAGGGCTGTGATGACGCTCTCGGCGTAGAGCCCGTGGGCCGCGATGGTCTTGATGTCGGCCTGAATGCCGGCGCCGCCCGAGGAGTCGGAACCGGCGATTGTGAGTACGACTTTCATTTGACTTCCTCACACTTCTCGGCCTTGTCGAGACCCGCGCCGTCCAAATTGCTCATGGCGTCGATGAGGGCGGCTCTGAAAGAGCCGGTGCCGGAGGCTGCTGCGGCCATCTCGCCGCAGATGCCCATCATGCAGACGGCGGCGGCGGTGGCCTCGAGCGTATGGCCGGGGTTTGCGGCAACCAGCGCGCAGGTGACGGCCGACAGCATGCAGCCGGTGCCGGTGATGCGGGACATTTTGGGGTGTCCGTTGCGGATGGCAAAGGCGCGGCTTCCGTCCGCCACGATGTCGATGGCGCCGGTGATGGCGATGACGGCCCCGGTGCGGGCGGCCAGCGTCTTTGCAAAGGCGGCGGCCTGCGGGACGGTGTCGTCTGTCACGGCGTCGGCCACGTCGGCGTCGACCCCCTTTGTGGTGCCGCTGCCGGCGTAGATGGTCTTGATTTCGGAGATGTTGCCCCGGATGACCGTGAACTTGACGCCGTCAATGAGGTCGTAGGCGGTTCGGGTGCGCAGGTGGGACGCGCCGACCCCGACCGGGTCGAGCAGCACCGGGTGCCCGAGCTGGTTGGCCCTGCGCCCCGCCAGCAGCATGGACTTGACGGTGCGCTCGTTTAAGGTGCCGATGTTGATGTCGAGGGCCGAGCAGATGGCCGTGATTTCCTCGACTTCGGCCGCGTCGTCGGCCATGATGGGGGAGCCGCCGCAGGCCAGCAGGATGTTGGCGCAGTCGTTGACCGTGACGTAGTTTGTGATGCAGTGGACAAGGGGTTTTTTCTCTCTGGTTGCCGTCAGATACGCTCCGAACATAATGGACACCTCAACTTTTTAATTTTTCATTTCATAGGCCATGTCCCAGAACATGGCCTCGTAGCGGCTGCAGTTGCGGAAAATCTCACAGAGTTTTTGAATGCGGGATTCGGGCAGCCCTTCGCAGACCCTGTCTGTCAACGCGAACAGCCGCTCGTTGCCTTTTTTGTATTCGTCGGAGCCGTAGCCCCGCACCCACCGGCCAAAGACCGGGTGGTTCACGCTGTCCGGGAAGCTCCCGATGACGCTCTTTGCGATGACCCCGTAGCTCCAGGCGCAGGCCAGAATTGCGGCCATGATTTCGGGGGCGCCGCCCATCTCGCCCTGGGCCAGCATGTAGGCGGTGTAGGAGGCGTTGTCAAGGGCCATGGGGGTGCCCTCGGCCTCCTCTCTCGTGACGCCGATGTCGGCCATGTAGCCGCGGTGAATGGCGAGCTCCTCGTCGAGAATGGCGAATATCGACCCCGCGAAGCTGCGCATGAGCGCTTCGTCGCTCCCCGCCTTGACAATGCCCAGCGCAAAGAGCTTCAGATAGTCAAAGAGATAGAGGTAGTCCTGAATCATATAGTACCGGAACTTCGCCGCCGGGAGCGTCCCCGCCCCGAGCTCAGTGATAAAGGGATGGACCAGATACCCCGCCCAGACGTCCTTTGCGGCTTCATAGAGCCGCTCGTGCACCTTCATTTATGTAGCCTCCCCCAAAATAAAACACTTCCCGCATGGGGAAGTGTTTTTTTCATGACGCTTCCCTTCGTTGGCATTACCCAAATCAGGTTCATGGGGTATTCGCTTTACGCGATCTCAGCCACAAAGGGCCCCCCCAGCTATATGCCAAGTATTATATAACGCCGGCGCCCGCCCGTCAAGCGGGGAAAACACCGGCCCCTCACCGGCGTTTTTTGGCTGGGCCCACTTGCGCGGTGGGGAATTCGGGTGTACACTGTAAGCAACGATAATGCACAAATTTAACCATCGTGAAAGGGGCAATTTCTATGGGATTTTGCAAAGTTGAAGTCAAGGATTTTGTGGCGACCATCACCTACGACCGCCCGCCGGTCAACGCGACCTTCTCGCAGGCCTACAACGAGATTCGCGACACCATCTACGCGCTGGAGACGAGGGACGACGTCAAGGTCGTCGTCATGACCGGCGCCGGCAAGTGCTTCATGGCCGGAAACGACTTAAACGAGTTTGGCGAGTTTGGCACGAGGGAGAAGTGCGTGCCCTACTTCGACACGCTGCGCAACGCGTACATGGCGGTCAAAAACTGCAAATACCCGACCATCGGCGCCATCAACGGCGCGGCCTTCGGCGCCGGCCTCATCTTCGCCTCCTGCTTTGACATGCTGGTGGCGTCGGAGAAGGCCAAGTTCTCACTGGCCGAAATCAAGGTCGGCATCGTCGGCGGCGACGGCTTTTTGTCCATGCTGGCCCCGCAGAAGGTGGTCAACTACATGGCGCTGACCGGAAATCCCCTGACGGCAGCCGAGCTCGCCCGCTACGGCGGCATCCACAAGGTCGTCCCGCACGAGGAGCTGATGGACGCGGCCTACGCCCTGGCGGGCGAAATCACGCCGCTTGCCCGCCGCGCGCTGCTCGTATGGAAAGAGAATTTAAAGCGCAACACGCAGGACACCAACAAGCTCGAAGAGAAGTTCTTCTCCAACCTCGCCGGCACCCTCGAGTTCCAGCCCTACCATGACTTCACGGAGGCCTCCAAAGCCTTCCTCGAAAAACGAGAGCCCGAGTACGACAACAAATAAGATTTATGAAGAAAGCGGCATGGCCCTTCGGCCATGCCGCTTTTGCGTAACTAAAGATAGACCGGCACTATCGGCCGATGGCGAGCATGGCCGCTTTTTTTGCGTGAATTTGCGTCGTGTCAAAGACCGGCAGTGCCGAGTCCTTTTGCGCAATGAGAAGCCCGATCTCGGTGCAGCCCAAAATGACGCCTTTTGCGCCCTTTGCCTTCATCTGCTCAATAATGCGCCGGTACTGCTGCCGGGAAGCGTCCGAGACGACCCCGAGGCAGAGCTCGTCGTAGATGACCCGGTTGACGAGTTCCACATCCGCTTCGTCCGGAATGATGACGGTGATGCCCCTTGCGGTGAGCCGCTCCTTATAGAAGTCCTGCGTCATGGTGTATTTGGTTCCGAGCAGCGCCACTTTGTCAACGCCCGCCTCTGTCAGCGCGTCTGCCGTCGCGTCGGCGATGTGGACGATGGGGATGCCAAGCTGTGCTTGAATCTCCGGGGCGACTTTGTGCATGGTGTTGGTGCAGATGACAATGAAGTCGGCGCCGGCTTTTTCGAGCCCCTTTGCGGCGGCGGCGAGAATCTGTGCGCTCTTGTCCCATTCGCCCTTTGCCTGGCACTCCTCAATTTCCGCAAAGTCCACGCTGTACAAAAACAGCTTTGCCGAGTGCAGCCCGCCAAGCGACTCTTTGACGGTCTCATTGACGAGCTGATAGTATGTCACGGTGCTCTCCCAGCTCATTCCGCCGATTAAACCGATTGTTTTCATGACGGCCCCCGCCTTTCCTCTGTGATCGCATTGCCAGGCCTCCGTAAGTACTGACTGCCCGGTGCAGGCGGGTCAGGCCGGCGGCGCTTTGGATGTCTTTTTGGGGTTAAATCAGTTTTTCGACCTCGTCAATGGCCGCGAGCACGGCCTCGGGGGCGGGTCCGCCCTTGATATTGCGCTTTTCCACGCAGGTGGAGAGCGCTATGGCGTCGTAGACGTCCTCCTCAAAGTAGGGGGAGTAGCCCTTCATCTCATCCAAAGTGAGGTCGAGCAGCGCCTTGCCCTCCTTGATGCAGTCGAGCACCATTTTGCCGACGACGGCGTGGCAGTCCCTGAAGGGCATGCCCTTGCGCACGAGGTAGTCGGCGGCGTCGGTCGCGTTGGTAAAGCCGCCGGAGGCGCCCTTTTCCATGAAGTCGGGGCGGAACTTCGCCGTCACGAGCATTCCGGTGAAGACCGGCAGGCACTTGACGAGGGTGTCCCTCGCGTCAAAGAGCGCCTCCTTGTCCTCCTGCATGTCCTTGTTGTAGGCCATGGGCAGCCCCTTCATGACCATGAGCAGCCCCACAAGGTCGCCCGCGACGCGGCCCGATTTTCCGCGAATGAGCTCGGCCATGTCGGGGTTTTTCTTTTGCGGCATGATGGAGGAGCCGGTGGAATACCCGTCGTCGAGCTCAATAAACCGGAACTCGTGGGTGGCCCACAGGATGATCTCCTCGCAAAAGCGCGAGAGGTGTCCCATTGTGAGGGCGGCCGAGTAGATGTAGTCGAGCATGAAGTCGCGGTCGGCCACGCCGTCAATCGAGTTGCGGGTGACGGCCAAAAACCCTAAGAGCTGTGCGACCCGGTCGCGGTCGAGCGGATAGGTGGTGCCGGCCAGGGCCCCGGAGCCAAGCGGCATGACGTCGGCCCTGCGGAAAGTGTCCTCAAAGCGGTCGATGTCCCGCAGGAACATCTCAGCGTAGGCCATGAGGTGGTGCCCCAAAGTGATGGGCTGGGCCTTTTGCATGTGGGTGTAGCCCGGCATGTAGGTGTGCACATGGGCCTTTGCGGTGTCGAGGATGACCCGCAGCAGCACTTTTAACAGCGCCTGCGCCTCGCGGCAGGCGTCCTTGACGTACATGTGGGCGTCGAGGGCCACCTGGTCGTTGCGGCTGCGGCCGGTGTGCAGCTTCTTTCCAGCGTCGCCGATGCGCTCGATAAGAATTTTCTCCACGTTCATGTGGATGTCCTCGGCGTCGACCTCGAACTCGACCCTGCCCGCCGCCACGTCCTCCATGATGCGGCGGAGCTCCGCCACAATGAGGTCGGCGTCCGCCTTTGGAATGATGCCCTGTTCGCCAAGCATGGTGGCGTGGGCGATGGACCCCTCGATGTCCTGCCGGACAAGCCTGCAGTCAAACGAGATGGAGGAGTGGAAGTCGTCCACAAACTCGGCGGTCTGCTTTTCAAACCGCCCTCCCCATAGCTTCATGTCATGCCTCCTTTATATAGGCGACTTTTTGTGACCCCTCTTGCGGCGGCCGGAAAGTCGCCGGTTTTAATTGCCTGTCAGCATGGGACCTACGATGCCAAGCCCCGTCGCGTAGGACGCGAGTGTGGTGCGCACGGTGATCATCTCAATTTTAAGTACGCCGACCGTGGAGACGTCGACATTGAAGGCGTCGCTGGCGCCGGCAAGTGAGCTCGAGAAGACGGGGGAGGAGTAGAGCAGTTCGCCGTCGCCGTAGAAGTTGATTTGGTGGGTGGAACCGGGGATTGCGTCAAGGCCCTTCATGGGGGTGATGCGGCCGGTCAGCGCCTCGTACTTGCGGCCGAGGTCGTACTGCGCGTACTGCGTGATGGTGCCGGCCGGGACATTGCCCTCGACCGTTGCGACAAGCGACCGGTCATACTGCTGGCCCGTGGCGTCATAGTCGGTCGAGGAGCTCCAGTTGCGCAGTGCGGCGGAGGGGACCGCAGTGGACTGCGCAAGGTCTGAGAGAAAGGCATCCTGGCCCGCCACTGTCCCCGACTTGACGACGACCGTGTTGGACTCCGGAATCCAGGCGACGTCGCAGTCGAGCGCATTGGCGAGGGCGCGGACCGGCAGATAGGTGGTGCCGTCCACGATGAAGGGGTCGACGACGGTGCCGTTGACGTCCTTGGGGACGATGACGGCGCCGTTGAGCTCGATCTTGATGTCCTTGAAATACGCCTCGAGATTTTTAATGGTCTGCGCCGTGCCGGACGGGCTCGAGGTGGACTGCGCGGGGTCGGTCAGGGAAGCATCCTGGCCCGCCGTCGACTCGGAGTTGACGACGACCGTGTTGGTCTCGGGGACCCAGGCGACGTCGCAGCCGAGCGCATTGGCGAGGGCGCGGACCGGCAGATAGGTGGTGCCGTCCACGATGAAGGGGTCGACGACGGTGCCGTTGACGTCCTTGGGGGTGACGACGGCGCCGTTGAGCTCGATCTTGATATCCTTGTAGTACGCCTCGAGGTTTTTGACGGTCTGCGCCGCGAAGGAGGGGACGAAGAGTCCCATAATCATGCCGCCGCAGAGAAGGCCGGCAGTGAAGCTCTTAATACTGAATCGTCTCATGGGGTTCTCCTTTTCACATGGATTTGAAAATATTCTACCCTTTCGCTGAATGACTGTCAACCTTGGTGAGACAATAACACCGAAACGTCACTTTAGGAGGTAACGATATGCGAATGGGTTCCATGCTGCTCGGCGCTGCGGCAATCGCCGCGGTGGGCGCCGTGGGAATGTCCTCGGGGCGGACCGGCCGCCGCATGCGCCGCAGAGTGTTCAAAGCTTGCAGGAGTGCCGGCACTGTCATGCGCTCGGTCGGCGAAATGTTCGAATAAAAAAGGGGGGTTACGGCCCCCCTTTTTTATTCGATATCTTTATTTGACAGATATCTTTATTCGATATAAGTCTCGGCCACCGGTCCCGCGACGATGGGTACGGCGGGGGCGACGGCCGCCGCCGCCTGCTCCGGCGTCTCGCACAGGACGCCCCCGATGGTGACGGGCAGGGCGGCCGGCTCAATGACGACGGCCGTGGCCGGCGCGTCAAAGCCGTAGCCCGCAGCGGTGGCCCAGGTTGCGTCGTAAAGCGCCCGCATGGGCAGTTCGACGATGATGGGCAGGTCGGAGAGGGCGTAGACGAACTCGCCGAGCTGCTGCTGTTTGGTCAGCCCGCCGGTCTGATAAGAGATGAGGGAGAGCTTGCCGTAAGTCGGATAACAGAGGTCGGAGAGCAGCACCATGTCGACGCCGGCCGCCGCCGCCTCCCGGGCAAGGGCCTCCACATAGGCCCTTGCCGGCACTTTATAGGGGTCGAGGCTGCGCCGGTAGTTTCCGTCCAAAAACAGCACGCCGGAGGCCACTGTGACGCCGGAATTTTGGACATTCCGGGGGCCTAAGTGGTCTGTAAAGGCCGAAAGCCTTCCCCAGAGCACCAGCCCTTTTTCGTGGCACTGAGCGGCCAACGCCTTTAAATCAAAAGCGTCGGCCCGCATAGCCGGCACCGCCCCCGCCACAGTGGAGGTGTAGATGACCTCGCCGCCCGTGAGTTTTAAATCGACGATGACGCCGTATGCGCCGGCTGCCACAGCCCCGTCCACCGTCGTATTTGCCAGCCGCAAAATGGGGCCGGTGCGGGGCTTTTCGGGCTCGGGTTCAGGTTCGGGCTCAGGTTCCGGTTCCGGCTCCGGCTCGCCGGAGGGCGGCGTCTCGTCCTCGGGCGGCTTTTCCGGAAGACGCTCCCCACGCAAAACAGCCGCAATGTCCGATACGGCACTGCGGAAATCAACGTTTGTCTTATATGTGTACCCCAGGAAGAGGAGTATTGTGAAAACGGCGAGCGTGATGATGGCCAGGGACTTCCACTTGCTCTGCCGCCCGCGATAAGGCCGCACCTTTGCCATAAACACCTCCCGGGTCCCAGTGTCATATAATATAAACAGTATATCCGATTATCGGGGAATAATCAAGACCGTTCCCATTTATTGCGCTTTGTAAAATCTTCAGTGGGGGATTATAATGTGGACATGGGGGAGTGCGTATGAAGATTGAAGTCGTGGGTGAGAATAGGCTGCGTCTGTTGCTTGACGGTACCGACATGGCGGAATATGGACTTACATACGAAGACATCGATTATTCGAGGCCGCAGACACAAAAGGCGTTTCGCAACATGATGGACAGGGCGGAGGACGCAGTCGGTTTTCGGTCAGACGGCTACAAGCTGGTCATCGAGGCGCGGCCCGCCACCGACGGGGGCTGCGTTTTGACCGTCACCCGCCGGCCCAAGAAGAAAGAAAGAGACCCGCTGCGCCGTGGCACGAGAGCCACGTTTTTGTTCGACACCGCGGACGACGCTTTGGACGCCCGGCTTGCGCTGTCGGCGCCGGCCGCCATCATGCGGGTCGGCCGAGGATATGTCCTTACCGTCGACCCGGCGGGCGAGCCGCAGCGCAACATTTTGCTTGAATTCGGGCGGGAAATCGACGCCTGAGGAACTTTACATAGAAATCTCCCTAAAAAAAGCCGCCCCAATTGGGGCGACTTTTATTTTGAGTTTATTTGCGCAGGCCGAGCTTGTCGACAATCGCGCGGTACCGGTTGATGTCGGTCTTGGTCAGATAGTTGAGCAGCCTTCTGCGCTGGCCGACCATCTTGAAGAGGCCGCGGCGGGAATGGTGGTCCTTCTTGTTGAGCTTCAGGTGCTCGTTGAGATGGTTGATGCGCTCGGTCAGCATGGCAATCTGCACTTCGGGAGAGCCGGTGTCGGTCTCGTGCAGCTTGTAGTCGCCGATGATTTCGCTCTTTTCACGGATCATGGTCTTTTTTCACCTCATAAAAAATTTCAGACACCGCAAGGCGCAGCTGCGAAGCGGTGAAGTTCGTCACCGCGCCTCGGGTCGACTGTAATAGAATATCATAATTTTGCCGGGCTGTCAACGCATTTTTCACGGCAAAATCAAGGGTATTTGCGCCCCGACGGCGGAAAAATAAACCTGCGCCGCCTTACTGCTCCTCAAAGGGCTTTTCGGCCTGCGCAAAATACTCTTTTTGCCATTTGAAAGCGGCGCCGGGGCCCTGCTCTTTTCCGATGGCGTTGTACTGCTGCCTCATCCAGGTGGGGTACTGGAGGCTGTGTACGAGGAAGCCCTGTCCCTCTTTCGAGATGATGTCGTAGCCCGCCATCTGGTTGACGCGGTTAAAGGCCTCCTTGGCGACGCGCATGGTCTCGGGCGGCATGAGGGCCAGCTTGCGGGCTAAAATCATGGCCTCGTCCATGAGATTCTCCCTCGGGACGATGTGGTTGATGAGCCCCATCTGATAGGCCCTGTCCACGGTCACGTTTTCGCCGGTCATGACCATCTCCTTGACAAAGCGCAGCTGGTTGTAGGCAAAGGCCAGCCGGGTGAGGGGCACGATGCTCATGCGCATTTCGGGCAGGCCGAATTTCGCGTCCTCGGAGGCGATGACAAAGTCAAAGAGCGAAATGAGCTCCATTCCGGCCCCGAGACAGGAGCCGTGCACAGCGGCCACTGTGGGCTTGGGGAAACTGTAAATATACGTCTCATAGACGTGCCGCTGCTGGAAATCCTCCCACTGGGACAGATAGTTCTGACGGGCCTTGGCCTTTTCGGAGAAGGCCCGCTCGGCCACGTCGTTTCCGGCGCAGAAGTGCTTGCCGGCGCCGTAGAGCAGCACTGAACAGACTTCCTCATTGTCCCGGACCGATTCAAGGGCGGCGGCGAACTCCTCCAGCGCGTTGATTTTGAGGGCGTTGGCCTGCTCAGGGCGGCTCAGCTTTAAAATGGCCACCTTGTCTTTGATGTTCAGGGTGAAATTCTCGTACTCCATTGACCTGCTCCTTTCTGCTGTTGGCTTGTCGGATGTATCCGAAGGGCAGACGCACTGCCCCAACAGACCGTGTCACAAAGGGTTGGCCCGGGACCGCACGGATTACCGTTTTTGAAGCGACGCGCAGCGGGCCACGTCCTTTTCAAGCTGAAGGCGCAGCGCCTCGACGTTTTCGAATTTGCGCTCATCCCTGATTTTGCGCAAAAATTGAATTTCCAGCTCCCTGCCGTAGAGGTCGCCCGAAAAGCCGAGCAGGTGGGTCTCGGCGTTGACGCCCTCTCCCGACACGGTCGGCCTTGTCCCGACATTGGTGGCGCCGGCGTAGGTCACGCCGTCGACCGCGACCGAGGTGCAGTAGACGCCGCGGGCCGGCTGGAGCTTCTCCTCCGGGAACCACTGGTTCATGGTCGGAATGCCAAGCCTTGCGCCCAGATGCTGCCCCGGCACGACGGTCGCCCGCAGCATATACGGGTGCCCCATGAGCTCGGCCGCCTTGCCGACGTTGCCGGTGACGACGCACTCCCGAATCCAGGTCGAGCTGATGACCCGCCGGTCCTGCAGCACCGGCGGCATGACGGAGGCCTCCATGCCGAGCTCATTGCAGAGCATCTGTATGAGGGCGGCGTCCCCCGCGCCTCTGGCCCCGAAATGGTAGTGGAAGCCGCAGACCACGCCGACGCACCCGAGCCGCTCAAAGAGCAGGTGCTCTATAAAGCTGCCCGGCGCCAAAGAGGCGGTCTCGGGCTTAAAGGGGTCCATGACCGTCATCTCGATGCCAAGCCGCTCAAAGAGCTCCAGCCGCTCGGCGTTTGTCGTGATGGAGGGCGCGACGATGCGCCCGGCCAAAACGTTTGCCGGGTGGCTCGAAAAGGTGTAGACAATGGGGGTGGCGCCAAGCGCACGGGCCAGCCGCACGGTCTCGGCTAAGAGCGACTGGTGTCCGCGGTGGACCCCGTCGAAGTTGCCGAGGGCCGCCACGACGGGCCCATTATTGACGTATTGCGCGATGTTGACTACCTGCATGAAGTTAAACCTGCCTCAAGATGTATGTTGGGTGCATGAGCCCGGTCGGGGGGTAAAACTGGGTGTCGACAAAGGAGAAGCCGAGCTTTTCGAGCACGCGGGAGGAAGCCTTGTTTTGCGGATGGTGCCCGGCGTAAATGGGCCGGCCGGGAAAATTGTCCTTGGCGTAGCGGATGGCGGCGGCCCCGGCCTCGCTCGCAAGCCCCATGGCCCAAAAGTCAGGCAGCAGGTGAAAGCCGAGTTCAAGGCCCTCCTCACCGTGCGGACGCAGTCCGCAGCAGCCGACAAGCTCGCCCGTCGTAAGTAGGAAAATGGGCCAGTACTGCATGTGCACCGCAAGGCCGTTTGAGCACTCTGTCGCAAGCCGTTTTTCAATCTCTGCCGGCGTAAAGACGCCGGCGGCGCAGATGTAGCGGCTGACGGCGGGGTCCCCCCAGAGCAGCCTCGCAAGTTCAAGGTCGGCCGGCTCCCACTCGGAAAAGCCGAGCCGGTCTGTCTTCATAAAAAAACTTTTCATTTCTACACCCTCCACACCAAACCGTATTTTTCATCCCGCCGCTTGAGCAGGCCGATAAATCCGTTTTCGCCGTAGAGCCGGTATTTTTCTTCCATTGCGCAAAGTTTCGCGCCGTCGACCCACTGGCCGCCTGTCAAGAGCCGCAGGAAAAATTCGGACGGGGCAAGGACGGGCAGGCGCTCAAAGAGGCGTTCCGGCGCAATGAGGAGGTCCGCAGCCCCGCGGGCCTCGACCTCTTCGGGCGTGTGTGCGTCCTCTATGGCAAAGCCGGACGAGCGGGTGCGCCGCAGCGCCTCCATGCAGGCGCCGCAGCCGAGCGCCGCCCCGACGTCGGCAATGAGACTGCGGATATAGGTGCCCTTTGAGCAGGCGACCGAAAAGGAAAACCGGTCCCCCTCAAAAGCGTGCAGTTCAAGTTCGTATATGATGACGGTGCGGGTCGGGCGCTCCACTTCAAGCCCTTTGCGGGCCAGCTTGTACATGCGCATCCCGCCCACGCTGACGGCCGAGTACATGGGCGGCGTCTGGGTGATGGGCCCCCGAAATCCTGCGAGAACCTCCTCGAGACGGGCCCTTGTCACATGGACGGGGCGCTCTTGCAGCGTGGTGCCGGTCGTGTCGAGGGTGTCGGTCTCACGGCCGAGCAGCGCCTGCGCAAAGTAGCTTTTATCCCCCTCGAGCAGCTCAGAGGAGAGCTTTGTCGCGCTGCCGAGCAGCAGGATGAGCAGCCCCGTCGCCATGGGGTCAAGGGTTCCGGCGTGGCCGACTTTGGCGCCCGAAAGCCTTCGGACAATTGCGACCGCCCGGTGCGAGGACATGCCGGCCGGCTTGTCCAGCAGCAGCAGCCCCGTCAGCGGGGCGGGCGCACTCACTTGCCTTCGTCCGGAAAGCCGCGCAGCACGGCTTTGACAAGCGCCTCGACGGCCTTGTCAAGCGGGCCGTCGACCGTGCAGCCGGCAGCGCGGCGGTGTCCGCCGCCCCCGAACTCTTCGGCGATATTGGAGACGTTGACCTGCGCGTTTGAGCGCAGCGATACCTTGTATGTACCGTCGGGCTCCTCTTTGAGCAGCAGGCCCACCTCGACCCCCTCAATGCCCCGCATCATGGAGCCGAGGTCGTCCACATCGTCCTCAGTGGCCTTCAGCTCCTCCCGGTCCTTTAAGGACATGACGCCGACTGAAATGCGCCCGTCATGGTACATGCGGGCGGTCGAGATGACCTTGGCCTCCATGGCAAGCCGGGCGGCCGACTTGACCATGAAAAGCTGATAGTTGTAGGCCGAGAGTTCAAGCCCCAACTCCGCGATGTCGGCGGCAAGCCGCAGGCAGGAGGGGGAGGTGTTGGAGTATTTGAAGCAGCCGGTGTCGGTCGAGATGCCGACATATACGCAGGCGGCAATCGTCCTCGTCATTTCGACCGGCAGGTGTTTGATGAGATGCCAGACGACCTCGGCGGCAGCCGAAGTCGAGGGGTAGACGACGTTGAGCTTCCCAAACCGGGTGCAGCTCGGGTGGTGGTCGATGAGCACATCGATTTTATCGGCCAAATGCGTATATTCTTCGCCCAGCAGCCCAACGGATGCGACGTCGACCGTGATGTAATGGGCGGGCGCAAAGTCTAAAGCGGGCTCGCGCTCGCCGCCCGTGATGAGGTCGTAGCGCCTTGTGATGGGGTCGGCGCAGCCGACCTGGGCGCGCTTGCCCATCTGCCGCAGCGCCTCGCGCAGCGCGAATGCGCTTCCGACCGTGTCGCCGTCGGGCTTGCGGTGGCAGAGAATCAGGTAGTCGTCGTGGGTCTTTAAGAACTGCGCCGCCTCCAAAATGGGGGCGAGGGGCTCGGGGCCGTGAAAGCCGATGCTGATCGTCTCAGTCATGATTCCTCCGGAATATCGAGTTCTTTGAGGAGCTTCGAGATGTGCGCGCCGTGGGCGACCGAATCGTCGAGCACAAAGGTGAACTCCGGCGTCAGCCGCAGTCCGACCCTCGAGGCGATCTCCCGCCGAATGAAGCCGGCGGCCGACTGGAGCCCCTTTAAGCAGTCCTTTTGCGCCTCCGGGGTGCCCATGACGCTGATATAGGCCTTCGCAAACTTGAGGTCGGGCGTCACGGTCACTTTGACAACGCTTGTCATGACCGGTATGCGCGGGTCCTTGAGCTCGCGAATGATGGCGGCCAGCTCCCGCATGACCTCCTCGTTAATTCTGTCGCGCCTGTGTGTTGCCATTTTATTTACCTCCGAGATGGGGAAAAGCGCCGGGCCTGTCCGCTTTTTGCATAGAGACCGCAAAGCCCGTCCCGGCCGCGCCGTCAGGGTCAGTCCCTGTACTCCTCAACGGTATAGGCCTCGATGACGTCGCCTTCCTTGATATCGTTGAAGCGCTCAAGCTGCACGCCGCACTCGAAGCCCTGCTGGACCTCTTTGGCGTCGTCCTTAAAGCGTTTGAGCGAGTCGATCTTAGTATCCGCAATGACCACGCTGTCACGCAGCACGCGGGCAAGTGCGCCCCTGACAATTTTTCCGTTTGTCACATAGCAGCCGCCGATGGTGCCGACGCCCGACACCTTGTAAGTGGCGCGCACTTCGGCGTGGCCGTAAATGACCTCGCGGCTCTTGGGGGCCAGCATGCCCTTGAGCGCGGCCTCCATCTCCTCAATGCACTCGTAAATGATGCGGTAAGTGCGGATGTCGACGCCCTTTTCAGCCGCGTCCTCGCGGATGGCGGCGTCGGGGCGGACGTTGAAGCCGATGACGATGGCGCGGGAGGCCTCGGCCAGCATGAGGTCGCTGCCGGTGATGGCGCCGACCCCGCTGTGGATGACCCGCACTTTGACCTCGTCGTTCGAGAGCTTTTCAAGCGAGGTCTTGACGGCCTCGGCCGAGCCCTGCACGTCGGCCTTGACAATGAGGCCCAGCTCCTTGACGCTGCCCTCCTGAATCTGGCTGAAGAGGTCGTCGAGCGAGACTTTCGTGGTCTTGACCTGGGAGGCCCGCTCCTCGTTGCGCCGCTGCTCGGCCAGCTCCCGCGCCATTTTTTCGTCCTCGACGGCGTAGAACAGGTCGCCCGCCTGCGGGACTTCGGCGAGGCCGATGACCTCGACCGGCGTCGAGGGGCCGGCGTCCTCGATGCGCTGCCCCTTGTCGTCGTTCATGGCGCGCACGCGGCCGACCGCGGTGCCGGCGATGATGATGTCGCCGGTGTGCAGCGTGCCGTTTTGCACGAGCAGGGTGGCGACGGCGCCGCGGCCCTTGTCAAGCCGGGCTTCAATGACGGTGCCAAGTCCGCGGCGGCCGGGGTTTGCCCGCAGCTCCTTGACGTCGGCCGTCAGCAGCACCATGTCGAGCAGGGTGTCGATGCCCTCGTGGGTCACGGCCGAGACCGGCACGCAGATGACGTCGCCGCCCCACTCCTCGGGGACCAGCTCGTACTCGGTCAGCTCTTGCTTGACCCGCTCGACGTCGGCCTGCGGCTTGTCGATTTTGTTGATGGCCACGATGATGGCGACGCCCGCCGCCTTGGCATGGTTGATGGCCTCGACGGTCTGGGGCATGATGCCGTCGTCGGCCGCAATGACCAGAATGGCGATGTCGGTGACGTTGGCGCCCCGGGCCCGCATAGAGGTGAAAGCCGCGTGGCCGGGGGTGTCGAGGAAAGTGATTTCGCGGCCGGCCGCCTCGACTTTGTAGGCGCCGATGTGCTGCGTGATGCCGCCGGCCTCGCCGGCCGTCACATGGGTGTTGCGGATGGCGTCGAGCAGCGAGGTCTTGCCGTGGTCGACGTGGCCCATGACGACGACGACCGGGCTGCGGGGCTGAAGGTCGGCCTCGCTGTCGGCGCTGACGTCAATGAGCTGCTCCTCAATCGTGACGACGACCTCGCGGGTGTACCTTGCGCCGAACTCCTCGGCCACAAGGGCTGCCGTGTCGTAGTCGATGGTGTCGTTGGCCGTCAGCATCGAGCCCATGAGAAAGAGCTTTTTGACGACGTCGGCGTTGGTCTTCTTTAAGCGGGTGGCGAGCTCGCTGACGACGATCTCGTCCGGAATCGTGATGTTGAGGGGGGCGCGCCGGGCCTTTTCAAGCGCCAGCCGGCGCAGCTTCTCGGCCTCGGTCTCCCGCTTTTGGAAGGGAGCCGGGCGTTGGGCGGGATTCTTTTTGAAACGCTGCTTGCCGCCGCCGATGTTGCGGGAGCGCTCAGGCGCCATTTCGGCAAAGCGCTCGTCAAACTTGGAGAGGTCGACCTGGCTGCTGCGGGTGTCGACCACGCGAACGCCCTCGCGGCGGGTGGTCTGCTGCGGCGTCTTGGGCCTCGGGGGCGGCGCCGGTTTCTTTGCGGCGGGCTGACCCTGCTGCGCGGGCGCCGGGCGCCGGTCAAACTGGCCGGGCTGCCCCGCGGGGCGAAATCCGGACTGACCCTGCTGATAAGGCGGGCGCTGGCCCTGCTGATAGGGCGGGCGCTGACCTTGCTGAGAGGGCGCGGGGCGCCGGTCAAACTGGCCCTGCTGCGGGCGGGGCGCACCTTGCGGCCCCCCCTGCGGCCCCCCCTGTGTAGACAGGGGCC
>DATMZG010000053.1:0-1500 GCA_035560415.1 Candidatus Acidiferrum sp. | reverse complement strand
TTCTATTTCTTTCCTTTTTTTGTTAAAATAGAGGTGCATTGAAAGCACGTGTTTTAACCAATAGAGCAGTGAGGGACAAGCGCCTTGCTGCTCTTTGCATAAAAAAGGAGGAGATGGAGAGTGAGAAAACGCAAAACCCTGGCAATTCTGCTCGCGCTCGCAATGATTTTCGGGATGCTTCCGGCCGGTACGCTTGCGCTGGATTCACCCGGGTATGACGACATTGCGGGCCACTATGCGGCAGGCCAAATCGAGAAGTGGAGCGACTACGGCGTCCTCCAGGGAGACGGCAGGCTCTTCCTGCCCGACAGCCCCGTCACCAGGGCTCAGATGGCCACGGTCTTGGTCCGGCTATTGGGATTGACCGAGATGTCAGACGAAGTGTTCTCTGACATGATTCCCGGCGCATGGTATGCGGGTGCCCTGCTCAAATGCGCTGCGGCCGGCATCTTTGAGGGCAACGGCGACGGTACGATTGGCCCCAATGACCCGCTGACCCGAGAACAGGCGGCTGTCATCCTGAGCAGGACCTTCGACATCCCGACGGGGCGGATGGCCCCGGCGGTTGAGCTCGTGGCAGGAGCCACGGTCACTTCTTCCGCCATCAGGGCGGCAACGGCACAGGCCATTGAGAAATCGGGCGGCGTGGACGGTACATACAAGGGCGCCGCGAATGGCGTGTATGGGGAGCTGGAGGTCACGGTGGTTGTCAAGGACGGTAAAATATCGTCTTGCACTGTAACCAGGACGGCCTCGGTCAACGAGGGCGACCCGGCCTCCAACCCCGAGTCAAACGTCGACCCCAAAACTGTGATGACCGCCGCCTATACCGGCATGGACATCACCGCCGCCGATGTGAGCTTCACCGATGCCGACAGCATCGCCGAGTGGGCGGCCGCATTTGTGGCCGGCATGGTAAAGCTCGGCTTTTTCAGCGGTCGTCCGGACGGCCGCTTTGACCCCACGGCCCCAATGAAGCGGGCCGAGCTGGTCAAGCTCATCGACAACATCGTAAAAGGCTATTTTAACACGGCCGGGACCTACACGGCCGGTGTCACGGGCAATGTTCTTGTAAACGCCCCAGTCACCCTCAGGAATATGGAGATCGAAGGAGACCTCATCATCGCCGAGGGTGTGGACGAGGTCAAGCTGGAGGGGGTCAAGGTCACGGGCCGCATCATTATCCGGGGCGGCAAGCTGACGGCCGACGCCGCGACCAAGTCCTCGGGCGGCACCGTTGTGCTGGGCAGCTCGACGCTTGGCGGAGCCTTCGGCGAGGTTGAAATCAAAGCCGCCAATAAGACGGTCCTGCTGGTGGGTGCGACCATTGCCAACCTCAGGCTCACAGGCGGCGGAACGTCGGTCAAGGCCGACAAGAACACCCGCGTGACGGCCAACACCATCACCGGCTCCGGCTCCACGCTCAACTGGCCGGCTGACGCCGTCAGCGGCTCAACCAGCTGGAGTGGCGGCGGCGGAGGCGGCGGAGGCGGCGGAGGC
>DATMZG010000052.1:0-20415 GCA_035560415.1 Candidatus Acidiferrum sp. | reverse complement strand
ATGCCGCCCGCGAGCGCGAATTCACTTCGCGCGGGAAGGGCACCGAACACTTGGCGGAAAACCCGCAGGTTTTACGACACTGTGAACGGCAGGCAGGGCATTTCGCCCGCCTGCCTTTGCCGTATCTGCAGCCGGAAAAATGACCGCAGCGTGTCGTTTTCTTGACAACGCCATGAAATCTGTGTTATATTAACTTTAATCATCGAATATCGGATTATTTCAGCGTTTTTTAGGTGAAATGTAACTGCGCCCATTTTTGCGGCTCGTGCCGGCAGGATAAAAGCGCTCCGGGAAAAAGAATAACAGTTGACAGGTTGTCAAATAAAAATAAAACCGGGTTCATTTTCTTTAATGGAAAACGAGGTGTATGTCATGGGAACAAAAGAGAATTTCAATCAGGCGCTCAATGAGTTTTTTTCATTCCGCGGCAACGCAAAAGATTCCGGCGTCGGCATGCCGATCATCACAACGAACCTGGCCGAGAGCTTGGAGGACAAACCCAAGACCGACCCCGGCAAACCCCTTGATTTCCAATCCGCCTACGACACCAAAATCCAGCAGAGTATTGGGACCACCCGCATCACCGAAGACACGAAAATCACCGGCAATATCGTGTCCAAGTCCCATCTCGACATCAGCGGCGATGTGTTCGGAGACGTCGAAAGCCTGAACAACGTCAAAATATCCGGCAGGGTTGAAGGAAACGTCAAGGGCAAAAACGTCGAGGTCAGCCACGCGAAAATTAAAGGCGACATCCACGCGTCGGAGCTTCTGACGGTTGTGGAGCAAAGCGAGATTACGGGCAACATCTATGCCGGCGAGCTCGATTTCAACAGCAGAATCAACGGCACCATCAACGTGAAGCAGGGTGCCAACATCCTCAAGGATTCCATGGTGATCGGCGACATCACCGCGGCGCTGCTCAACATTGAGACCGGCGCGGTCCTCAAGAGTATGCTCAATGTCACCGGCGAGAGAAAAGCCAACGTCGAGGACGACCTGTAATCAAAGGCAAAATACATATAAAAAGGCCTGTCCCCCGTTTTTATAGGGGGACAGGCCTTTTGGCATTTTGTTCAGAGGACTTTTCCGACTTCGGCCGTCTTTTTCTCAAAGGCGGACTTTGCCGCGTCCGAATAGGGCAGTGTGCCCTGCGCGAGGACCTGATTGCCGCCGCCGCGGCCAGAAAGCTCATCGAGCAGCTCTTTAAGCCAGAGGTTGACCTTGTGCTCCGTCAGCCCCTTTTGCTGGGCAAAGACAAAGGCCAGCGTCTCCCCGTCGCGGGCCGCAAGCAGGGCCACGACCGGATTTCCGGCCGTCAGGGCCTCGGCCGTCGCCTTGAGGCTCTTGACGTCGACGCCCTCCATAAAGGCGGTCACGAGCTTCACGGCGCCATGCTCCTCGGCAGTCGCCAGCAGCGCATTTGCCTCAAGCGCCAGCAGGCGCTCCGACATGGAGGCGGCCTTTGCCGACAGCCTGTCGTAGGCCCCCTTCAGCTCGGCCGTCCTCTGGAAGACGAGCGCCCTGTCGCAGGAAAGAAGCCCGCCCAGCTCCACCGACTCACTGTTCAGGCGGGTGTAGTCGGCAAAAGCTCTGTCCCCGCAGAGAAAATAGAGCCTGGCGGCCCCTTTGGCGCCCTTTTGGTCGGCGACGTTTTTGGCCTGGAGCACCTTGACAAACCCGACCTCGCCGGTCGACTTGACATGGCTTCCACCGCAGCCGATAAGGTCGAAATCCTCGATTTCGACAAGCCGGATGACGTCGTGGTCGTAGACCGGGTGCCGCATGCGGGAAGTGTAGGCCGGTATCTCCTCCCGGGTCACGCCAAAGCAGCGCACGGCGAGGTTCTTTTTGACGATGGCGTTGGTCAGATACTCGGCCCGGGCGACCTCCTCCGGCGTGATGGGCTTTTCGAGGTCAATCTGGCAGATGGCCTCCTCGCCGCGGTAGATGGTCGTGTCGTTATTAAAGAGGTTTTCAATGACGGTTGAGAGGATGTGCTGCCCTGTGTGCTGCTGCATGAGGTCGTACCGGAAGTCCCAGTCAAGCCGGCAGGAGACGTCTTTCGTCTCCTCGGGGCGGGCGGGCAGCGTGTGGTAGACCTCGCCCCCCTCCTCCCGCACGTCGAGGACTTGAAGGCCCGCAATGGTGCCGCGGTCGGCCGGCTGGCCGCCGCCCTTGGGGTGGAAAATCGTGTCGGCGAGAGTCACGGCAAAGCCGCCCTTCACCTCTTCAATGCCGGTGATGTCGGTGACGCACGCACAGATATAGGCGTCGTCGTTGCAGAGCCTGTTTGCCGCCATGATATGACCTCCCGTATGTGGAAATTGTGAATGTGAAATGCGATGGGCGATTACCCCTTCTCAGTCGGTCTCGGAGGCCTTCTTTTCGGCCCGCATGCGCTCGGCGTGGTCGAGCGTGCGCTTGCGGATGCGCAGGGATTTCGGGGTCACTTCGAGCATCTCGTCCTCAGCCAGATATTCAAGGCAGTCCTCAAGGCTCAAGCTCCGGGGCGGCGTCAGCCGAAGCGCCTCGTCGCTGCCGGAGGCGCGCATGTTGGTGACATGCTTGCGCTTGCAGACGTTGACCGCAATGTCCTTGCCGTTCGGGGAGCTGCCGACCACCATGCCGGCATAGACCGGGGTCCCGGGCCCGATGAAGAGCTCGCCGCGCTCCTGCGCGTTGTAGAGCCCGTAAGTGACGGCCTCGCCGGTCTCAAAGGCGATGAGGGAGCCCGTGGAGCGCATCGGAATTTTGCCCTTGTAGGGCTCGTAGCCATAGAACAGCGTGTTGAGCACGCCCTCGCCCTTGGTGTCGGTCATAAACTCGCTGCGGTAGCCGAAAAGCCCGCGCTCGGGCACCTTGATTTCAATGCGCATGCGGCTGCCAACCGGCGACATTTTGAGAATCTCGCCCTTGCGGGAGCCCATTTTCTCAAGCACGCTGCCCATGACGTCCTCGGGCACATCGACGGTGAGGAGCTCCATGGGCTCCAGCAGTTCCCCGTCTTCCTCCTTGTAGAGCACGTGGGGCGGGCCGACCTGCAGCTCGTAGCCCTCGCGGCGCATGGTCTCAATGAGGATGGAGAGGTGCATCTCGCCGCGGCCCAAAACCCGAAAGCTCTCGGCCGTGTCGCCGTCCTCGACGTGCAGCGACACGTCGCGGAGCAGCTCCCGGTAGAGCCGGTCGCGCAGCTGGCGGGAAGTGACGAATTTGCCCTCGCGCCCCGCAAATGGGCTGTTGTTGACCGAAAAGAGCATCTCAACCGTAGGCTCGGAGATTTTGACAAAGGCCAGGGGCTCCGCGGCCGCGGGGTCGCAGACCGTGTTGCCGATGTTGATGTCGTCAATGCCGGAGAAGGCCACAATGTCGCCCGAGAGGGCCGTCTCCACCTGCTTGCGGGCAAGCCCCTCAAACTGGTAGAGGGTCACAATTTTGGCCTTGCGGGAGACGGCGGGCTCGTGGTAGTCGCAGACCGCGACCTCCTGCCCGGCCTTGACCTCGCCCCGCTCAACCCGGCCAATCGCGATGCGGCCGACATAGTCGTTGTAGTCAATGGAGGAGACCAGCAGCTGGAGAGGGCCCTCCTGAAGCGGCGGCGGGTCGATGTGCTCGGTTATTTTGTCAAACAGGGGCTTCAGGTCGGTCCCGGGCTCATAGGGCGTCAGCGACGCCGTGCCGTTGCGGCCAGAGCAGTAGACGACGGGGGAGTCCAGCTGCTCGTCAGTGGCGTCGAGGTCGAGCAGCAGCTCCAAAACCTCCTCCTCCACCTCGCCGGGCCGGGCGTCCGGCCGGTCGATTTTGTTGACGACCAGAATGACCTTGTGCCCGAGCTCCAGCGCCTTTTGCAGCACAAAGCGGGTCTGGGGCATGGGGCCCTCAAAGGCGTCCACCAGCAGCAGCACGCCGCTGACCATCTTGAGTGAGCGCTCCACCTCGCCGCCGAAGTCGGCGTGTCCGGGCGTGTCGACGATGTTGATTTTACAGTCGCCCCAGCGCACTGAGGTGTTTTTGGCAAGGATGGTGATGCCGCGCTCCCGCTCGAGGTCGCCCGAGTCCATGACCCGCTCCTGTACGACCTGATTTTCGCGGAAGACCCCCGACTGCTTGAGCATTTCGTCGACCAGCGTGGTCTTGCCGTGGTCGACGTGGGCGATGATTGCGACGTTTCGTAAGTTTTCTCTGCGCAAAGTGTTGCCTCCGAACTTGGTTTATAAAGGGAAATGGGAAGTGGACCTGAGAGATACCCGTCTCACGGGTTTGTCTTTGCATGTCCGGTGTGTAAAGGTCAGTCGTTTGTCAGGTGGGCCTTGTCGAGCGCGTAGAAGATGAGCGAGAGCAGCATGGCGACGACGGCGGCCAGCGCCATGCCGGTCATCCGGATGTTGCCGATGTTGATGGCAATGCCGGAAAGCCCCGTCACAAAGACGACCGAGGTCAGGGCGAGGTTCCGGGAGCGGCCGAAGTCGACCTGCTGGTCGACGAGGATGCGAAGTCCGGAGGTGCCAATCATGCCGTAGAGCAGGAAGGAGATGCCGCCGATGACGGCGCCCGGAATCGTGTTGATGAGGGCGGCCAGGGGCCCCACAAAGGAGAGGACGATGGAGAAGACGGCGGCGCCGCCGATGACCCAGACGCTGTAGACGCCGGTGACGGCCATGACGCCGATGTTCTCGCCGTAAGTCGTCGTGGGGACGGCGCCGACAAAGCCGGAGAGCGCCGTTGAGAAGTTGTCGGCGAAAATGGAGCGGTGGAGGCCCGGGTCCTTAATGAGGTCGGTGCCCACGATTTTGCTCGTGACAATCTGGTGGCCGATGTGCTCCGACAGGATGACGAGCAGGGCCGGCATCATGACCATGATGGCGCCCGCGTCAAAAATGGGGGTCTGGAACTTGGGGACGACGAAGAAGTCGACCGCGCCCACCTTGGCGGCGATGTCGGCGCCGGTCAGAAGGCCGGTGGCAAGGGCCGAGACATAGCCCGCAATGACCGCAATTAAAATCGGGATGACCGACATAAAGCCTTTGAAGAGCACCTGCCCGAAGACCGCGACGCCCAGCGTGATGAGAAAGACGATGACCGAGCGCCCGTCAATTTTGTCGACGCCGACAAGTCCCGCGGTCGAGGCGGCGGTGCCGGCGAGCTCCAAACCGATGAGGGCGACGACGGGGCCCATGGCGGCGGGGGGCAGCACGACGTCAATCCAGTCGGTGCCGCATTTATAAATGATTCCGGCCACGACGCAGCCGGCGAGTCCGACCGCCACAAAACCGCCCTGCGCGGCCCGAAAGCCGCCGGGATGGTTTGCGATGAGGTAAAGCGCGGGCGCCAAAAACGCGAAGGAGGAGCCGAGGTATGCCGGAGCTTTGGCCTTGGTGACGTATATGAAGAGCAGGGTTCCAAAGCCGTTCATAAACAGGACAATCGAGGCGTTGATGCCAAAGAGCAGCGGCACTAAAACCGATGCGCCGAACATGGCGAACATATGTTGAAGGCTTAAGGCGGCGAACTGTCCGAGCGGGGGTCTTTCGCTGATCCCGATGATTTTTCGTTCCTTCATTTCATAATCCATCCTTCTTCTAAATATTTGCACCCAAATCTTCAACATTATAGCAGAAGTATCCCTTTTTGACAAGAAAAAATTTCAAATCCGAGGGCGTCTTTTTCACAAGGATTTTTTGATGTCCCCTCGCATATCATGTACTGTTGCCGGAGAGGTTGTCCGCACTGAGGACAAGAGCGGCATTCGAGGAGGGACGTCGATGTGCAGAAGGCTCATAAATTGGGTTGCCGGCGCGCTTGCGGCGGGGCTGCTGCTGCCCCTGATCGTGCTCGTGGTGGTCTCCCCGCCAAAAGAGGAGCAGACCGAGCCCGTCATGGGCGGCCAGACCGAGAATATGATTTTAGTCTACTACACAAAGGAGGACCGGGTGGCCGCTGTCGACATTGAGGAGCACCTCGTGGGCGTTTTGGCGGGGGAGATCCCGGCCTCTTTTTCTCCGGAGGCCATCAAGGCCCAGGCCGTCGCGGCGCGCTCTTATATTATGTACAAAAAGGGGACCGCCTCCCACAAGGGCGGGGCCGATGTTTGCACCGACTACCGGCACTGCAAGACCTGGCTGTCGGCGGGGGAAATTCAGGAGCTTTACGGCGACAAGGCCCTCGAAGCCACGGCCATTTTCCGCTCCGCCGTCGAGGCCACAAAGGGGGAGGTGCTGGTCTACGGCGAAAAGGTCGCCCTTGCCGTCTTTCACGCCATGTCGGGCGGCGGGGCCACCGAGTCGGCGGCCGAGGTCTGGGGCGGGGACTACCCCTACCTTGTCAGCGTCCCGACCAACGACGAGGGGTTTGAGGGCTACGAAACCACGGTGACTTTCGGGGTAGAGGAGTTTTGGGAAATTGCCGCTTCGGTCGGGGCGACGCCGGAGGGGGGGAGCCCCTACACCGTCGTCTCGAGGAGCACGGGGGGCGGGGTGGCGCAGTGCACGATCGGCGGAGTCGCCCTGACCGGCGTGCAGGTGCGGGCCCTCTACGGGCTGCGCTCGGCGGGCTTCATCGTCAAGGTGACCGACACCGCCGTCACCTTCACAGTCGAGGGCAGCGGCCACGGTGTGGGCATGAGCCAGTGCGGGGCCGAGAACATGGCCCGGGACGGGTCCTCCTATGCCGATATTCTCGCCCATTACTATCCCGGCTGCACAAGGACGTATATTTCCGACATACAGGGTCAAGACTAAAGGTAATCCTGTATGAAAGGAAGTAAAACTTATGGGTAAAAAGCCACTGGACAAGCGCGGAACGCTGGCGGCCGCAATTATTCTGGTGGGGGCCTTCTTAGCCGGCGGCGGCGCGTACCTGGCCGTGCGCGACGCCTTTGTGAAGGACACAATCCCGGAGCCCGAACCTTTCCGGCTTGAGGTGCCCGAGACCGAGCTCATTGAGGAGCCGACCTCAGATGTCTCATCGGAGGACCTTGTGGCGGTGCCGCAGGAACCGGTGGAGCCGGATGAAACCGAAGAGATTTCCGAGGAGCCCGAGGAGGAACCCGCAACCGAGGTATCTTCTACGCCGGCGTCGGCCGACACCTCAGTGAAACAGCTCTATATCAAGCCGGTTGACGGGACCGTCACCAAGCCGTGGTCCGGGGAGGACCTCGTCTGGAGCGAAACGCTGGGCGACTACCGCGTCCATACCGGCTGCGACATTGCGGCCACGGCCGGCAGCAAGGTCAGGGCCATGGCCGACGGGGAGATCTCCGACATCTACTATGACGACCTGCTCGGCTACTGTATTGAGATCGACCACGGCAACGGGGTCATCACCCGCTACTGCAATCTGCTGGACGGCCAGGTCGCGGGCATTGAAGTCGGGGCAAAGGTCAAGATGGGCGACGTCATCTCCGGCGTCGGCGAGACGGCGCTGATGGAGGCGGCCGAGGGTCCGCACCTCCACCTCGAGGTGCTCAAAGACGGGGTGCGAGAAAACCCGCAGGAATTTTTCAAGTGAATAAGCGAAAAAACCACCGGAAACCCGGTGGTTTTTTACTTATTTATCCGTATTTTTCTTCTTTTCTATGGGTCTTAAACGTCGCCCTCGGCTCGGTGCCCCTCAGCATGCGGGAGATGTTGGAGCGGTGGTTGTAGACGAGGAAGAGCGCCACGATGACGCAGTAGACCATGAAGACAGTCCAGCCGCGGTCCCAGATGTATGCGCCGAGCGGGTAGCTCCAGCCGCCTAAGGCAGCCCCCAGCCCCATCATGCGGAAAGTGAGGCAGATGCCGAGCCAGCAGCACAAGAACAAAATGGCGCACCGCCAGTCGACCGTGAAAATGGCGCCGCCGGCCGTCGCCACGCCCTTTCCGCCCTTAAAGCCGAAGTAGAGGGGGAAGCAGTGGCCGAGAAAAGAGGCCCCGCCGCCCAAAATCGCGCCGACAGGCCCCGCGAGCGTCCAGCCGATGACGCCTGCCGCAATGCCCTTGGCGACATCCCCGACCGCCGTGAAAGCGCCGGCCTTGAGCCCGACCGTGCGGGTGATGTTGCTGGCGCCGGCGTTGCCGCTGCCGTACTGGCGGATGTCCATTTTCTCGTACCTTTTGGCAATGATGATGGCAAAGCTGACGCTCCCGAGCAGATAGCCGATGACGGCGGCGAGAATGCCGGTGAGGGGGGTCAGCGGCATGCCCTGCCAGGTCAAAATACCCCGCTGAACGAAATAAATCACTGCTTTTCGCTCCTTTCACGGATGATGAAGCGGATGACGGTGCCCTCAAGTCCGAAAACCTGCCGAATCTGGTTTTCGAGGTACCGCTGGTAGGAGAAGTGGAAAATTTCAGGCCGGTTGCAGAAGATGACAAAGGTCGGCGGCGCGACCGACACCTGGGTCATATAGTAAATTTTCAGGCGCTTGCCCTTATCGGTCGGGGGCTGCACCTTGAGCGTGGCGTCGGCCAGCACCTCGTTTAAGCGGCCGGTCGAAATGCGGGTGCAGCTCTGACTGTAGACGTAGTTGATGAGCTCGAACAGGTTTTTGACCCGCTGGCCGGTCAGGGCCGAAATGAAGAGCACCGGCGCGTAGCTCATAAACGAGAGGGCCGCCTCCACTTCCTTGCGCATTTTCTCCAGCGTGCCGGTCTCTTTTTCCACCAGGTCCCACTTGTTGACCACAATGACCACGGCCTTGCCGGCCTCGTGGGCGAGCCCCGCGATTTTGGTGTCCTGCTCGGTCACGCCGTCCGTGGCGTCAATGAGCACAAGGCAGACGTCGGCCCGGTCGATGGCCATGTGGGCCCGCAGCACCGAGTACCGCTCAATCGACTCAGTCACCCCGCGCTTGCGGCGAAGTCCGGCCGTGTCGATGAAAGTATATTTGCCCTGCTCGTTTTCAAAGGCGCTGTCAATGGCGTCTCTCGTCGTGCCGGGCACATCCGACACGATGACCCGCTGCTCCCCCAAAATGCGGTTGACAAGCGACGACTTTCCGGCGTTGGGCTTGCCGATGACCGCCACCTTGATGACGCCCTCGTCCTCCGGCTCCCTTTCGTCCCAGGGCAGCCGCGAGATGATCTCGTCGAGCAGGTCGCCGGAGCCCAGCCCGTGGGTCGAGGAGACGGCGAAGGGGTCGCCGAGCCCAAGCCCGTAGAATTCATAGTACTCCGGGGGCAGCTCCCCCGTGACGTCGACCTTGTTGACGACGAGGATGATGTCTTTTTTCGCTTTTTTGAGCATGGTGGCGACAGCCTCGTCGGCCGCCGTAAGCCCCGTCGTCATGTCGACCATGAGCAGCACGAGGTCGGCCGTCTCAATGGCGGTTTCGGCCTGGGCCCGCATGTCGGCCATGATCTGGCCCTCCGGCGTCGGCTCAATGCCGCCGGTGTCGGCCAGCGTAAAGGTTTTGCCGTTCCACTCGCAGTCGGCGTAAAGCCTGTCGCGGGTGACACCCGGCGTGTCCTCGACAATGGAGAGTCTCTGGCCCACCAGTTTATTGAATAAGGTCGACTTGCCGACGTTTGGCCTGCCGACAATCGCTACAATCGGTTTCATATTTCCTCCCCTGTCAGGGATTTAATTAATCCTGCCGCGTCCGGCTCAAAGATGATGACGGGTGCGTCCACCGCCTGCTCCAGTTCCTCGACCGTCACATCGTCGAGAAAACGGTCTCTTTCATAGCGCAGCATGACCGAAGGGACAAGCAGCGCGTCGCCGACGTCAACTCCCTTTAGCTGACTGATGATATCCTGCCCCGTCACAAGCCCCGCAACCGTGATGTTGGGGCCGAAAAAGCGGTTTTCAATTTTGATAAGCCGTGCTTCAAGCCTGCCGGCGCAGCGCCCTTGCACCTTTTCAAAGAGCTCCCCCACTGTGGGATAGGCGGCGGCCCCCGTGACGCCGGTCACCCGGCGGGGCGCAGAGGGCGGGCAGATGATGTGCGCGAGCGCCTCAAACTCGTCCTTCAGCATGGCCAGCATCCCGACGCCGTTTTCGTACTGCGGGTAGTCGTCGTAAAAGGTCCCGTCCGGGATCTCCCGCCCGGCCTGCAAAAAGAGCTCGTCGGAGGGGTAGACGACCCGGCGCCCTTCGGCGGCGATGACGCCGTCCCCCGCCGCAAGCACCCGGCCAAGCACATCCTCAGCCTCCTCTTTTGTGAGGGGGCGAAGCGGGTAGAGCCCCTCGCGGTACCTCGTCAGCCCCGCCGGCACGACGGCCACGCTGTCGAGGGCCGGCAGCAGCCCTAACAGGTCTTGCAGGGTGGAGGTGAGCTCCTCCCCGTCGTTGAGTCCGGCGCAGACGACAATCTGGCAGTTGAGGGAAAGCCCCGCATCCGCAAACCGGCGCAAGGCCGCAAGGCTGTCCGCGCCGCGCCGGTTGCCCAGCATCATGGCGCGCAAAGACGGGTTTGTCGTGTGCACCGAGATGTTGATGGGGCTGACGCGGTAGTCGACCATGCGGGCGATGTCCCGCTCGGACAAATTGGTCATGGAGATGTAGTTGCCCATCAGAAAGGAGAGTCTGGCGTCGTCGTCCTTGAAATAGAGGGTCTGCCGCATGCCGGACGGCAGCTGGTCGATGAAGCAGAAGACGCAGCGGTTGGCGCAGCTGCGCTGCGCGTCCATCAAAAAGCTCTCGAACGTCAGCCCCAGGTCGTCATAGGCGGGCTTAGGCACCGTGACGCGCCGCCCGTCCGCCATGGTCAGGGTCGGCCGGGGGGCCTGCGACAGGTGCATATAGTCGAGCACGTCGAGCACTTTTTTGCCGTTGATTTCGGCAAGGTGTTCCCCGACTTCCACATATCCTTTGGAAGGGCCGTCCACCCCTGTGATTAAAATTCCCATTTCAGTATAGACCCTTATCTCCAACATGGTCAAGGCGGGGCCGCAAAAGCGGTCAGCCCATAAAGTGAAAAAAAGCTGTGACGCTTTGTCGCCACAGCTTCTTTTTTACGCTTCCTTTTCCTTGACGACGACTGCTTTGCCGCCGTAAAAACCGCAATGCGGGCACACTCTGTGTGGAGCGATGAGCTCCTTGCACTCGCGGCAACGAACGAGCGTTGGGGCTGTGAGCTTCCATACGGCGCTGCGGCGGGAGTGCTTGCGCGCCTTGGATGTATTCCCCTTCGGTACTGCCATAGTTTACACCTCCGACAATATATATCTTATGATTCGTGTTTATCAAAGAGTTCCCGCAGCGCGTCCCATCTGGGGTCGTGGCGGTCGGGCTCGCAGCCGCACTCACCAACGTTTCGGTCTGCGCCGCAAATGGGGCACAGGCCCTTGCAGTCCTCTTTGCAGAGGTGCTTGAAGGGCATGTGAAGCCCGATGAGGGCGCCGGCCTGCGCGCTTAGGTCAATGCGGCTGTCTTTGGCGTAGATGAGTTCGTCCGTCTCCTCCGCGGCGGGGTCGGTAGTCACCATCGCGTCAAGCGGGTAGCAAAAGTCGAGCTCATACGGTTTTGTGCAGCGGTCACAGAGAAAATGCAGCTTGCCCGACGCCTCCATGGCAATGCGCACGGCGCCGTACAGACCCGAGACCCGACCGCTGACATGAACCGGCTCCGAGAGCGGCTTTTCGCCGTATGCGCCCTCGAGCTCCGACAGGTCCAGCTGCGTGTCGAAATCAATTTGTTCACCGTCGTTTTTTAAAACGGGTGAAATGTCAATTCTCATAGTACCTCCGCGAACAGCAACAATTATTATATCGTCGATGATGAGTAATGTCAACTGTTTTCTGGTGCGACTTTTTCGGTTTTATGGGCGTTTCGACTTACAGACACACGGCCTTTTGAGCCGTATTTGCAGGGCTTTGTTGTTAGGCTGTGCCGCTGTCCTCATCATATACACATCCCGCGCCGCTGTCAAGCGACTTGTGCATAACCGCCAAAATTAAACGTTAATAATTAGATTATTCACCAAATCGCGCATTGCGAAGCGCGTGGTGGCTGTTGTATAATTGTAGACAGTCGTATTCATACGACGAACATTTTTTTAGAGGAGTGTCATAAATGGAACGCCAGTTCAACTTTGCCGCAGGCCCATCCGCAATGCCTCTGCCCGTCCTCGAACAAATCCGCGATGAGATGTTATGTTATCCGGGTGCAGGAAGCAGCGTGCTGGAGATGAGTCATCGATCACCGGCGTTCCAGGAAATTCACACGAAAGCGCAGGAGTCGCTGCGCCGCCTCATGCGCATCCCCGAGGACTACGCCGTCCTCTTCCTTCAGGGCGGGGCCTCCCTCCAGTTCTCCATGATTCCGATGAACCTCATGGAGAGAGGCGGCGTCGCCGACTACGTCGAGACCGGCAGCTTCGCCAAAAAGGCCGCCGTCGAGGCGGCCCGGTGGGGGACCGTCCACACGATATTCTCCGGCAAGGCCGAAAACTACAGCCGCATTCCCAAAATCACTGAGGATATGCTGTCAAAAGACGCATCCTATCTCCATATCACCGGCAACAACACGATTTACGGTACGACCTATCACAAATGGCCCAAAACGGGCGGCATGCCGCTTGTGGCCGACCTCTCCTCCTGCATTCTGGGCCTTGACGTCGAAGTGACGGACTTTGACCTCATTTACGCCGGCGCGCAGAAGAACATGGCCCCGGCCGGGCTGACCGTCGTCATCGTCAAAAAGTCGCTGCTCAAAGATACGCCCCCCGAAGTGCCGGCCATGCTCAGCTATAAGCTCGCGGCCGACAATGACTCCATGTACAACACCCCCAACTGCTTTGCCATCTACGCGGCGGGGCTCGTGTTCAAGTGGCTCGAGGGCCAGGGCGGCGTTGCCGCCATGGAGGCCGTCAACCGTCAAAAGGCGGTGCTGCTCTACGATGTCATCGACGCCTCAAAGCTCTACAAGGGCTGCGCCGAGGAGGGTTCGCGTTCAATCACGAACGTCACTTTCACGCTGCCGACTGAAGAGCAGACGGCAGAGTTCATCAAGCTCGCAAAGGGCAAGGGCATCATCAACATCAAGGGACATAGGGCCGCCGGCGGCATTCGCGCCAGCATTTACAACGCCATGCCGGTTGAAGGGGTCCGGGCGCTCGCCGACTTTATGAAGGAGTATGAGACAAAATAATGCACTATTATATAGAAAAGAAGAACAACATCTCGGATTTGATTTATACGGTGCTGGGCGATGAGTTTGCGGTCGGCGAGCACTTCGAGGCCCCCGACGCATACCTCGTCCGGTCGGCCGACCTGCACGGCGATGCGTTGCCCGAGAGCCTCCTTGCCATCGGCAGGGCGGGGGCCGGCGTCAACAACATCCCGATTGAGCGGTGCAACGAAAAGGGCATCATCGTCTTCAACACGCCGGGCGCAAACGCCAACGCCGTCAAGGAGCTGGTGCTTGCCGGAATGCTGCTGGCGGGCCGAAAAATCATCTCCGGCATCGACTGGTGCAAGTCCCTTCAGGGCGGCGGCGAAGCCGTCACAGAGACCGTCGAGGAGGGCAAAAAGCAGTTCACGGGGCCTGAGCTCGCCGGGAAGACGCTGGGCGTCATCGGCCTTGGCGCCATCGGCGTGCAGGTCGCCAACGCCGCCCACTACGGGCTTTCGATGAATGTGCTCGGGTACGACCCCTATATCTCGGTCGACGCCGCGTGGGGGCTATCGCGCTCGGTGCGCCACGCCGCAAGCCTCGACCAGATTTATGCCGAGTGCGACTATATCACGCTGCACCTGCCCCTCAACGCCGGCACCAAAAGCATGATCGGCGCCGTCCAGCTTGAAAAGTTCAAGGAGGGCGCCGTGCTGCTCAACTTTGCCCGCGGCGGCCTTGTCGACACAAAGGCCGTCGTCGCGGCGCTCGAGGAGGGCCGCCTGCGCAGATATGTCACCGACTTCCCGGAGGACGCCCTGCTCTGCTGCAAGGGGGTCATCGCCATGCCGCACCTCGGGGCCTCCACGCCCGAGTCGGAGGAGAACTGCGCCGTCATGGCAGCGACCGAGCTCAAAAACTACCTCCTCTACGGAAACGTGCGCAACGCCATCAACCTGCCAAACTGCGAGCTGCCCAAAAACGGCAATTTCCGCATCACGCTCTTCCACCACAACATCCCCAACATGGTCGGGCAGATCACGGCCATTCTCGCGGCCGACAACATCAACATTGAGCACATGGTCAACAACAGCCGCGGCGAATACGCCTACACCATCATCGACATTGAGCCCCCGGTCGGGGAGGAGGGCCTTGAGAAGCTCCGGGCCATCAAGGGCATGGTGAGAGTGCGGGTGATCGGCTGATGACGGTCAAGGAACGGCTTTTTGCCCTCGGCATTTCGGTGCCCGACATTCTGCTGCCGGCACCGGGTGTGCCTCTCGAGACTTTCTCGGTCGTCGCCTGCGACCAGTACACTTCACGGCCCGCCTATTGGGAGCGGGCGAAAGAGCTTGCCGGGGACGCGCCCTCGGCCCTCAATATGATTTTGCCCGAGGCCTACCTCAGAGAGGACAACTCGGACGACATTGCGCGCATTCACAAGGCCATGCGGGCCTGCCTGCAAAAAGAGCTGCTGCGCCCCATCGGCGAGGGCTTTGTGCTGGTCCGCCGGCAGACGACCACGGGATGGCGCCGGGGGCTGGTGCTGGCCCTCGACCTCGAGCGGTACGACTATTCGCCGGCCTCCAAAAGCCTGATCCGGGCCACTGAGAGCACCATCGCCTCCCGGCTGCCGGCGAGGGTCAAAATCCGGCAGGGGGCGCCACTTGAACTGCCCCACATCATGGTGCTGGTCGACGACCCCGGCAATACCCTCATCGGCCCGCTTGACGCCGCCTGGGACACCCTCCAGCCGCTCTACGACTTCGAGCTCATGCAGGGCGCAGGCCGGCTGCAGGGTCGCAAGGTGGAAGAACTGGAGCCCGTCTGCGAGGCGCTTGAGGGGCTCGCCAAAGTCGCGCAGGGGCTGCTCTTTGCCATGGGCGACGGAAATCATTCGCTGGCCTCGGCGAGGCTCCACTGGGAGTACCGCAAGGCGAAGCTGACGGCCGAGCAGCGCGTGACCGACCCCGCCCGGTATGCCTTAGTCGAGATCGTCAACCTGCACGACCCGGCCCTCGCCTTTGAGCCCATTCACCGGGTGCTCTTTGGCGTCGACAAGGCCGCCTTTGACCTTGTCGACCCCGAAAACCTGCCGCCGCTCCAGCAGCTCCAGCCGGCGCTCGACAAGTGGCTTGCGGCGCATCCGAAGGCCTCCATCGACTACATTCACGGCGAAAAAGAGGCGAGAGAGTTGGGGGGAGCGCCGGGCAACATCGCCCTCATCCTGCCCGAGTTTGAGAAGTCGACTCTCTTTGAGATTGTCCGCAAGGACGGGGCCCTCGTGCGCAAGTCCTTTTCCATGGGGGAAGCGCCCGACAAGCGGCACTACCTCGAGGCCAAGCTCATCTGAAAAACGGCAAAAAGCCCCCGTACGGGGGCTTTTTTCTTTTCATGGCGGGAAAAATGTGGTATACTGACAGGCAAAAGAGAGCCTGTCCGTCCAATCATAAGGCGGACAAGCTGACATATATTGATATAAAAGACGGGAGAATGACTATGCACTGCACGCGAAAAGTGACGGAAGACCTCTATTGGGTGGGCGCAAACGACCGCAGACTCGCCATGTTCGAGGGGGTCTATTCGGTGCCCCGCGGCGTCTCCTACAATTCCTATCTGCTCTTAGACGAGCGCACCGTGCTTTTCGACACGGTCGACAAGGCCGTGGGCAAGGTCTTTTTCGAAAACGTCGCCCATGTGCTGGACGGGCGCCCCCTCGACTACCTCGTCATCCACCACATGGAGCCTGACCACTCGGCCACGCTCATGGAGCTTCTCGGGCGCTATCCGGAGGCAAAAGTGGTCTGCAACGCCAAAATCGCCGCCATGATCGGCCAGTTTTTTGAACCCCTTCCGGACGGGCGGCTGGTACTCGCCGACGAGACCACGGTGCTTGGGACCGGCCGGCACGAGCTGCACTTTCGCATGGCCCCCATGGTGCACTGGCCGGAGGTCATGGTGACCTGGGACGCCGCGGACAAAATTCTCTTCTCGGCCGACGCCTTCGGCACTTTCGGGACCTTAAACGGCGCCCTCTTTGCCGACGAGGTCGACTTTGAGCGCGACTACATGGACGAGGCGCGGCGGTACTACTGCAACATCGTCGGCAAGTACGGGGCGCAGACGGCGGCCCTGCTCAAAAAGATGGCGGCCCTCGACATCGGGATGATCTGCCCCCTGCACGGCCATGTCTGGCGGGAGAACCTGCCCGTCTATATCGACAAATACGTCAGGTGGAGCAGCTACACGCCGGAGGACAAGGGCGTCATGATCGCCTACGCCTCGGTCTACGGCAACACCGAAAACGCCGCCGAAATCCTCTCCTGCAAACTGCAAGAGCAGGGCATTCGCACCGTCATGTTCGACGTGTCGACAACGTCTGCCTCCGAAATCGTGGCGGCGGCCTTCCGGTGGAGCCACCTCGTCTTCGCCTCGACGACCTACAACATGGGCATTTTCGTCACGATGGAGGACCTGCTGCGGGACCTCGCGGCCCACAACATTCAAAACCGCACGGTCGCCCTCATTCAAAACGGGAGCTGGGCCCCGGCCTCGGGCAAGCTCATGGCCGAAATTCTGAGCGGGTGCAAGGATATGACCATCCTGCCCGAGACCGTCACCCTCAAATCCGCCCTCAAGGCGGAGCAGGAGGCCGAGCTTGACGCCCTCGCGGCGGCCATTGCGGCCACTATGTAAAAACGTTTCCAACAAAAAAGGCTCCCCTTTCGGGGAGCCTTTTCTCGGTTTGTTTATCAGAGGCAGGTGTTGCCGTCGGCAAGGGCTTTGAGCTGCGCGTATTTCTCCTTGCTGCCCTCGGCGGCCTTGGCGAAGAGCTCCTTGGCCCTGTCGGGGAAAGTGAGCTCAAGCGAGGTGTACCGGACTTCTTTCTTGAGGAAGTCGAGATATTCGGCTTTGGGCTCCTTGCTGTCGAGCTGGAAGGGGTTTTTGCCCTCGGCCTTCAGACGCGGGTCGTATCGGTAGTTGAACCAGTAGCCGGCCTCGACGGCGGCCTTGGACTCGAGCTGGGCGGTGCCCATGCCGGCCCTGATTCCGTGGTTGATGCAGGGGGCGTAGGCCACGACGAGGGAGGGGCCGTTGTAGGAGGCGGCTTCGGTGATGGCTTTGACGGTCTGGTTAAAGTCGGCGCCCATGCAGATGGAGGCGGTGTAGACATAGCCGTAAGTCATGGCGATGGCGGGGAGGTCCTTCTTTTTGACCGTTTTGCCGGCCGCCGCAAACTGGGCGACGGAGCCGGTCGGGGTGGCCTTGGAGGACTGGCCGCCGGTGTTGGAGTAGACCTCGGTGTCGAAGACCAGCACGTTGACGTCCTCGCCGGAGGCCAGCACATGGTCGAGCCCGCCAAAGCCGATGTCGTAGGCCCAGCCGTCGCCGCCGAAAATCCAGATGATCTGCTTGGGGAGCAGGTCGGCGTTTTTCAGGATGGAGGGCTTGCGGGGGGACGGGCAGTTGACGGCGGCCTCCATGGAGGCGACGACTCTTTCGCCCGCCTTGCGGGAGAGCTCGGGGTCGTCCTTGACCGAGAGCCACTCGGCGCAGGCCTCGGATTGCTCAATCCACTCTTTGTTGTTGCGCTTTTTGCCCTCCTCAAGGGAGTCGGCAAAGGCCTTGCAATCTTCAATGAGCTTCTCGCGGCGCTGCCGGATGGCCAGATACATGCCGTAGCCGTATTCGGCGTTGTCCTCAAACAGGGAGTTGGCCCACGCCGGGCCGCGGCCAAAGCGATTCTTGGTGTAGGGGGAGGAGGGGGAGGAGCCGCCCCAGATGGAGGAGCAGCCGGTGGCGTTGGCAATGAACATGCGCTCGCCGTAGAGCTGGGTGACGAGCTTGGCATACGGCGTCTCGCCGCAGCCGGCGCAGGCGCCCGAGTACTCGAGCAGCGGGGTCTTGAACTGGGAGCCCTTGACCGTGTTTTCGGCAAAGGGCAGTTTCTTCTCAGTCACCTTGGCGACGCAGTAGTCGTAGGCCTCCTGCTTGTCAAGCTGGGAGAGGGCCGGCTTCATGATGAGGGCCTTGTCCTTGGCGGGGCAGATGGCGGCGCAGTTGCCGCAGCCGGTGCAGTCGAGTGGGCTGACCCGGATGGTAAAGGTGTACTCCTCGGCGCCCTTTCCGATCATGGGCTTGCCGATAAATCCGGCGGGGGCCGCCGCGACCTCCTCCTTCGTCATGGCGAAGGGGCGGATGCAGGCGTGCGGGCAGACCAGAGAGCACTGGTTGCACTGAATGCACTTGGTGGAATCCCACTCGGGGACGTCGACGGCGATGCCGCGCTTTTCGAATGCGGCGGTGCCGGCCGGCAGCTTGCCGTCGGCATAGTCGGCAAAGGCGGACACCGGCAAGCTGTCGCCGTCCTGATACTCAATGGGGCGGACGACCTCTTTGACAAAGGCGACAAGCGCCTTGTCGTCCCCGATGACCGGGCGCTCCGCGACGCCGGCCGGCTCGTGGGCCCAATCTCTCGGGACAGACACCTTGACGACGCCGGTCAGGCCGCGGTCAATGGCGGCGTTGTTCATATTGACAACCTTTTCGCCCTTGGTGCCGTAGCTCTTGACGACGGCCTCCTTCATCTTCTCCACAGCGAGCTCAATGGGCATGATCTTGGTCAGCTTGAAGAAAGCGGCCTGCAAAATCGTGTTGATGCGGCTGCCCATTCCGAGCTCCCGGGCGATGCCGACGCCGTCGATGATGTAGAACTTGCAGTTTTTGCGGGCGAGGTCGCGTTTGACGTTGGAGGGCAGGTAATTTCCGATTTCATCGGCGCTGTAAGAGGTGTTGAGCAGGAAAGTGCCGCCGTCGGCGAGGTCGCCGGTCATGTCGTACTTCGTCAGATAGGACATGTTGTGGCAGGCCACAAAGTCGGCCTTTTTAATGAAGTAGGTGCTCTTGATGGGCTTGCGGCCAAACCGCAGATGCGAGATGGTCACGCCGCCCGACTTCTTGGAGTCGTAGGCGAAGTAGGCTTGGACGTTCAGGTTGGTGTAGTCGCCGATGATTTTGATGGTGTTCTTGTTGGCGCCGACCGTGCCGTCCGAGCCCAGTCCCCAGAACTTGCAGGAGACGGTGCCGCGGGGGGCGGTGTCGGGGGCGGACTTGAGTTTGAGAGAAGTGCGGGTCACGTCGTCGTTGATGCCGACCGTGAAGCCGTTCTTGGGCCGGCGCGCCGCGAGGTTCTCGTAGACCGCAAATACGCAGGCCGGCGAGAAGTCCTTGGAGCCGAGCCCGTACCGGCCGCCGACCACCTTGATGTCGCCCCGGCCCGCCTCAGTGAGGGCGGTGACCACGTCAAGATAGAGCGCCTCGCCGATGGCGCCGGGCTCCTTGGTGCGGTCGAGGACGGAAATGCGCTGGCAGGTCTCGGGCAGCGCGTCGACAAAGTGCTTGACCGAGAAGGGGCGGTAGAGGCGGACCTTGACAAGGCCGACCTTTTCGCCCTTGGCGGTCAGGTAGTCAATGACCTCCTCAGTGGTGTCGCAGGCCGAGCCCATCGCGACGATGACGTCGGTGGCGTTTTTGTCGCCGTAGTAGTTGAAGAGCTTATACTTCTTTCCGGTCAGTTTGTTGACCTTGCCCATATACTCCTCAACGACTTTGGGCAGCTCATTGTAATAGCGGTTGCTGGCTTCGCGGGACTGGAAGAAGATGTCGGGGTTCTGAGCCGTGCCCTTGGTGTAGGGGTGCTCCGGCGACAAGGCGCCGTCGCGGAAAGCCTGAACGGCGTCCATGTCCACCATGGACTTGAGGTCCTCGTACTCCCAGGTGGCGATTTTCTGAATTTCATGGGAGGTGCGAAAGCCGTCGAAAAAGTGCAGGAAAGGCACCCGGCCCTTGATGGCCGCAAGGTGCGCGACGGCGCCGAGGTCCATGACCTCCTGCGGGTTGACGGAGGAGAGCATGGCAAAACCGGTCTGCCGGCAGGACATGACGTCGGAATGATCCCCGAAAATGGAGAGCGCGTGGGAGGCGATGGCGCGCGCGGAGCAGTGGATGACGCCCGGCAGCAGTTCGCCCGCGATTTTCAGCATGTTGGGAATCATGAGCAGCAGGCCCTGCGAGGCCGTGAAGGTGGTGGTCAAGGCGCCCGCGGAGAGGGAGCCGTGCAAAGCGCCGGCCGCGCCGGCCTCGGACTGCATCTCGGCGATGTGGGCAGTCTGGCCGAAGATGTTCTTGCGGCCTTCGGCAGCCCACACGTCGGCAAGCTCAGCCATGACGGATGAGGGGGTGATGGGGAATATTGCGGCGACTTCAGTGAATGCGTAGGCAACATGCGCCGCAGCGGTGTTGCCGTCCATGGATTTTAAGGGACGCGCCATTTACATAATCCTCCTTGAGAGTTAATTTCTTATCAAAGGATATCATTAT
>DATMZG010000051.1:0-8639 GCA_035560415.1 Candidatus Acidiferrum sp. | reverse complement strand
AAATAAGGCCGATTATATGCCGCCCGCAAGCGCGAATTCACTTCGCGCGGGAAGGGCACCGCTCACTTGGCGGAAAACCCACAGGTTTTTCGACATTCAAAAAGTCCGGGGCAAAAACTTTTTGCCCCGGACTCGTTATTTTTCTTCGGTGACTATTCTCTGTTGCGTTTGGCCGTCATATGGTCGATTTCGATTTTGATGAGCCTCGTCGCCGCCCGGTGCTGCACAGTCGCCCGGTCGACGTCGGCCTTGAAGTCGGGGGCAAAGTACATGCCAAATTTCCTGCAGGCGTCCTCGTATTCCTCGTCCGGCACCGTGTAGGCCTTGCCGTAGACCATGAGGCTCGTATATTCGGTCGAGAGCTTGTCGGGCAGGATCTCGGCGTCGAAAACCGTCGTCACGCAGACGCGGTTGTCGTTTGAAATAGCCTCGTGCTTGAGCCCCGCGGCCGCCCCGTGGAACCACAGAGCCCCGTCAAAGTAGGCCACGTTGACGGGCAGCGCGTACGGGTAGCCGTTGTCGCCCTCCCCGAAGGCCACGATGCTGTAAGAGGCCTGCCGCATCATCTGAAGTGCTGTATCGACATCGAAGGCCTTGTCATTTCTGCGCATATTGCGAAAAACCATGAGGGGTTCCTCCGTAAAATAAGTGGGTATACGACAAAATATGCCAGGGTTCCCCCGGCTGTTAATCGGTGTCCGGGGAGTTTTGCGCAAGCGCCGTCTTTATGGCTAAAAAAGTCTCCTCGCTGATGATGTGCTCAATGCGGCAGGCGTCGGCCTCGGCGATTTCGTGCGAAAGCCCCAGCTTTTCGGTGAGAAACCGCGTGATGGCGATGTGCCGGTCATAAATTTCACCCGCGCGCTCCCGGCCCTGCTCGGTCAGCTTAATGTGCCCCAGGTTGTCCACCACGATGTAGCCAGACTCCTTCAGGATGCCAACCGCCCGGCTGACTGAGGGCTTTGAATACCCGAGCTCGGTTGCGACGTCGATGGAGCGCACATTTCCGTTTCGCTGCGAGAGCATGAGGATGGTCTCCAGATAGTTTTCGCCCGATTCAAGCAGTTTCACCCGCAAAACCTCCAATGCAGCCGTGCGGCTTTCAGAACGTGATGATGAGACCGCCCGGCAGCGCGTAATAGGAGTTGAGAACCCGCATTTTCATGATGGTCACGTCGGAAGTCCCGAGCTCGTCATGGGCCATGGCCGCAATCAGCTTTGCCGACTTCTCGTTTTTGCAGTGGGAGACGATGACGGGGCGGCCCTCCATTTTTTTGAGTTCGCCCATGGTCTTGATGATATACTTGATGGCCGAGAGCTCACCGCGCGGCTTTCCGACGACCTCAATTTCGCCGTGCTCATTGTTTTTGGCGACGGGCCGAATGCCCAGGGACCCCGCCATAATGCCGGCAATGCGGGACATGCGGCCGGTGCGGATGAGGTTGTCAAAGCAGGAGAGTGAAAAGAGCAGGTGGGTGCCGTCCATATAGGTCTCAATTTCGCGCACGACCTCCTCAAAGGAGAGGGCGCTCTCAAACAGCATTTTGGCACGTCTCAGCCCCAGCACAAGTGAGCCCGCGGCGCCGCGGGTATTGCAGACGTGGATTTTTTTCGTGGGGTCCTCCGAGAGCACGATGTCACGGGCGACAAGGGCGCTGTTGTAGCTGCCCGAAAGTCCGCCCGTAATCGTAAAGGCGAGAGTGGTGTCTCCAAGGCGGAACTTCTCGGCCCACATCTCGGGGGAGGGGCAGGTCGAGGAGGAGGGGAGCTTGGAGGCGCTGTGGGCTGCCAGCATCGCGTCGACGTCGGTGCCCGGCAGGTCGACAAAATCTTTTCCTCCGGCCGTCACGGTCAGGGGAGCGGTGGAGAATGTGAAGTTCTCGCCGGTGAATTCCTCAGGCGCCAAATCGCATGAGCTGTCGGAAACAAGATTCCATTTCATAAAAGGATTACCTCCGAATACACAAAAATCGAAAGAGTTGAACCATTATAACACATAACTTCGCCGCCCGTCGAGTGTGATTTACATATTTTAACGGACGTGATACAATTGCAGAAAGGAAAAAAGAAACAATTGTGTCCAAAATGCGACTAACATCAATGTGATAAATAGCCTTTAGTCCCCAAACGATAGCGCCGCAGGCGGCTACCTGCCGCGCATGAATAGGAGATTGTTATGGAGCATAGTTCGATGGACCCCTTGGAAGCGCTTGACCTGACCGGACTGCCGCCGGAGCCTTTGGACGATGAACTGCCGCCTGAGGAGGCGCTGGAGGGACCGCTCGCAGACTTTGACCCGCAAGGGGAGCTGGACCCCCCGAAACCCGAAAAGCCGAAGCGCAAAATCCCGGTTGCCGTCCCGCTGGCGGTGCTTGCGGCCTGCGCGGCCCTCTTTTTCATGCTGAGCGGCAGGGAAAAAGGCCCGGAGCCCGAGAAAATTTACGACCTCGCCGGCATTGCGATTGAAGCCGAAAAAGCGGACGGCGACGGGGTTGACGCGCAGTCGGCGTTCGTGCTGACTTCGGAGCAGCCGCTCACGGTCGACGAGGTCAAGGCGCTTGTCGAAGTCGAGCCGGCCTGCGAGTTCGACGTCAAGGAGGAGTCGGGCATCTTTCGCCTTGCTCCCAAACAGTATCTCTCGGCCGGGACCGTTTATAACTTCGTCGTCGCGTCGGACGGCGAGAGCCGCAGCTGGGCTTTTCAGACAAAAAACACATTCCGGCTGCTCAGCGTCAGCCCCGCGGACAATGCGACCTATGTGCCGCTTGAAAGCGGCATCGAGTTTGTGTTTTCGAGTGCCGACATCGCCGAAATTGAAAAGCACATTGAAATAACCCCGGCGCTTGCCGGCCGGTTTGAGCGCCACCGCAATGTCTGGGCCTTTGTGCCCGACGCGCCGATGGCCGCCGACACCCTCTACACCGTGACGGTCTCTCCGGAGCTTGCGACGGCGGCGGGCGAGGCGATAGGCGAGAGCGCCGCCGTCACTTTCCGCACCGCCAAGAGCTCGGATGCGCCCCGGCTCGACCTGTCCGGCGCCCAAGTCGAGAGCTTCACGACAGACCGCGCGCCGGTCATTGAGTTTTACGCCGGATACGACCGCAACTGGGAGTCCATGATCACTTACTTCAAGGACCGGGAGTTTACAATTTCGGTGCGCCGCTTTGCGGACAGCGGGGCCTATGCCTCGGCGCTCGAGGCCTACCACAAGTACATTTATGAGGACTTCAACTACGACGGCGGCTTTGTCGCCGACGCCGGCCTCTCGTCCCCCTACGCCGAACTGACGACCACCCTTGTGTCGGCCGACTTCACCTCTCTCTGGCGGCCGGTCTTCCTTGTCATGCCGGAGCCCCTGCCTGCCGGCTGGTACGCCTTCGACATCACCTGCACCGACTCGGTCGGTCAGGCGCACAGCTGGCAGAAGCTCATTCAGGTCTCGGACGCCGCCGTCTACGCCCTCTCCTATGAGGGCGGCATGTCGCTGTGGGTCAACGACTCGCTGGGCGGCGGGCCCGCGGCCGGCGTCAAAGTGCTCAAAAACGGCTATTCGGTCGGGGTCACCGACGGGGCCGGCGTCGTCAGCTTTAAAAACCCCGACGCGAAGCGGGGTGAATTTACGCTGCTGACGGTGGAGTTCGGCGCCACGCCCTACCTGTTTGACCTTTCCGCCTATGAAGAGAGCGACGGGCTGCCGGCTTACCGGCGGTACATCAGCACGATGTACACCGACCGCAGCACCTATCTGCCGGAGGACAAGATAAGCGTCTGGGGCTTCATTGCGGCCCGCAAGGGGGAGCTGCTGAAATCCACTTACACCCTCAAGCTCGAAAATCCTTACGTCTGGAGCATTTCGCAGGTAAACGGCAAAGCCGCCAACCCGCCCATTGCGGCAGCGCAGGTGACGGTCGACGAGTTTGGCTGCTTTACGGCAGCCCTGCCGATAGAAAACCTCGCGAGCTCCTATTACCGCCTGGTTCTCTGCGACGACGATGAGGTCATCCGCAGCGAGTACATAAACGTATATGAATACACAAAGCCCATTTACCGCTTGGACGTGTCCCACGACAAGCTGTTCTACCGGCCGGGCGAGGCGATTGACACATCGGTCGGGATGGAGTTTTACGACGGCACGCCGGTCAAGGACTACATTTTGCGAATTGGGCACAGAACCTCGACCGCAAACTGGGACAGCGTTTCGGAGGATGTCACGACGGGCGCGGACGGCTTTGCCCGCCACAGCTTTACGCTTGTCGACGACCTCAACACCTGGCGCCCCATCTATGTCAGCATCAGCATCACGACGGCCGAGCCCGAGGACGAGCAGATTTGGGATTACGGCTACACCTACTGCCTGCCCCGGGACGTCATGGTCGAGACGACTGCGCAGGGGGAGACCGTCAAGGTGGAGGCCCACCGCATCGACACCTCAAAGGTGACAAAGGGCGAGGACCTCTATGACGACGACCTCATTCGGGGCGTCCCTTATGATACGACGGCGACCGTCAAAATTTACGAGACCACTTACACGAAACATATCAACGCCTCGGTCTACGACCCCATTGAGAAGCTCACCCGCTACATCTACGGCTACACGCAGGACAAAGTGCTGGCGCAGACCATAGAGGTGCCGCTGACGGGCGGCGTCGGCAGTTTTGACGCCTCGGCCTATCAGCCGACTGAGGACAAAATTTACAGCGTCGTGGCTTCGGTCACCGACACCGCCGGCAGGACGTCGCAAGACGATGAGGAGCAGATTGGCGTTAACCGCATCTGGCAGAATTTCGGCGGAAGAACCCGGTATGATGTCAATGCCGAGGACTATGAGCTTGCGGTCGGAGAGACCGCAAAACTGAATATTTCGGGGTACAAAAACGGGGTCTCGGTCGCGGATGAGGATTTTGAGCAGGGCCGCACCATGCTCTTCGTCTTCCAGGAGGGCCTCATCAAAACGGTCGCAGGGCTAAAAAACGAGGCCGAGCTCACGTTTAACCAGAGTGACACGCCGAACATCTCGGTCTTCGCCGCCTACTTTGACGGCAAGAACATCTATGATGCGGGCTCCCTGACCCTGCGGTACGACACGGCGGCCTCAAAGCTGAATCTCAAACTGACGCCGGACAAAACGGCCTACGCGCCGGGCGAGGAGGTCACGCTGGGTGTGGAGGTGACCGATGCCGAGGGCAAACCGACCGAGGCCGAAGTACTGCTCTCGGTCGTCGACGAGTCGGCCTTGGCCATCTCCGACAACCCCGCCGAGCCGCTTGAGGAGATTTACGCCGCCGTCTTTTGGCCTTCAGTCACGCGGCACGTCTCCTACATTGAGCACAACATCGACGGCGCCATGGAGGGCGGCCAGGGCGGCGAGGGCGGCGGCGACGGATACAGGAGCGATTTTCGCGACAACCCGGCCTTTGAAACGGTCAAAACCGATAAAGACGGCAAGGCCTCGGTCACCTTCAAACTCGCCGACAGCGTCACCGAGTGGCGAATCACGGCGGCGGCCGTGGCCGAAGGGCTCAAAGCCGGAACCGCCAGACTGCCGGTCAAGGCCACATTGCCCTTCTTTGCGAGCGTGCTCTACACCGACCGGTACATGATAGGCGATGAGCTGTCGGTCGCGCTGCGGGGCTTTGGCGCGGGCGTGACGACGGCCGACACCTGCTCCTTTGCCGCCGAGCTCACGGGCGAAGGGGTCTCCGAGACCCGCACGGCCTCGGCCGGCGGGTACGGGTACGCCTATATGAGCTTTGGGAAAGCCCTGAAGGCCGGCAGCTATACCCTTGCCGTGTCGGCAAAGTGCGGCGAGCTCTCCGACGCCCTCAAAATCACTTTTGAGGTGGTCGAGGACGTGGCGGAGGTGACGGTGACAAAGCAGGTCAGTGCCACCGCTCTCTCCTCTATTGTGCCGCTGCGCTCGCCGGTGCTGCTGACTTTCACGCAGGATGAGAGCGCCGTCTACTATGCCGCGCTGGCAAAGCTCTCCGCGGGGTCAAGTGGCAGGACCGACAGGCAGGTGGCCGCCTGGGCAGCCTCGAACATGCTGGCAAAGCTCATGCCGGAGCGCTACACCGAAGCCGAGGCGCCCGAGTTGCCGGCAAGCGAGGGCGGAGTCTCCCTGCTGCGCTACTCGGCGGCTTCGGCCGAGACGACGGCCAAAGTGGCGCTTGCGGCGCCGCAGCTTCTGAACCGCACCATCACGGCCTCCTACTTCTACAATATCATTGACTATGTGGATTCCGCGCCCGGCGACGTCGCCGCGGCCTACATGGGGCTTGCGGCCCTCAAAGAGCCGGTGCTCTATGACATCAAGCGGCTGCTCGCGGCGCCCGACGGGCTCGACCTCAAAGAGCGGTATACGCTGATGGCGGCCCTCTCGGCCGTCGGGGACGACGGCGGCGCCAAGGCCGTCTATGAGGAACTTGTCGCCCCGAAGCTCAAAACGACTGACGCCTATGTCTATGTCCATGAGGAGACGCGGGACGACAACGTCGAGCTGACGGCGCTGGCCCTTGTCACGGCGGCGAGGGCAGACCCCGCGGCCGCCCGCGGCATGGCCCGCTACCTGCTCGACAACGCCGGCTCCACCGTCATCTGCGACCTGGAGCTGCTGGCCTACCTGAACCGCACGGCGCAGCCCAAGGGCGACGACCTCACGCTGAAGGGTACTGTCGACGGCAGTGAAATCGAAGTGCCGCTGCACCGCGGCGTCGGGTATCTCAGCCTCACAAAGCGGCAGCTCGACACGGCCTCCTTCACGCTGCCCCAAGGCGTCTCGGTGTCGGCCACCTATGCCGACAGACCCTCCGGCACCGCCGAGGGCGATTTCGAAGTGACAAAGAGCGTCTGGTCGCTCTATGGCGGCGAAGTGGGGCAGGGCGGCCTTGCCGTCATTCAAATTGAGGTTGCGGCCAAGGGTGTCCCGCTCGACGGCATTTATGAAATCACCGAGACCATGCCGGCGGGGCTCCGGTTTGTCAAATTGCAGACGAAAAACACCGGCGGTCAGGTTGTAAACTGGTATGTGACGGGGCGCGAGGACCAGAAAATCACCTTTGCGCTCTGGATAAACGACCCCAAGGGCTATACCGGCACGCTGCCGCCCATCGTCTACACGGCCCGCGCTGTGCTGCCGGGGCAGTTCATTGTGCCGCCCACCACGGTCAGCCGCTCGGGCGGCGGGGACCTCTCGGTCTCCGAGCAGGGAATTGTCACGGTCGTCCAGTGAACACGCGTTAAGAAAAATGTACCCCCGGAGCCGAATTTCGGCTCCGGGGGTTTCCCGTTCAAATCAGTGCGGTCAGCGGATGACGCCGGCAAGGCCGTCCGCTTCAAGTTCCACAAGCGTGACGTCGGCAAAGGTGTTGTGGGCACCGGGCCCTTTGGCGTAGACCGGCATATACGAGGCGGTGTAGCCGTGCCAGGCGTCTCCCCTCCGCGCTTCGAGCAGCACCTGTCTTGTCTGTCCGACCGCTGCCGCAAGCCGCTGCCTGCGCACTTCCTCGGCCGCCTGCGACAGCATTGCCGCCCGGCGCTCCCGCTCAGGTACCGGAATCTGCTCCGGCATGTCGGCCGCGGGCGTTCCGGGTCGGCGGGAGTAGGGGAAGACGTGGGTTTTTAAAAAGCCGACCGTTTGCACGAACGCCACGCTCTCAAGGAAATCGGCCTCGGTCTCGCCGGGAAAGCCGACGATGACGTCGGTCGTGAGCTCGGTCCCGGGCATCGCCTCCCGCAGCAGCGCCACCGACTCGAGATACCGGGCTTTGTCGTACCGGCGGTTCATGCGGCGCAAAGTGGCGTCGCAGCCGGCCTGCAATGAGAGGTGAAACTGCGGACAGATGAAGGGCAGCTCCGACAGGGTTTTCGCAAAGGATGGCGTCACGATGCGGGGCTCAAGCGAGCCAAGCCGCACCCGCACGCCGTCCGCCCCCGGCACACCGGCCATGCGCCCGAGAAGCCCCTCGAGGTCAAACGCCTCGCCTTCGCCGCCGCCGTAGGAGGCGATTTCAATTCCGGTCAAAATAATTTCACGGTAGCCCTCCGCCACAAGGCGGGAGAATTCGGCCAGGGCGTCGTCCGGGCGCTTTGAGCGAATGCGCCCCCTCGCGTAGGGAATGATGCAGTAGGCGCAGAAATTGTTGCAGCCGTCCTGAATTTTCATGACCGCCCGCGTGCGCAAATACCTGGCGGCCTCCATGGGCTCAAAGGGCACAGGGCGGGTGAGGGGCGTGACGGCCGGCAGCGTGCCGTCACGCCGGTAGGCCTCAATGACGGCGGGAAGCGCCGTCTTGCCCACGCTGCCGAGCACTAAATTGACCTCCGGCAAGGCCGAAAGCTCGTCCGCCGCGACCTGGGCGTAGCAGCCGACGGCCGCGATGACGGCCGTGGGGGAGAGCCTTCTGGCCCGGCGCAGCGCCTGCCGGGACTTGGCGTCGGACGCTGCCGTGACTGAGCAGGTGTTGACGATATAGACGTCGGCCGCCTGCGAGAAGGGGACGGTCGTATAGCCCGCCGCCTCAAAGCCGGCGCGCATGACTTCGGTTTCATATTGATTGACCTTGCACCCGAGCGTGTCGAAGGCGACGGTCGGCATAAAAATCACCTCGCGCAAAAAGAATATACTCCGAGGAGTATTATAT
>DATMZG010000050.1:0-7286 GCA_035560415.1 Candidatus Acidiferrum sp. | reverse complement strand
TATGTGTACATATGCGCGTGAAATAAAGGCGCCGCCTCCCCGCCGCGGTTGTTGCGGCGGGGAGGCGGCAAAAGGGGAAAAACTGTGTGATTAGTTCTGGGGAATGAAATCGGGCAGCTTGCCGGTGACAACCACGTAGCCCGAGATGTAGCCGTTGGCCATGCAGTCGGCGTCGGCGTTGGAGCCGAGGCGGTTTGTGCCGTGGACGCCTCCGGTGACTTCACCGGCGGCATACAGGCCCGGAATCACGTTGCCGAAAATGTCAACGACTTCAGTGTTCTTGTTGATGACAAGTCCGCCCATCGTGTGGTGCACGGAGGGGTACTGGGAGACGGCGTAGTAGGGACCGGTCTCCATCTTAATCATGGTGCTGGCCATGACCTTGCCGAATTCGGGGTCCACACCGGAGTCGATGTAGGAGTTGTGGGCCGCGATCGTGGCCTTCAGCTTGGCGCCGTCGACCTGGGGATACTGGCCGTTGATGTCGTACGCGTTGATCTTCTCGGCGAGTTCTTCGAGCGTGTCGGCCTTCAGGACGCGGCCGGAGGCGACGCCTTCGACGATCTCCTCAGGCTTGACCCACTTGGCGAGCTCTTCGGTGAAGATGGAGTAGGTGGAAACAAATCCGGAGTCGGAGGCCGCTTTGGCGCAGACGTCGCGGCGCTCGCCCTCATTGACATAGCGGGCGCCCGTATAGTCGACATAGACGATGCCGTAGCTGGGGCCGGTGAAGGGCCAGACTGCGTACTTGTCGAGGATGCCGGTGCGGGCGTCGGCAAACGGATAGAGCTGGATGTTGGACATCTGGGTGGTGTTGGCGCCGATGGCCTGGGCCAGCACAATGCCCTCGCCGGTGGCGGCGGGCTTATTGGTGGTGGGGATGGCGGCCGTCAAAGCAGGGACCTGGGTCTCGCGCATTGCGACGTTGGCGGAAAAGCCGCCGGTGGCGAGAATCAGGCCCTTCTTGGCCTCAATGTTCTTGGTGGAGCCGTCGGCCAGCTGAACCTTGATACCGACGACGCGGTTGGCCTCGTCGCGGGTACGGTAGATCTCGACCATCTTGGTCTCGAGCTGAATCGGCACGCCCGCGTCGTCGACCATTTTGCGCTCGACGTTCGTGATGTCGCTGCCGACCTGGTTGACCGTGACATAGGTGCGGTAGCCGTAGTGGCCGCCCGGACGGGCCAGCACATTGCGAATTTCAAGCCCGTTGTCGAGCAGCAGGTCAAAGAAGTAAGGGGCGCCGTAGACCATGTTCTCGACCAGCGGCAGTTTGCTCATGTAGTCGCCGCCCTTCATCGTGTCCTCGATGTGCTTGGCGGCGGTGTCGGGCTCAAGGCTGAGCTCTGTCTGAAGCTGCGCGGCGATTTTACTCGTGTAAGCGGCATACTGGCCGCCGTTGGTGGCGGAGTTTCCGCCCGTCATGGCCTGCTTCTCAATGAGCACCGTGTTGGCGCCGGCGGTCTTTGCGCTGTACGCGGCGGCAAGGCCCGCAAAGCCGCTGCCCACGACGACGACATCATAACTCTCGTCCCAGGCGGCGGGAACTTCAAAGGAACCCATGACCGGCCAGGCGGCAGCAGCTGCCGTCACAACGCCGGATTCAATCGAGAAATCCTCGAGCTTGGCGCCCGCTTCTTCAAGCGCGGCGGAGACGGCGGCGATGATGCCTTCCGATGTACGGGTGGCGCCGGAGACCACATCGACCTTAATGGACTGCAGTTCAACGATCTTGGCCGGAATTTGTTCAATGGCCGGATCGGAGATGCCGGCGGTCTCGTTGTGCGAAATGACCTCGACCTTTTCGATCAAAGTCTCGCCAACAGTCGTTTCGACCACAAGGCCGTTGGTCATGCCGGTGACCTCTTTGCTGTATGTGCCGGCCTTCATGGGAACGGTGGAACCGGTGCCCACGTTGGGAACTGCCGGGCTGACTGCCGGAGTCTCGGGCTCTTCGGCTTTGGGGGCGCAGCCGAACATGCCGAGCAGCAGAGAGATGCCCAGGAGTAAGGCGAGGAGTTTTCTGGATGTTTTCACTGGGGAATTGCCTCCTTTCGTACTATTCACACATTCGCCGTGTGAACTCTACTCCTATTTTGCCACCCCATACCGATTTTGTGAAATATATAAATCGCATATTGTTATATTCGTGACAATATGATTTGTCAAATTTCAGCAACATATTTTCGCCCCTATTCGCGCCGGAATACCCTCCTTTCATCGCGCCTATTCGCGCCAGGACATCACTTCTTTGACACGGGCGAGCTCCGCGATAAAGGCCCTGTCAATTTCGCCGAGCTTATAGTCCTTTAAATAAATCAGCATATCCTTATAGGTGTTGCCGTCCCAGGCGCAGGAGCGGCGCACCAGACCGTGCCGCTCCAAAATTTCGTCGGGGACGGGCGAACCCCAAATGTAGGTCGTCGGCACTCTGCGCAGCAGGTCAAACTGACTGCCCCGCTCGTACACGAAAATTTTGCGGGGGCGCTCCGCGTGCGCCTCAATGCGCATGGCGTCGTCGAACTCAAAGGGCATTGAGATGTCGCCGTGCAGCAGCTCCGTGTACTCGTTGAGGTCTTCCCGGCTGATGGACTCCTGTGCCGCAAGCGGATGAGCTTGCGAAATGATGAGCTCGTACTTGAATTCCCAGAGCACGCGGTGCAAAATTCCGTTGCCCTCGAGCACATTGAGAAAATACTGGTCAAAGTCCACGCCGTACCGGATGATGCCGAGGTTGCAGTCGCAGCTGGCCACGCTGCCGATGGCCTGTGTCGTGTTGGTCTCCCTGAAGTTGATGTCAATCTCTTTCGAAAAGTCGAGCGTGTTGACAAATTCGGTAAAGGCGTAGGTCACATAGCTCGCCCGCGGCACTGCGATGGAAAAGAAGATTTTGTCCGGACTGCTTGCGTTGTACAGCGCTTTCGTGCGGTCAATTTGAGCGAGTATGCTGCGGGCATGGCTGAGAAACCGCTTGCCCACCGAAGTGGGCACAACGCCTTTGGAGGTGCGGGTGAAGATGACAATTCCAAGCTCCTCCTCGAGCTCCTTGATGGCCTTGCTCACGTTGGGCTGCCGTAAGTACAGGTTGTGCGCCGCCCGCGTGATTGACCCGGTCTTCTCCACTTCAACGGCATAGCGCAAAGAAACGATATTCACTGTTGTCTCCCTCCCGTAGTTTCGCCTGCGGCCTCCCGTCCGGCGCCATCCGCAAAGAGCTGCCGGGCGCGTCCTCCGCGCAGCGTTCCTCATATTTTTTTACGCAGTTGCATAAAAGTTCATTTTTTACGGCAGTCACGTTGCCGCTGCGGTTTTCAGCGTACGGGCCGAGGAAAAAATATCCGCTTGAGTCCGAAATGCGGCCGTACAGCATAGTTCTATATAAAATTCTATATGGCTTGTACACAAAAACAACAAATGCCATACCTGCGATGACCCCGTGTTATGCCCTTGGGCGCACTCTCCCTGCCAAAATTCCGTCACTTATATCATACACCCCGCCGGCCCGGCAGTCAATTGACATTTGTGTATGGCGAAGAGAACTCTTTTAAATCCGCCCTATCGACGCCCCATATCGGCCACGTGATCATTTGGAATAAATGGTTGCAAAAAAGTTCGGTAATATCGTATAATATATTTTGCAACACCTGATTGGAGGAATGCGCAATGTCGCTCGCAACGCTGTTCCTGCTGGCCTTCGGCCTGTCCATGGACGCATTTGCGGTCTCGGTATCCAACGGCATGTGCTATGCCGGCTACCGCCAAAGCCAGGTGCTGACCTCTGCTTTCTTCTTCGGCCTGTTTCAGGCCGGAATGCCGCTACTCGGCTACCTCGGGGGCCGGTACTTTGAAAGCTACATTAAAGAGTACGACCACTGGGTCGCCCTGCTGCTGCTCGGCTATATCGGCGGCGCCATGCTTGCGGATGCCATCCGCGAAAAAAACAGTCCCGTCAAGTGCTGTGAAAGGACGTCATACAGCACAAAGGCCATGCTGCTGCAAGGGGTCGCCACCAGCATTGACGCCTTGGCCGTTGGGGTCAGCTTCGCGGCCATTGAGGTCGACATCCTCCCGGCGGTGACCATCATCGGCTTCGTCACCTTCGCCTGCTGCACGGTCGGCGGAGGGCTGGGCCGCAGGTTCGGCGCACTTTTGCAACACCGGGCAAAACTTTTCGGCGGCCTTATTTTAATTGGAATCGGCCTTAAAATTTTCCTTGAACATTCGCTGGCCGCTTAGCCCCCTGCTTTGCCCCTTGCTCCTCCTAATTGATAATAATAATTCACCCGCCCCTTGCATATTCATTGCAGGGGGTGTTTTAAGTGACAAAGCGCAAAATTGCGGTCGTTTTGGCCGTTGTGATTCTGGCGGGCGCCGCGGCGGGCGGCCTTAGGATTTGGAAAGAGCGCCGCTCCCTTGCGGCGGCGGCCGCCGTGACCGACTGGGGCGTCAGCTACCAGACGCAGGGGGGAACCCCCGTCGGCAACGCCTCGTCCGAGTATCTGCGCCAGTTCGACTCCTGGTACTGCGGCTCGGACGAGGACAAAGTGATTTACCTCACCTTTGACGCCGGCTACGAAAACGGCTTCACGCCGACCATCCTCGACGTGCTGGCCGCCCACGACGCGCCGGCCACCTTCTTCCTTGTCGGCAACTATATCAAAACCTGCCCCGAACTGGTCTGCCGCATGGTGGCGGAGGGACACATGGTGGGCAACCACACGGCGACCCACCCCGACATGTCCCGCATTTCGGACTTCGAGGCTTTCAAGGCCGAACTTGAAAAGCTCGAGACCGACTTCTCGGCCGCGACCGGCACGCAGCTCTCAAACTACTACCGCCCTCCTCAGGGCAAGTTCAGCGAGACAAATCTGAAATATGCCAAAGAGCTCGGCTATAAGACCATTTTCTGGAGCGTCGCCTATGTCGACTGGTACGTCGACAACCAGCCCACAAGGCAGCAGGCCTTCGACAAACTGATCCCCCGCACCCACCCCGGCGCCGTCGTGCTGCTGCACACCACCTCCAAGACAAACTCCGAAATCCTCGACGACCTTCTGACAAACTGGGAAGAGGCGGGTTACCGGTTCGGCACGCTTGATGAGCTCACGGGCGTGGAAAACGCCCCGGAGTCCTCCGGTGAAACAACGGTGCCGCCGGCGGACGTTGCCGCCGTCCCGCCCGCCTGAGGCGCAAAAGCGAATGAGCGCCCGGCAACCCACTTCACTTTAATAGAGCCGCACGGCGCCGTGCGGCTCTTTCATCTGCGCTTGGAAAAAAAGACCGCCCGGTGTCGAAGCCCCGAATCTGTCACAAAAGTTGAGCGGGTATTGCCCGCAGCCTGTCAGTCGCGGCTTTCCGCCGTGTTGTAAATATGCGCCGTTTAAAAAAACGTCTTTTTATTTTTCAAACCGTACCCGGACAATTTCTCAGGTAAATATTACCAATTCGCACGGGCGCATGCGAAGAATACAGATTGAAAGAATCCGGGCAGCATCCGCATGTTAAGTGCCTTGCGTATGTGGAATAATTATTTTAAGACGCACCGCATATTCGGTTTATTTGCATAAAGAGTGACACGGCTGCCTTGTCGGGAGCTGTGTCTTTTTTGTGGCGGAGCCGTGAAAAGATTTTGGCATAAGGCGCGCGGGGCCATTCTTTTTTTTAAAATGGAACCGATATATAGGTATAACGGCACTGTTTCAAAATGGCCGCCCGCAAAAAGGAAGTTTTGCATAAACCCAAAGAAAGGAGATACGGATATGAATGTCCTCGACCAAACCGCCGAAATGGAGCAGGATGCGCCGGGCGAAGTCACCCTGAGCACCCCACCTCCGGTGGATGCCGTCATACGCGTCACAACCGACAAACAGGAGCTCGAGGCATACCTGTATATTGAACCGCCGAACTACGGCGGCGCAGCTCCGACCTGTGATACCATGCAGGCGGCCCTGTCCGAATACGGAGTATCGTACAACGTCGACCTTGAAAAACTGAAAGAGCTCGAGACGGCGCCGGTCTATCGCAGCGATATCCCGGTCGCCCGCGGCGTCGCCCCCGTGGACGGCGTTGACGGTACGGCGTCTTTCAAAATCCGGACCGAAAAGACCGCCTTAAAGCCAAAGGAGAGGGAAGACGGCTCAGTCGATTACTACGACCTCGGCATTGCCGAAAGTGTCATTCAGGGCCAGGTCCTCTGTGTCATCACCCGGCCTACGGACGGCACACCCGGTATCTCGGTGAGGGGAAAGGCGTTGGGGCAAAGGAAGGGCCGGCCGGTGCCCTCCTATTTGGGCACCAACACGGAGCTGAGTGCAGACGGCCTGGCCATTTTGTCAAAAATCAACGGGGAAGTCTCTTTCACCGGCAACAGCATCAATGTGCAGGAGACATTTTACGTCAAAGGAAATGTGGACACCTCCACCGGAAACATCAAGGTCATCGGCAATCTGGTCGTCTCGGGTATGGTCATGCCGGGGCTCACAATCGAGTCCGGCGGAAACATCGACGTCAGGGGAACCGTCGAAGCCGCCACCATCAAAGCGGCCGGCAACATCACGCTGCACAGCGGCGTCATCGGCAGCAACCTGTCCTGCGACGGCGACCTGAGATGTCAGTTTGTTGAAAACTGCACGATATTTGTCAAGGGCAATATCCAGGCGGAATATATGATCAACAGCGACACCAAATGCGGAAAAAGCATTAAAGTGGTCGGTTCGCGGGCCAAGATCATCGGCGGCAGCTATGTGGCGGGACAGGATATCGACGCCCAGACCATCGGCTCCCCGGCGAGCGTCGTCACAAAGCTGGAGCTTGGCTCCGACTCCAGTGTCATTGAGCGGCAGCAGGAACTGCTGGCCCGGGCGGCGCAGCTCGAGACCTCCATTAAGAACCTCAGCCCGCTCATCACCATCCTGCGTCAGCTTGAGGCCGAAAACCGCCTGCCGCCGGAAAAAAGAGAGCTTCTCGACAATGTGGGGTACAGCTACGACACCAGCACAAGTGCACTTGAAGAGGCGAAAAGAGAGCTGGTGGAAATCACCCAGCTCATTAAAATAAGGGGCTACGGCCGCATACAGTGCTCCGGCACCATCCACCAGGGGACAAGAGTCGCAATCGGAGAGGCGAGCCTTTTTATCAAAGAGGATTTGCAGCGCGCCACGCTGTATTACAAGGACGGCGCCGTCTGCGTAGGTACCGCCTCATATTGAGGCCTTAGGGCGTTTTATTGGCTGTCCGCTCAATTTGAAAAAGAGCCGCGCGAATTCGCGCGGCTCTTTTTCAAATTG
>DATMZG010000049.1:0-24952 GCA_035560415.1 Candidatus Acidiferrum sp. | reverse complement strand
GATTTCAAACACATTTTCTCGGGCCTTTCGGAAGGCCGAGAAAATCAGGCTGTCGATAATTAACTTTATCGACAGCCTGAGGCGCCATCCCTTGCGGGATGGCGCCTCTCTTTTGGTTTTCAGTAAGATTGCCTGTGAAGCCGAGCCTTTTGGGGCGCCCTGTTTTCGCGGGCTTTCGGTTAATACATGCCCTGGCCCATGGAGGCGGCTGCCGCGGCTGCGGCGGCGTCGGCCTTGGGGTCGGGCTTGTCGGCGACAAGCGACTCGGTCGTCAGAATCATGGCGGCGACCGAAGCGGCGTTTTCAAGGGCCGAGCGGGTGACCTTGGTCGGGTCGACGATGCCGACCTCGAACATGTCGACGAACTTCTCGCCGGCGGCGTCAAAGCCGAAGCTCGGGCTCTTGGCCTTCTTGATGGCCTGGAGGATGACCGAGCCCTCGAGCCCGGCGTTTGCGGCAATCTGGCGCACCGGCTCCTCAAGCGCCTTGAGCACGATAGCCATGCCCGTCTTGACGTCGCCCTCGCTGGATTTGAGCAGCTTCTCGACGGCCGGCATGGCGGTGACGAAAGCGGTGCCGCCGCCGGCGACCATGCCCTCTTCAACGGCCGCCTTGGTGGCCGAGAGCGCGTCCTCAATGCGGAGCTTCTTCTCCTTCATTTCGGTCTCGGTGGCGGCGCCGACCCGGAGGATGGCAACGCCGCCCGCAAGCTTTGCAAGGCGCTCCTGGAGCTTCTCGCGGTCAAACTCCGAAGTGGTGGTCTCAAGCGTGGCGCGAATCTGGGCGACCCGGGCCGAGATGTCCTTCTTGGCGCCGGCTCCCCCGACGATGATGGTGTTCTCCTTGGAGACCTTAACCTGGGATGCGCGGCCGAGTTGGCTCAGCTTGGTCTCCTTGAGCTCGTATCCGAGCTTCTCGGAGATGACTTCGCCGCCCGTCAGGGTCGCGATGTCCTGCAGCATTTCAGTGCGGCGGTCGCCAAAGCCGGGGGCCTTGACGCAGACGCAGGTGAAAGTGCCGCGCAGCCGGTTGACAATGAGGGTGGACAGCGCTTCGCCCTCGACGTCTTCGGCGACGATGAGCAGCTTCTTGCCGGCCTGCACAATTTGCTCTAAGAGCGGCAAAATCTCCTGAACGGAGGAAATTTTCTTGTCGGTGATGAGGATGACGGCGTCGTCTAAGACGGCCTCCATCTTGTCGGTGTCGGTGACCATATAGGGGGTGATATAGCCGCGGTCAAACTGCATGCCCTCGACGATTTCGGAGTAGGTCTCGGCGGTCTTGGACTCTTCGACCGTGATGACGCCGTCGCCCGTGACCTTCTTCATGGCGTCGGCGATGAGCTCGCCGATATAGGGGTCGCTGGCCGAGATGGTGCCAACCCTCGCGATGTCGGCCGAGCCCTTGACTTCAACCGAGCCCGCTTTGATGGCCGCAACGGCCGTCTCCACGGCCTTTGCGATGCCGCGCTTCAAATCCATCGGGTTTGCGCCGGCGGCCACGTTCTTCATGCCCTCGCGGACAATGGCCTGGGCCAGAAGCGTCGCGGTCGTGGTGCCGTCGCCGGCGACGTCGTTGGTCTTGGTGGCGACTTCCTTGACGAGCTGGGCACCCATGTTCTCGAGGTTGTCCTCGAGCTCAATCTCTTTGGCGATGGTGACGCCGTCGTTGGTGATGAGGGGCGAACCGTACTTGCGCTCAAGCACGACGTTGCGGCCCTTGGGGCCCAGTGTCACTTTGACGGTGTCGGCGAGCTTATCCACGCCGCGCTGGAGCGCCTTTCTGGCTTCCTCTCCGTATGCGATCTGCTTTGCCATATTCTTACTCCTCCTATGTTACTCAACAATGGCGAGAATGTCGTTTTGACGGACGATGAGCATGTCTTTCCCGTCCACCTTGATCTCGGTGCCGGCATATTTGCTGACGATGACCTTCTCGCCGGGTTTGACAGTCATGGGAACCAGTTTGCCGTCCACCGTCTCTCCGGGGCCGGCCGCGACGACCTGCGCCACCTGCGGTTTCTCCTTGGCTGTGCCGGTGAGGATTATTCCGCTCTTTGTGGTCTCCTCAACCTCCACCATCTGGATCAAAACCTTGTCGGAAAGGGGCTTGACCTTCATTTCTATTCCTCCTGTTGTGTAAATTCAACATTTTGGCACTCCTTGTAACTGAGTGCCAAGCATATTTTACCTGTCTGTGCGGAAAATGTCAATAGGGAAAGGATGAACATTGTTTGAACTTTGATTTATTTGACATCATTAGTCTAAAATGATATGATGAGGTATCAAAGGCAATGCCGGCGTATTTCCCGTACCCGGCATCCTCACAAACGCCCGGCATGCCTTTAATTTATGCAGCAGGGAGTGTGTGTTCATGAACATCAAGGTCACGACCAAAAAGTTTCGGCTGACGGATGACATGGAGCGGCGCATCGAGAAAAAGCTCGGCAAGCTCGACCGGTACTTTTCCTCGGATACAACGGCTGCCGTCCGGCTCTACACGCAGCGCAGCGATGAGATTGCAGAGGTTACTGTCGTCTCAGGCGGGTTGACCTTCCGGGCAGACGCCCGGTCTGAAGAGATGTTCGATTCACTGGAAAAAGCGGTGGACAGTCTCGTGCGCCAGCTTGAAAAGCACAAGACCCGGCTTGAAAAACGTTTGAAAATAGGCGCGTTTGACGGAACGGCCGCTGCCCCCGAGGACAATTTTGAGCTCATTAAGCAAAAACGCTTTGAAGTCCGTCCGATGGACGTCGAAGAGGCCATTCTTCAGATGAATTTGTTGGGTCACAGCTTTTTCGTTTTCCGCGACATCGCCACCGAGAGTGTCAGCGTGGTCTACCGCCGCAGGGACGGCGGCTACGGACTCATTATGACCGAATAAAGGCGAAATTAGCGCAGCCTCCGTCAAAATATTTCATGCCGCCTCAAAAACGGCGCATTCCGGCACATGCCCGGCACATGCTATGGTAAAAAGAATATTGGACGCCCTCCGGCGTCCAATATTTTTAAGATGGTGCGCGGACAACGTCCATCACCGTCACGAAAGGAGCCTCTATGGACAAGTTCATCTTCGTCGCCCCCTGCCTTTTCGGTCTTGAGAGCTTTGTCAAAGACGAGGTCTACAGCCTCGGATATGAGATCACCTCGGTCACCGACGGCAGAGTTTGCTTCGAAGGAGACCTTGAGGCGGCGGCCAGGGCCAATGTGGGCCTCGCCTGCGCCGAGCGGGTGCTCATCCGGCTGGCGGAGTTTCAGGCGCTCGACTTCGAGGCGCTCTATCAGGGGGTCAAGGCCATTCCGTGGGCCGACTACATCGGGAGAAACGACGCTTTCCCGGTCTCGGGACACGCCCTCAAATCGCGGCTGCACAGCGTCCCCGACTGTCAGCGCATCATTAAAAAGGCCATTGTCGACCGGCTTTCGGCGGCCTACGGACTTGTGCGGCTGCCTGAGACGGGCGGGGCTGTGACCGTGGAGTTTCTCATCATGAAAGACACGGTCGCCATCATGCTCGACACGACGGGCTTCCCGCTGCACAAGCGGGGATACCGGGCCGAGGGCAACGCCGCCCCCATCCGGGAGACGCTGGCCGCCGCCATGCTGCGCCAGATGCGCTACCGCGGCCGAGAGCCCTTTGCCGACCCCATGTGCGGCTCCGGCACTATCGTCATTGAGGCGGCCCTGCGGGCGACCGGCCAGGCCCCCGGGCTCACCCGCCAGTTTGCCTATGAGTCCTACGGCTTTATGTCAGGCGTCGACACGCGGAGTGTTCGGCAGGAGGCCGCGGCCGAAATCCACCCGCCCGAGAACGTCATTCTGGCCTCCGACATCGACCCCGAGATGTGCGAGCTGACAAAGCGCAACGCCAAAAAGGCCGGCGTCGAGGCGCTCATCACGGTGACGCAGGGCGATGCGCGGGCATTCAATCCCGGAATTCCGGGCGGCCTTCTCATCTGCAACCCGCCTTACGGCGAGCGCATGAGCGAGGCCAAGGCCTGCGAGGCGCTCTACGCCGACATGGGCCACGCCTTCTCAAAGCTTGACGGGTGGCGGGTCGGCGTCATCACCTCCCACGAGGAGTTCGAGCGTTTCTACGGGCGGCGGGCCGACAACAAGCGCAAGATGTACAACGGCATGATCAAGTGCGACTTTTATCAGTTCTTTAAGCCCCGCGGCAAAGGCTGATGTATAGACACAAAAAAGCTCCCCGCTTTTGCGGGGAGCTTTTCATGTCTCAATATTTTCCGCCCCTGCGGGAGCCCGAGCCGCGCTTGGCTTCGACCCCCCGCTTGATGGAGGATATTTTGTCGTCGCTGTCCTGCTTGAACTTGTTCATCATCTCTTCAAAGGTGGTCGGCTGAGCCGTGGGCTTGGGCTGCCAGCCAACCTGCGAACGGCGGGTTCGCTGGGGTTTTTGCTGCCGGTCCTGCGCGGGCGGCGGCCCCTCAAGCTGCTTGATTGAGAGGTTGATTCGCCCGTTTTGGTCAATGCCGATGACCTTCACCTTTATTGTCTGCTGCTCTTGCAGGTGCTCGGAGATATCCCGCACGAAAGACGTGGAGACCTCCGAAATGTGCACCATTCCGGTCTTGTTTTCCGGAAGCGCAACAAAGGCTCCGAATTTGGTGATGCTTGTGACTCTGCCCTCGAGGACAGCTCCGACTTCGATTTGCTGCATATGTGCTATGTCTCCTTATGTATTGCAAACGTTTATGTTTACTCGCTTAACCTGGCACCCCGACAAACACCGTTTCATCGGGGCTCGCGAGCCCCAGCTTTTCACGGGCGATCTTTTCCACCTGCTCGTCGGTGAGCCCCTTGTCGATGTCGTTTTGCTTGCTTTCAATCGAGGTTTCGAGCTCCTCGTTGGCCACTTGATATTCGGCTACAGCCTGCTTTTTTTCGTATATCTGTATTTGAAGCTCAATGATCTGCGCAGAGGCGTAGACAAAGAAGACGAGCAATATGGCTTTGAGCAACAGTCCTCGCTTGACTCGCTTCAACACACCACCTCCATGCATACATCGGCCGAAGCTGCCCCTCCGACCGTAAAAATGAACCCTTTAGGTAATTATATACATGTCAAGCACAAAATTACAATAGTTTTATTTGTCAGTTGGGGGTTTTTTTACAAAAAAATTTGCAATTTTATGCTTAATCTGCCCGGCCGCGCCGAAAAAGAGCCGGCTGACGGTGCAAAACCAGATTCCCGCCCCGGCGGCGGCCCCCGCCAGGATGTAGAGCCGCACAATTCCGGAATTGTAGACGAATACGAAAATGAGAGTCGATGCGCAGAGCAGCAGGCAGAGCGTGAGGTCCTGCAGGAAAATCATGACGCGGCCGGCCGGCAACAAAAACCGCAAAAACCGAAAGAGGTCGCAAATCAGGGCCGCCGCCGCCCCGAAGATCATTGAGCGCAGCAGTAGCCCCACCTCAAAAGTGGTTGAAAAGTCCATTATCCGAAGAGCTTTCCGAGGAAGCTGCCGCGCTTTTTCATTTGCTCGGTGTACTCAAGGCTGTCGATGACCCCCTCAATGGCCATCTCCCCGCTCTCGACCGACAGCTTGTTGATGTGAAGCTGCACGCCGCTGATGATGAGCATCCCCTCGCTGGTGTAGAGCGCAATCTGGTTTTCGTCAAAGGCCGCCACGTCCTCGACGCCGGTGACGGCAAGGTTGCCCCTGCCCTCCATCGAAATATTGTGTGCCACTTTGAATCACCTCTCCTCACCAATATATGTGTTCCGGGCGCCGGATAGTACATGTCCGCCGGAGAGGCATAGAGGAGCGAGAGGTGCGGACAGTCAGAAAATGCGCCCCTGCCGGGGCGCATTTCTCATCTGTTCTTCAAAGATATCAGCAGCACAAGGACGGCGACAAGCATTACGCCGCCGATGCCGAGCAGATAGACCATAGACATGACCTTACCCTCCCCGGTTTTTCATGGAGATGACCGCCACGACCGCCACAATGGCGACGACCGCAACCACGGCGATGAGCATAATCGGAACTCTCGACGCGACCAAGTTTACCCCTCCTCTCCGACAAGCATTTTAAAGCGGCTGCGCAGAAAGTCCTTAAAGGGCTCCCTGGCCTCGAGCATGGTATAAAAGTGACTATGCTTCCCCTTTTCATGGGCGCTGTAAACGGCGTCGTCCATGGCTGCCCAGAAGTCTGTCGCGATGTTCATTTTGGCGATGCCGATGCCGATGGCCTGCCGCACCTGACTTTCCGGAATGCCGGAACCGCCGTGCAGGACAAGCGGGCAGGGCACGGCGCCGGCAAGCTCTTTTAGCAGCTCAAGCTGGAGGTCGGGCGTGGCGGAGTAGACGCCGTGGGCGTTTCCGATGGAGACGGCCAGCGCCTCGACCCCGGTCTCTTCGGCAAACCGGACGGCCTCGTCCGGCACCGTAAAAGTGCACCCGCCGATGTCGCTGCCCGAGCCCACGTGCCCCAGCTCCCCCTCGACTTCCACGCCGACGGCGTGGGCTGCGCGCACAACTTCTGCGGTGTTCCTGATGTTCTCCTCAAGCGGCAGCTTGGAGCCGTCGTACATGATGGAGGAAAAGCCGTATTTCACGCCCTGCATCGCGTCCTCAAAGCTGTAGGAGTGGTCGAGGTGGAGCGCCACCGGGACCGACACGTCTTTGGCCAGCTCCTTTGTCAGGGCGGCGATGGCCGCAAGCGGCATGTACCGGGTCACGCCCTGCCAGGTCATGATGATGACGGGGCGGTCCATCTCCTGCGCCACGTCAAGGGTCCATTTGATGGACTCATAGCTGTAGACGTTGAAGGCCGGCACGCAGATTTTCCGGCTTTTGGCCAGCGCCAGAAGCTCGCTTGTTTGACACATTCCCATTATATGAGTCCTCCGTTGACTGCAAGAATCTGTCCCGTGATATACGACGCCTCGGGCGAGGCGAGAAAGCGCACGGCGGCGGCGACCTCCTCCGGCCGGCCGATGCGCCCCATCGGAATTTGCTCCGTGATGCCGGCAAGGTCGTAGCCTCTATTCATGTCGGTGTCGATGACGCCGGGGGAGACGCAGTTGACTCTTATGCCGGAGGGCGCAAGCTCGGCCGCAAGCGACCGGGTGAGGCCTATGACGGCCGCCTTGGTCGCCGCGTAGCCCACTTCGCAGGAGCCCCCGGTCTGTCCCCAGACAGACGAGATGTTGACGATGCATCCCCTCCCCAGCCCCAGCATGCCGGGAATGGCCCTGCGGCAGCAATTGACCGCCCCCGTCACGTTGACCTGCCAGAGCCTCTCCCAGATTTCGGGCGGCATGTCCTGCGTCAGCCCCTGCCAGGCGATGGCGGCATTGTTAATCAGCACCTCCACCGGCCCGTACTCTTTTTCAATGCGGGAGAACATTTCGTCGACTGCCGTGTGGTCTGCCACGTCGGCCCGGATGGCGCCGGGGGGCTCACTTTTAATGCAGTTGACGACCACCCTGTCCCCGTTTGCCCGAAAGGCGTCGGCGACGGCGACGCCGATTCCCCTGGCTCCGCCCGTCACAAGCACAGTGCGCATGCAAGCCCTCCCCCACTCTTTTTCGTGACTATATTATCACATAGTCTTCCCCGCCGCAACTGATACGCCTCATCCGCCTATACAAAACAAGAGCCCCGAAGGGCCCTCGTCTTATGTAGGCTTGTCAGAGCGTGATGTCCCAGCGCTCCTCGGTCAAGAGGCTGTCGGTCCACTCGTTGTTGGGCTTTGTGTCGGTCAGTTTAAACCCGTAGACTTCATAGAGGTGCCGCGCCGCATAGAGGATGTCGACAGTCCATAGGTAGACCTGCTTGTACCCTTGCTCCCGGCAAAAGCCCATGGCGGCGTCCATCAGCTTTTTCCCGAGGCCCTTGCCGTGATACCGGTCGTCGAGCGCAAACCAGCGCAGCTGGGCGGTGTCCTCCCCCGCCTTCACAATGGCGATGGAGCCGATGACCTTCTCCCCGTCGACGGCGACCCAAATCTGCCCGCCCTCGGTGTCGGCGAGGAACTTGGCGGCTCCCGCCAGCAGATAGTACTCAAAGACCGGTTTAAAGCCGTAGACGCGGTCGTACAGCTCCATTTGCAGATAGCAGATATAGCTTGCCTCGCCCACTTTGTATGGTCTGATTGCAATCAAATCCATTTTTACACCACCCTTTCAAGCTCACGTTTACATTGGCTCCCCCGCAATCAGGAGCCGCTTACTTGGATAGATTATATGTGTTTTGATGCGCAAACGCAATCATCTGCACATAAAAAACCAAGAGCCCCGAAGGGCTCTTGATAAAAACTATCTCTTGGAGAACTGGGGGGCGCGGCGGGCCGCCTTGAGGCCGTACTTTTTGCGCTCCTTCATACGGGGGTCGCGGGTGAGGAAACCGGAGGACTTCAGGATGGGCCTGTAGTCGGGGCTGACCTGGAGCAGGGCGCGGGAGAGCCCGTGGCGGATGGCGCCGGCCTGGCCGGAGACGCCGCCGCCCACGACTTTGACGATCATGTCGAACTTGCCGAGGGTCTCGGTGGCGACGAGGGGCTGGCGGACGATGAGCTTGAGGGTCTCAAGCCCGAAGTAGTCGTCGATGTCGCGGCCGTTGACCGTGATGGCGCCGGTGCCGGGCAGGATGCGCACGCGGGCGACAGAGCTCTTGCGGCGGCCGGTGCCGTAGAAATAGGGTTTCGTATCGTAAATGTTCATCTACTTCTCTCCTCCGTTAGGCGTTGTAGGGGACGGGCTGCTGCGCGGCATGCGGATGCTCCGGTCCCTTGTAGATTTTGAGGCGGCCAAGGCTCTTGCGGCCGATGCCGTTCTTGGGCAGCATGCCCTTGACGGCGAGCTGAATGGCCATTTCCGGCCGCTTTGCCATGAGCGTCTTATACTGGACCTCTTTGAGGCCGCCCGCGTATCCGGAGTGGGTGCGGTAGAGCTTCTGGGTCAGCTTGTTGCCGGTGAGCTCCACCTGCTCGGCGTTTACGATGATGACGAAATCGCCGCAATCGACGTGGGGCGTGTAGTCGACCTTGTGCTTGCCGTTCAGGAGCACGGCGACTTCGGCGGCGACGCGGCCCATCGGCTTGCCCGCGGCATCCACGACATACCATTTGCGCTCCACAGTGGAAGGGTTTGCCATAAATGTAGACATTGGGTAATATCCTCCTATAATGATCCGAACCACCCGAAAACCCTCGCGCGTCTTGCGGCGCTTTTTTCGGCGGTCAAAATTACAATGCTCAATCATTATAAATGTCCCGGCGGACCTTGTCAACAGGGTTTTCTCATTTTTTCAAAATAGATGACTCATACTCTCGTTTTCTCTTCCATAGTCGCGATATCTCCAGTTTTCTCGGATGTCAATTTTGATTTTCAAATGCCGCCTGTCATAGAAAGCCGGCTTTTTGCCAAACTATGACGGGGTGATCTGAATGCCCGTCTACTATAACGGAGAAATTCTCACGATGGACGGCGGTGAAAAGCCGGAAGCCGTCGGAGTTCAAAACGGCATCGTCTCGGCCGTCGGCAAAATGAGCGAGGTGACGGCCGCCGCCCCGGACGAGGAGCGGGTGGACCTTGCGGGCCGCAGTCTGCTGCCCGCTTTTGTCGACGCGCACAGCCACATCACGGCGCTGGCCGAAATGGCCTGCGCCGCACACAAGCCTCAAAAAGGGCGTGTGCCGACGCCGGAGGATTGGCGCGACGGACTGCGCGTCGCCTGCGCCGAATACGTCAGGCTTGGCTATGGAACCGCGCAGGAGGGCTGCGCGGGACTTCCGGAGCTCGGGCTGCTGTCGGCCGCAGCGGCTGCCGGGGAGCTGCCGCTCGACGTCATCGCCTACTGCGGCATCGGCGTCGCCGATCAGGTCCACCGCGACTATTTTATGCACTGGAAGCACTACCGGGGCCGGTTTAAAATCGGCGGCTACAAGCTGTTTTTGGACGGTGAGCCGCGCGACGGTTCGGCATGGACGAAGGACGGCGGCAAGTCCCGCCACACCGACACCGAGGTCGAGGAGGCCTTCCGGCGGGCTGCGGCCGACCGGGCGCAGCTTGCGGTCCACTGCAACGGGGAGGCGGCCTGCGAGCAGATGATCGCCGCATGTCTCAGGCTGAAGTCCGCCGGCGTCCCCCTCTACCGGCCGGTCATGCTGCACGCCCAGCTGTTGCGGCCGGAGCAGCTGCCGCGGGTGGCCGAGGCCGGCATCATCCCCTCGTTTTTCATTTCGGCCATTCCCGTCTTTGGCGATGACCTGCTCAAAACGCTGGGTGAACGTGCGCAGGAGCTCTGCCCGGCGGGCTCCGCCGCTGCGCTTGGCATCCCCTTTACACTCCATCAGGATACGCCGGTGCTGCCGCCCGACCCCAGGATGGCGGCGGACGCCGCAGTCAAGCGGGAGACGGCAGCAGGCGCGGTGCTGGGCGAGGGGCAGCGCATTACCCGTGAGCAGGCCCTTGCCGCCCTGACGGCAAACGCCGCCTACCAGTGCTTTGAGGAAAACACGAAGGGGAAGCTGAAGCCAGGTTTTTCAGGCGATATCGTGATTTTATAAAGAGGGCGCCGCCATGTGCGGCGGCGCCCCGGCTTTTTCTCACGCGATAATTTACATTATTCCGCCCGTCAGCCGCCGCCTCCCACACAGCCGCCCGTGAAGCTGCCCGAGCCGTCATCGACAAGGGCGTAGCGCGCCCGGTCCAGCATAAAGACGTGCAGCAGCGCACCGTCCGCAAGGCGGCCGGTCCAGACCGGCGCCGCCTCAAGCCGGGTATAGGGAGCGGTGTACTTTGAGTGGTAGTACGCCAGCTCTGCGCCGCTGTCCGACATAACGCCCCAGCAGGTCGCGGTACGCCCGCCCTCCGGCTCGGTCCAGGTGTGCGCCAGCGAAAACAGCGTGCGGCCGCCGCCCGTATAAATAACGCATTGTTGTGCGGCGTCGTCCGGAATGCCATGTGCGCGGCGATAGCCGGCCAGAAGCGCATACTGCTCCGGCAGCGGCTCCGCCTCCGTCATCGGTACGCTTTGCACGGCTCCGCAGACGCCGACCGTGTCGCTCCGGTCCGGGCGGACCAGCAGCTCGCCGTCATATTCCGTGTCGCCCGCCTCCAGCAGAGCGCGGCCGACAGCCTGTCCGCCGCCCATGCGATAAAAGCGCACTTCTGTGCCTATCAGCGACGGCAGCCAGGCCTCGGTCGGCGTTTGCGCCGCCTCGTCCATATAGACCGGCCACCGGCCCAGCGTAACCAGCACGGGCGGCACCGCCGAAGGCTCGGGCTCAAACCACGAGACCTCGCCGTCCGCGTAGAGCAGCGAGCGCCAGACGACGCCGTCTCTCACATGGAACAGGCCGGGCACCCACTGCGCCCGCTGCGCGCTCCCCGGCGTCAGCGGCCGCGCCCGCTGCACCAGGTCGTATTCCATCGGCAACAACAGTGAGAAATCCTCCCGCAGCAGTCCGTACTGCTCGGGCGGCAGCAGGCCGTCTGGCCCGGCGCCAAACTGTCGCCGGCAGCGGCGCACCGGCATGTCGGGCCAACGGTCGTCGACCGCGCGGGTGTAGCGCAGGCTCCCGTCCTCGTTGAGGAGGCGCACACTGCCTTCGGACAATGGCGGTTCCTGCCATACGTCCCCCGCCCCGCAGCCGTACAGCTGCGTAGTGAAAAAAAGAATCCCAAGCAAAAGATGAATTGTGCGGTGATATTTCGTAATCATAGTTTTCATCATTAGTTCCAATACTTAGAGATATAAACCCCGTTGGCGGAAGAGCTCACTTGTATATAAGCATATCGAAAAGCGCACAGCGTGTCCATTGGGATAATTCATAGATATCAAAAAAAGATGTGAGCATATTGCACAGGGTACCTGTCATCCGCCGCAGACGGGCATCGTTTCACTCCGTATTTTTTACTGGCAGATAATTGTTTTCGTTTTTCTCCTACGGCTCTTGACAAACCGCTGCCAAATGTATATATTGTATATGCACAATATTGAAAGGAGGCCGCGTGTGGATATCATCATCAGGAGTTCTGGCGGCCCCATCTATGAGCAGATTGTCACGCAGGTGAGGCAGGCGGTGCTCAGGGGCGAGCTTGCGGCAGGCGACGCGCTGCCCTCCATGCGGGCACTGGCAAGCGACTTGAGAGTCAGCGTCATCACGACCAAGCGCGCTTACGAGGAGCTTGAGCGGGAGGGCATCGTCGAGAGCATGGTGGGCCGCGGCAGCTTTATCACGGGGCGCGACCCGGGGAGCTTGCGTGACGAAGGGCTGCGGCAGGTGCGCACTGCCGCCCGGGCGGCGGTCGACACGGCCTGCCGCTACGGGGTCGAAGAGGCGGAACTTGTGGAAATCGTGCGTGAAATCTATGGAGGAATGGACAATGAGTGACCTATTCAGGCTGGAAGGCGTCGGCAAGAAGTTCGACGGGTTTGAGCTGCGCGACATCACGATGTCGCTGCCCGGCGGCATGATCATGGGGCTTGTCGGCGCAAACGGAAGCGGCAAAACGACGACCATCAAGCTCATGCTCAACATGCTGCGCCGGGACAGCGGCAGCATCGAGATTTTCGGACTTGACAACATCAAAGAAGAGCAGCAAATCAAGCGCGAGGTCGGCGTTGTGATGGATGGGGCTTTCTTTTACGAGGTGCTGCGCCCCGCCCAGATTGAGCGGGTGCTGGAGCGCATGTACGACAGCTGGGACAAGGCGCTTTACGCCTCCCTCTTGAAGCGTTTCGGCGTGAGTACCGACAAAAAAATCAAGGAGATGTCCCGCGGCACCCGCACCAAGCTCTCGATTGTGGCGGCGCTGGCCAGGAGGCCAAAGCTGCTGCTGCTCGATGAGGCGACCTCGGGGCTCGACCCCATCGTGCGGGACGAGATCCTCGACTTTTTGCTCGACTTTGTCCGGGACGAGGGGTGCGGCGTGCTGCTCTCCTCCCACATCACAAGCGACCTCGACAAGGCGGCCGACATCATCACGATGGTCGGCGACGGCAAGCTGCTGCTGTCGGAGGGGAAGGACGACCTGCTCGACCGCCACGCCCTCTGGAAGGGGACCGAAAGCGAGCTTGCGGCCTTAGACCCCGCCCACATCGTCGGCAGCCGCAAGGGTTCGTACGGGTGCGAGGCGCTGCTGCTGCGGGGCGGCACCGCCCCGGCGGCGCAGAGCCAAAAGCCCACGGTCGAGGACATCATGCTCTACTACACAAGGAGGGACGCGAAGTGAAAGGGCTCATTTTAAAGGACTTCTACAACCTCAGCACGGTCTGGAAAACGCTGTTGGCGCTGGCTGTCTTCTACATCATTTACGGCATATTCATGGACTCCAGTTTCATGATCTCGATGATGGTCATGATCTTCGCGCTTCAGGTCGTCTCGGCCTTTACCTACGACAAGCTGTCGGGCTTCGACGCCTACGCCGCGACACTCTGCGTCAGCCGGCGGCAGGTGGTGGGGGCGCGGTATCTGACCGCCCTGCTGCTGCTCGGCGTCTCGGCTGTGGCGGCCGCTGCCGGCGGACTGGTGCTCTACGGCATCGGCAAGCTGAGCGGCGACCTGTCGGCCATGCTCATCTCGATTTTGTCGGTGGCGGCGCTCGGACTGTTCTTCAACGCCGCCATCCTGCCTCTCGTGTACAAATTCGGCGTGGAAAAGAGCCGGCTTATGATGTTCGCCATCTTTTCGCTGCCGGTCGTGGGGCTCATGCTGTTCATCCGCTCCGGAATCGAGCTCTCAGAGCAGGCGGCCACCGCCGCCGTGATCGCCTTTCCGTTTATCGCCATTGCGGCCTTTGCTCTCTCCTATATGATCTCGCTGCGCATTTACGCGACCCGCGAGCTGTGATACAGATTACCCGGCGGAAAACCCCACAGGTTTTTCGACACCCAAAGGGCGGGCTTTTGCCCGCCCTTTACATATCCGGCCGCTTCAGGTAAAATATAAGGTGGGACAAGCCGGTCCCGCCTTATTTTTTATTCAGTGGAAATTGAGCGTTTATTTTTATGGAGGCGACCATGGTCGAAATCACAAGGCTTTCAAACGGCATCACGGTGCTGCTCGAGAACATCGACTTCTACAGCTCGGTCTCGGCCGGAATATATGTCAACACCGGCTCCCGCAACGAACTGCCGCAGGAGGCCGGCATCTCCCACTTCATTGAGCACATGCTCTTCAAGGGCACCGCGGCCCGCTCGGCAAACGACATCGCCCGCCAGTTCGACCGCATCGGCGGCCAGGCCAACGCATACACATCTAAGGAGAACACGGTCTTTTACGCGAAGACCATGAGCTGCCATGCCGTGGAAGCCCTCGACATCATAGCCGACATGGTCATGAACTCAAAATTTGATAAAAAGGACATTTCAAACGAGCAGGGGGTTGTCTGCGAGGAGATCAACATGGTCGAGGACTCGCCGGACGACCTCGTCGTCGACCGGCTGGTCGAGTCGGTGTGGGGCACTGTGGGGCTGGGCGGGCCGATTCTCGGCACGGCAAAGGCCGTCAATTCCTTTGACAAGGCGGCCATCCTCACGTATATGGACAGGCGGTACACCACGCCCAACCTCATCGTCTCGGTGGCCGGCAGCTTCGACCGGGCGGACGTGATGAACCAGCTGGAGAATACCCTGGGCAAAATACTGCCAGCGGCGGTCGAAGCGCCCGACGTCTCCCCCATTTACACCAAGTCGGTCGCGCTCAAAGAAAAGGACATTGAGCAAAACCACCTCTGCTTCGCCTTTCCGGCATACGGCAGGGGCGACCCCCGCATGCGGGCGCTCTTGGTCTTCAACAGCATTCTGGGCGACGGAATGTCGAGCCGGCTCTTCCAGCGGCTGCGGGAAGAGCTTGGACTTGTCTACACCGTCTCCTCCTTCGTCTCGGCCCACGAGGGGGCCGGTCTCTTTATGATTTACTCGGCCCAGCAAAAATCGGCCGAGGAGCAGGCCGCAGCCGTCATCATTGAGGAGCTGCGCAAGTTCAAGGCCGAGGGCGTGACGGAGGACGACTTGCTCTTGGCCCGTGAGCAGATCAAGACCGGCCTTGTGACCGGATTTGAGAGCACTTACTCCCGCATGGGCTTCAACGCCCGCGACTATATGCAGTACGGCCGCATCCGCCCCGTGGAGGAGCTGACGGCCGAGATTGACGCCGTCGACCAAGGGGCCATTGCCGCAGTCATTGACGAGGTCATCGTCGGGGAGCGGCTGTCGGTCTCGGTGGTCGGCAGGCTGTCGGAGGACGGCTTTTACCGGCGGCTCCTGATGTGAGGTAGACAAAATGGCCACAGCGCGCATCACCCCCTCCCCGCTGCGGGGCGCCATAGTCGCCCCGCCCTCCATAAGCGAGCTCCACCGCGCCCTCATCATGTCGTCCCTCGCAGTCGGGAAGACGGTCATCGAGGGCTTTTCCGCCTGTGAGGATGTGCGCCGCACGCTGGAGGGGTTAAAGCCCCTGGCAGACTTCACGGAGGGGGACAAAAAGCTCACGGTGCGCAGCGCCGCCCTCTCGCCGGTGCGGGGGACAAAAAGTCAGGTCGACTGCTTTACGGCGAGGGTCTTCCGGCCGCGGCAGGACATCTATACGCCGGCCTCCCCGCTCGTGGTCGACTGCGGGGACTGCGCCGCGGCGCTGCGGTTTTTGGTCCCGATTTACGCAGTGCTGGGGCTACCTGTCCGCTTTGTCTGCTCGGCGCGGCTTGCGGGCCGCTTTGCCGAGCCCTACGATGAGGTGCTGCCGGCCCTCGGCGCCCGGCTGACAAAGGACGGCAGTGATTTCTTGCTTTCGGGCAAGCTTCGCCCCGGCAGGTATCTCCTGCCGGAAAATGTCGGCTCTCAGTTCATTTCGGGGCTCCTGCAGGCGCTCGTGCTGCTTGTAAGCCCCTCGGTCGTGCGGCTCACGGCCCCGCCCGAGTCCGCTACATATCTGGAGCTGACAAGGTACATCGCCGCCCGATTTGGCGTCTACTACACCGAAAACCGGGCCGCCGGCAAAGTGGAGTTCAGCGTAAAACCGCAAAATTACATTGGATGTACGTATAAGGTCGGCGGTGACTGGACTGCGGGGGCCGCCCTGCTCGCGGCCGGCGCCATCGCCGGGGATGTCGAGCTTCGCGGGCTTGACGCGACGTCGGCCCAAGGGGACCGGTGCGTCTCCTCGCTGCTCCTGTCAATGGGTGCTGGTGGAAAGGGCGGACACATGACAGCCGGCCCGCTGCACGGAGGGACCATTGACGCCTCCAACTTCCCCGACCTCGTTCCCGCGCTCGCCGCAGCCGCTTGCTTTGCCCGCGGCGACACCCTGATCACCGGCTCCCGCCGGCCTGCGGACGGCGGGGACGGCAAACAGGCATACTTAGCCGCGGCGCTTTCGGGGCTTGGCGCCGACATAAAAGTCACTGAGGAGGGGCTTCGCATTTCCGGCCGCACTTCGCTGCCGGGCGGCCGGGCCGATGTCTCCCGGGACCACCTCACGGCAATGGCGGCGGCGGCCGTCGCGTCGGCCTGCACGGGAACGTGCGAACTTGCCGGGGCCGAGTCGGTCGCAAAGTCCTACCCCGCCTTTTTCGAGGACTTTACGCAGCTCGGCGGCATTGTGGATTTCTTTTAGAAACGGCCGCTACGAGCCCACGAAGAGCAACACGGCCAGTATGATGAGGATGTCGTCGTCGGCGTCCTCCATGATGAGCAGCAAAATGAGTCCCAAAAGCAGCAGGTCCTGTGTTGGGAAGTCTCCCGAGAATAACTTGTCAAGAATTCCCCCATCGCTTCTGACGGGCGCCGGCGGCGGGGACGGTGTCTTTTTTCGCCCTCCCCGCTCGGAGTGCTCCGATTTCGGAGGCTGCTTTTGCCGTTGCTTTGTCTCCTGCTTGGGCTCTTGCCGCTTCTCTTGTTTTTGTCTTGATTCGGGCTTTGATTTGGACGAGCCGGAGCTCTTTGTCCTGTCTTGCTGTTCACTTCTTTGCTTTTGCTGCTGACGCTTTGGCGCGTTTTCCCCGTCGCGGGAATTTACGTTCCAATTTTGTTCATCGTCGCCAAAGCTGCGGCTGTACATGGTGTCACCTCCTATGCTATTCGAACATTTCCTTTGCCGGTCCAATCAGCCGGGACAGTTTGAGGAACATGACCGCGTCCTCCAGCTTATCCCGCCGGTCGCCCGTCAAATAAGGGCGCAGCGCGAACAAAAGCTGCACCTTTGGGTCTCTGTCTCCGTCGGCGTATTGGGAAATCAGCGGCATGACTTTCATGAGCAGCGCCGCGGTTTCGGCGCTGTCCCCGCCGCCGCGCCCCCCGACGTGCCCATCGGCCCCTGTGGGAATCGACGGCGCGCCGTCTTCCCCCCCGGCAAACATGGACGCGATGCGGCGAAGTTTGTCGGCGTTTTCAGGGTCTTTCAGCATTCCGCCAAGCAGCTCGCTCAGGTCGGCCACATCTATCCCTCCAGTATCTTTTTGATTCTCGCCGTATTTTCGGGGGTCATCATTCTGGATAAGCTGTTCGGGTCTTTGAGCACCGCCTCCAGCTTGGCCATATCGTCGTCCGATATCTGTCTGAGCATCCTGTCGATTTCGCCGGGGTCCATCTGACGCACCTTATCCATGGCCTCCTGACCAAGCGACTTCTGGGCGGCCTTTATCAGCTTCTCATCAACCTTCGGGTCGATCCGATTCTTCTTATTCATCATCGCGCACCTCCGTTACACTTATTTTATGCACGAAAACAGGAGGCGTTACCTTGACACTGCTAATTATTTCCGACACCCACGGCTTGATTGCACCTGTGCTGCGCTGCATTGAAGCCCACCCCGAGGTCTCTCAGGTCATTCACCTCGGCGACACGACGGCCGACGCCCGGCTTATTGCCCGGCAGTCGGGCCTCCCGGTCACCGCCGTGCTCGGCAACAACGACCGGGGCGAGCCCGAGCCGACGGAGCTTAAAGTCGTGTTCGGCGGCGTGAAAATGCTGCTCATGCACGGGCACACCCGCTTTGTTGAGCGGGGGCTCGCAAACGCCCTGACGGCGGCGGCCGAGGCCGGCGCCGACATGCTGATGTACGGCCACACCCACTTTTTCTACTACCGGGTGCATGAGGGGCTGCACGTCTTAAACCCCGGCTCCGCCGGTGGCGTCAAGGTGCTGTCGGCCACCGCTGCCCTGCTCGATGTGGAGGGGGGCGAAGTGCGCTCAGTCGAAATGCTCACGCTATAGCGCACAACACAACACAACCATAGGAAGAATTATGACTTGACAAAAGCGCCTCCGCAGTTTATAATTTAGTAAATTACTAATTTATAAACTGCGGAGGCTTCCCCATGTCAGAAAAAATCCCGACTCTTTTAAAACACAAGCCCGTCATCATCAGCCCCGACTACGCCGCGGTCGACGGCCGCAGCGCCGGCGCGACCGACGTGCAGGGGCTTTCGGTCGGCCTTGCCCAGTGGAACGACCGCGGCAAGGTCGACGCTTCGGCAAAAGTTTGGCGGCACACCGGCGGCAAGTGGTCCCGCCAGTCGGAGGAGCTGCCCATTCACCGGGTGCTCGACCTCGCCATTTTCACGGTGCGCTCACTCGGTTATCTGCGCGAGGCCTATCACCTCTACGACAAGGGACACCCGGAAATTGACCGGGTGGGGCTTCAGGGCGGCGCCATGACCGTGGCGCTGTGTACCGACAATGAAAACCTTGACGAGGACATGAAGCTGCTGCTGGCGGCCGTCGCCAAGGACGACGAGCTTCTGGGCGAGCGGCTGTCCACCCTCACAATGCTGCTGGAGGACATGGGCTATGGAAAAAGACCGCAGGCGTGAGCTGACGGCGAGCTACAAGGCCAGCGACGCGAAAAAGGCGGGCGGCGTTTGCGCCATTACCAACACCGTCACCGGCAGCCGGCTGCTCATGGCGACCCGCGACATCAAAGGGGCGGAGAACCGCTTTTTGTTCTCGCAGGCGACAAACTCCTGCTCCTACCTAAAGCTCGCGGAGGAGTGGAAGCAATACGGCCCGCAGGCCTTTAAGTTTGAGGTGTTCGAGACCATCCGCCAAAAAGAGGGCGAGACGCCGGCCGAATTTGCGGCTGAAGTCGACGCGCTGCTTGAGATGTACGAAAACAAGTGAGAAGATAAAACAAAGCCGCCCCTGCAGGGGCGGCTTTGTTTTATAAGACCTTGTAGAGCGCCGTCGCGTCGTCCTTGCGGACGACCTCCGGCGTTGCGAGCACCTCGACTTTGAGGGACCGCTCGCCGAAAGTGATTTCAATGATGTCGCCGGGCTTCACGTCATAGGCTGGCTTGACTGTCCGGCCATTGACCGTCACCCGCTCCCCTGACGCCGCCTCGTTTGCGACGGTGCGGCGCTTGATGATGCGGGAAACCTTGAGATATTTGTCGAGTCTCATTTTACCAGAGCATCAGCTTGTTCGCCTCTTCGCGCAGCGAGGCCCTGAAGTCGGGGTGGGCGATGGCGATGAGGTTGTTGACGCGGTCCCGGATGGTGCGGGCCTTCATGGGGGCTACGCCGTACTCGGTGACGATGTAGTCGATGTTGTTGCGGCTCATGGTGACGATGGCGCCGGGGGTCAGCATGGACTTGATTTTGGAGAAGTTGGTGCCGTCCTTCTTGGTGCCGGCCGAGGCCATTGCGATGATGGACATTCCGTTCTTGGAGTGGATGGCGCCCTCGGCGAAGTCGTTTTGGCCGCCGGTGCCGGAGAACTGGCGGGGGCCGATTGACTCGGAGGAGATCTGGCCGACCAGGTCGACCTCAATGCAGGTGTTGATGGAGACCATGTTGTCGTTTTGGGCGATGACCCACGGGTCGTTGACGTAGAAGGTCGGCCGCATGTAAATCGTGGGGTTCTCGTCCATGAAGTCGTACAGGGCGCGCGAGCCGTTGGCGAAGGAGCCGATGAGCTTGCCCGGGTGCAGCGTCTTCTTGGAGCCGTCGATGACGCCGGCCTCGGCCAGCGCGGCCAGGGAGGAGGTGACCATCTCGGTGTGGACGCCGAGGTGCTTCTTGTCCATAAAGGCCATGGCGACGGCGTCCGGCACGGCGCCGATGCCGAGCTGAATCGTGGAGCCGTCCTTGACAAGGGCGGCGACGTTGGCGCCGATGGCCTTGTCGACGTCGGTCAGGACACCGGGGTCAAAACCGGGGGTGGAGCGGTCGGTCTCGACGACAGCCGTGACCTGCGAGATGTGAACTTCATACTCGCTGGCCACCTTGGGCATGTCTTTGACGACCTCGACGATGACGACGTCGGCCGTGGGCAGGAAGGCCTTCTCCCAGCCGCCCAGCGACAGGTTGAAGTAGCCGTGCTTATCCATGGGCGTGCCCGAGGTGATGATGACATTGGGCTTGTTGACGTCGTAGTACCGGGTGTAGCAGGCATGCAGGTGCATGGGGATGAGGGAGGCGTGGCCCGTGGGGTGGAGCTTGCGGGTCAGGCCGCCGTAAAAGTTGGTGGTGACAAAGAACTTATCGATATAGGGCTCTTTGACATACTCGTAGTCGCCGCCGCCGCCGCCATACAGGGACACCTCGTTGATCCTGTCGTAGATGGTGTGGAGTTTTTCCAGACAGGTGCGGGGCTCAAGGGCCGAAAAGCCGGTGGCAATCAGCGCCTTGTCCGGAATCTGCTTCAGCGCCTCCTCGGCAGACATCACTTTGGATTTGTACATCTCCGTGAATTTCGACATGTGTTCTCCTCTTTCTCTCTGAAAAGTATCTATACTCCGCCGGCTGCAAAGCGGCGGAATATGCGGGAAAGTCTGTGCCGGTTTATGGCAGCGCCGGGCGGGGCAAAAGGTGCACCGGCCGTCCCGCCGGAAGGGTTATTTCTCTTTTTTTGCTTCCTCTTCGCCCTTATCCCGAATGACGCCGAGCGGATACTCCTTCATGACGGTCTCGTTGATATAGTCCATGGACTCGAGCGGCGTCATTCCCCAGTTGGTGGGGCAGTTGCACAAAAACTCTACCATGGAATACCCCTTGCCGTCAATCTGGTACTGAATGGCCTTTTTTAAGGCCGCCTTGGCCTTTTTGATGTTGGCGGGGGTGGTGCAGGTGACTCTGGCCAGATAGTAGGGCGTTTTGAGGGAGTTTAAGAGCTCCGGAATGTGCAGCGGATAGCCGACTTCCTCGGGGTCGCGCCCCTTGGGCGCGGTCGTGGCCTTCTGGCCGACCAGGGTGGTCGGGGCCATCTGGCCGCCGGTCATGCCGTAGGTGCCGTTGTTGACGAAAATGACCGTGATGTTCTCGCCGCGGTTTGCGGCATAGATGGTCTCGGACAGGCCGATGGCGGCCAAGTCGCCGTCGCCCTGGTAGCTGAAGACGACGCGGTCGGGGTTGGTGCGCTTGAGGGCCGTCGCAACGGCGGCGGCGCGGCCGTGGGCCGTCTCCATCGAGTTCAAGTCGTGATAAAAAGTTCCGTTGCCGCAGCAGCCGATGCCGTAGACGCAGATGGGTGACTTTCCGAGCCCCATCTCATCGAAGACCTCAGCGAAAATTTTGTGAATGGTGCTGTGGAAACAGCCGGGGCAAAACCCGGAGACGGCATCCGGAGACAGGACCGGGGATCTCTCATAAATTTTTTCCATCGTTATCCCCCTCACTTGTTGAAAATCGCACGGATGGCGTCGATGATCTCCGCACGGGTCAAAATGACGCCGCCGGAGGTGAGCACGGTTGTAATGGGCGTGCGCTTTCTGACCACGTAGTCGACATCCTCCGCGTACTGCGCGGGAATGGACATCTCGGCCACGAGAATGCCTTTCAGCTTGCCGTAATCGAGCTTCTCAAAGGCCTCGACCGGGAAGGGATAGAGGGTGATTGGCCGGATGAGCCCGACTTTATGCCCCTCGTCCCGGAGCGCGTCGACAGCCGAGCGGGCGATGCGGGCGGAGGTGCCGTAGGCCGTGACAATGACCTCGGCGTCCGCAGTCAGATACTCCTCGTACATGACCTCGGTCTTCTTCCAGTGCTCGTACATCTTCTCCTCGCGGCGGTTTTGCTCCATGACCGACGGCTCGTACTCGAGCCCCAGAATCCGCTTGGGCTCGCCCTCGGCGCGGGCGATGATCGACCACTTCTCGTTGGCCTTCTTATAGCCCGCGACCTCTTCATCTGTGCGCATTCTCGGCAGCTCGACCGGCTCCATCATGACGGCGATAAAACCGTCGACCAGCACGATGACGGGATACCGGTACTCCTCGGCCTTGTCAAAGGCCAGGGGCAGCAGCTCGGTCGCCTCCTGCACGGTGGCCGGCGCGTAGACCAGGGTGCGAAATCCTCCGTTTCCGGAGGCCTTGGTGGCCTGAAAATAGTCCTGCTGGGCCGGCTTGATGTCGCCGCAGCCGGGGCCGCCGCGCATCACGGAGCAGATGACGGCCGGGAACCGGGCCGCAGCCAGATAGGAGATGCCCTCCGACTTGAGGGCGACGCCGCAGGAAGACGAGGAGGTCATGCAGCGGGTGCCGCCGGAGCCTGCGCCGTACAGCATGTTGACCGATGCGATCTCGCTCTCGCCCTGAATGAAGGTTCCGCCGACTTCAGGCAGTCTGCGGGCAAAATATTCGGGAATTTCGTTTTGCGGTGTGATGGGGTAACCGGCAAAGAAGCGGCAGCCCGCCCGGACGGCGGCTTCGGCGATGGCCTCGCTGCCTTTCATGAATTCTCTTGCCATAGTGTATACACCCCTCCTTTTCTTCAAGTGTTTGAACTATACCGCCCTGAACTCGCCCAGTTCATACTCCTTGAGCGTGTTTTCCTTCATGAACTCGAGGGTCTCAAGCGGAGAGATACCCCAGTTGGTCGGGCAGTTGGACATGATCTCGACCATTGAGAAGCCCTTGCCGTCCAACTGATACTGGAAGGCCTTTTTGATGGCCTCTCGGGCCTTTTTGATGTTTGCGGGCGTGGTGCAGGTGACCCGGGCGAGATAGGCCGGCGCCTTGAGCCCCGCCAGCTGCTCGCACATATGAATCGGGTAGCCGTGCTGCTTGGGGTCGCGGCCGGACGGGGCCGTCGTCGCCTTCATGCCGACTAAGGTGGTCGGGGCCATTTGGCCGCCAGTCATGCCGTAAGTCGAGTTGTTGACGAAAATGACCGTGAAGTTCTCACCGCGGTTGGCCGCCGACATGGTCTCGGCGAGGCCGATGGAGGCGAGGTCGCCGTCGCCTTGATAGGTAAAGATGACTTTGCCGGGGCGGGAGCGCTTCATGCCGGTGGCCACGGCGCAGGCGCGCCCATGCGGGGCGCCCATGACGTTGGCTTTGAGCATGTGCCGCCCCAAAGAGCAGCAGCCGATGCCGTAGACGCAGACGGCGTCGCCCTCAATGCCAAGCTCGGCAAAGACTTCGCCCAAAAGCTTATGGGTGGTGCTGTGCATGCATCCGGGGCAAAAGCCGGTGACTCCGCCCGGAATCAGACCCGAAGATCTCTCGTAGATTTTTTCCATTTTTGCCCCTCCTTTACTTATTCTCGAACATGGCTTTGGCCGCTTCGACGATTTCGGTGCGGCTTAAAATCTCTCCGCCCGAGCGCAGGCAGGTCCTGATGTTGGCCTTGCGGCCGACGGCAAGCCTCACGTCCTCAATCATCTGGGCCGGAATGGAGAGCTCGCAGTCGAGAATGCCTTTGACCTTGCCTCCCATGTCGAGCTTCTCAAAGTTCTCGTAAGGGAAGGGGTAGACCGTGATGGGCCGGATCATGCCGATTTTGTATCCCTCGGAGCGCAGCTCCTCAATGGCGGCCTTGGCAATGCGGGCCGAGATGCCGTAGGCCGCGATGACGACCTCGGCGTCCTCGAGCATGTACTCCTCGACCTGCACTTCTTTTTCGGCCCAGGTCTCGTACATGGCCTCGTCGGTGCGGTTCTGGGTCTGGAGCGTCCCGCGCTTTGCGCCATCCCCGAACAGGACATGGCGCAGCGGGTCGTCCTTGTGCTTTTTGCCGGTGGCCGACCACTCGTCGTTTTTGGCGTAGATGGCGGCGATCTCCTCGTCGGTCTTCATGGGGGGCAGCGCCACCGGCTCCATCATGACGGCCGTAAAGCCGTCAATGAGCACGACGACGGGGAAGCGGTACTGCTCGGCCTTGTCGAAGGCCAGACTCATGGTGTCAATGGCCTCCTGCAGCGTGGCGGGGGCATAGACCAGCGTATGGAATCCGCCGTTGCCCATGGCTTTGGTGGCCTGGAAGTAGTCCTGCTGGGCCGGCTGAATGGAGCCGACGCCGGGGCCGCCGCGCATGACCGAGACGATGACCGACGGTAGCTTGCCCTGCGCGATGTAGGAGATGCCCTCGGTCTTGAGAGAAATTCCGCAGGAGGAGGACGAGGTCATGGCTCTCGTGCCGGTGGCGGAGGAGCCCATGACCATGTTGACCGAGGCCACTTCGGACTCGCCCTGCACAAAGACGCCGCCAACTTCCGGCATCCTGCGGGAGAAATATTCGGGAATTTCATTTTGTGGCGTAATGGGGTATCCCGCGAAGAAGCGGCAGCCGGCCCTTATGGCCGCCTCCGCAATGGCCTCGCTCCCCTTCATAAAGGTCCGGTCCATTGACGTACCCCCTTACTTATAAATTTCAATTGCCGCGTCCGGGCACATCTCGGCGCACATTTTGCAGCCGATGCAGGCTTCCGGGTTCACGGGGACGACATAGAGGTACCCTTTGGAGTTGACGTGTTTGCCTTCCGCCAACACTTTTTTCGGGCAGACGTTGACGCAGTACAGGCAGGATTTGCAGCTTTCGGCGCGGATTTCCACTTTGGGCATGTTAATATCCTCCTTCGGAGCAAAAATGTTTGCCGTTTGGGTTTTTGGGACAAGCAGCGTTTATTTCGCGGCCTTGCCGACTTCCATGCCCTTGTCGAACGCGGCGTTGTTGATCGGGACCAGCTGCGGGCGCTTTTTGCCCAGCTTCTTCTCGGCAGTGTGCTTGACCTTGTCGGGCGGGAGCAGCTCGGTGAAGCCGA
>DATMZG010000048.1:0-39055 GCA_035560415.1 Candidatus Acidiferrum sp. | reverse complement strand
GATTTATCCGGGCTCAAACATGCCGGCCTCCCGGACGAGCTTGTTGCACTGAACCCGGTTTGCCACCCCCAGCTTGGCATAGATGCTGCCGGTGTGGGTTTTCACGGTCCGAAGCCCAATGCCGAGCTTCTCGCAAATCTCATCGTTTGTGCGGGCGGCGTAGAGCAGTTCCAGCACTTCGAGTTCTCTCGCGGTCAGCCGTTTTCTGATTTTGTCCGCGGGCTGTGTCCCCGCGGCGGGGGCGGCCGCCCCCGTTTCACCCTCGATTTGAGCGGCTAAGCCGCCGGCAAAAGCGGCTGTGTTGTGCTCTCCGCCGCTTTTCCCCACCATGTGCCTCAGCGGCTCAAGGAGCTCCCGGCCTTCATCGAGATAGCTTCTGACAAACCCCTTCTCCATACCGATGGCAAGCGACTCCTCCATGTACTGCGCCATGAGGGCGGGGTCGTTTTTCTTCCGGGCGACAATTGAGAGCAGGTTTAAAACCTCGGTTTTGCTGTGGGGCCGGCCCTCGGCATCCGCGAAGGCCAAAAGCCTCAGCAGCAGCAGGCGGGCGTCCTCGTATTTTCTTTTTTTCATAAGAACTCTTGCAAACACGAGCAGTTCAAATTCGTTGATTGGATTTAGCTCCCCGTAAATGCTGAGCTTATTTTCCCCCGCCCAGCCAAGGGCCGTGTCCACATCGCCGGCTTCGAGAGACAGGCGCGCTCGAAAAGCCCTGACAAGGCTGAACCAATGGTACCGGTTCAGGGGCTTCAGGTCCTCCTCGCAGGCCTCCAGCGCCTCAAATGCCCCCGCCAAGTCGCCCTTTGCCCTTTTGATGCGCGCAAGGTCGACCATGGCCGGCACCATGACGCCGGGGCACTCGGCTGCCCGCGCCCGCTCAACGGCGGCGGTGAGGTAGGGCATGGCCTCGTCCGGGCGGTTGTTCTCATAATAATATTCGCCTTGCGCCAAAAGCGAATAGCCGGGGTTGACCGAAGCGAGTTTCCGGTACTCGCTGAGGATGACCTCGAATTTGTCCTGATGTTCTACGGCCAAATCGGCCATAGCCCTGACCGGGCAGCGGTAAAAATAGATGTCCGACCGGTTGAAATCGAGGTATTTCGCAAGCATTTTCCGGTTTTCGCCGGGCGAAAATTCCACGGGCAAAGCCTGCGGCCCCCCGGTTTTTCCTTCGTTTAAAAGCAAATAAAGCCAGAGCAAATTGACGACATTCTTCATTTCCCGCCGCCCCGGCTCCGTGGTGTCCGCCAGCAGCTCTTTGGCTTTTTCAAGCCATTTGTGCGCAAGGTCGTACTGCCGGCTCTGCGTGTAGTAGGCCGAGTAAAAGGCGGCCGCCCGGGGGCTTTTTTCCCACAGGGCTTCTGGCACCGCGCAAAGCCAGGCGATGCCGGTGTCGAAAGCGTTTGCCATCACAAGCTCGCCCAGCTGCCCGTCAATGAGGCGGTAGGCCTCCTCATACCGCAGTCCGACAAGGTAATTGGCAATGGCCTCGGGGACTCGCCCCTGACGGCAGTACCAGTCCGCCGCCCGGGCATGGAGCTCGCGAACCCGGTGGGGCTCGGTGCGCATGAAGAGCTGATAGAGGGATTCCCGGAAAATGTTGTGATACCGGTAGTTTTGGCCGTCAAGCGAAATGACGAATTCATTTCGCGCGCTCATCCCCGCAAGCGTCTGCGCCGCGCCGCCCCCGCCCGTGACATAGTCGCAAAGCTCGCCGCTGAGAGTCCCTAAAACGGAGGTTTCGAGGACGAACCTTCTTTTCTCGGCCGTCCACACGCTGAAAACCTCGTTTTGGAGGTATTGCTCAATGCTGTAACTGCTCCTGTAAATGCCGGCCGCCAGGTCCGTCACGCCCGGCAGGTTTTCCATGGAGAGCGCAATGGCCACAAGGGCCGCCGCCCACCCCTCGGTATAATTTTCAAGTTTCACAATGTCGGCAGGGGTGACGGGCAGCCCCGTTTTTTCAAAAAAAGCCGCAATCTCCTCTTTGCGAAAGCGCAGGTCGCCCGCGCCGATGTGATAATAACCGGACTTTAGCTCATATCCCGCAAGGCCGCCCCCCGGCTGCGCCCTGCCGATGACCACGAGATGCAGCCTTTGGGGGAGAAAGTCGGTGAAATAGGACAGCCCTTTGAAAATCTGCCAGTTTGTGATGACCTGCGTGTCGTCGATGATCAGTGCGCAGTCTTGCGCGAGCTCGCATGCCCTGTCAATGATGATTTTGATGTGGGTGTTGGCCTCAAGCAGCTCCTGTGAGGAGAACACATAGTCGGTGTCCTCCCTGACGCCGGGCAAAACGGCGTCGAGCGCGGCGCAGACATATCGCCAGAACACGCGGGGGTCGTTGTCCCCGGCGTCGGCCGTCAGCCACACGCAGGGCGCCCCGCAGCCGTCGGCCCATTTTTGCAGGGCGGCCGTCTTGCCGTAGCCCGAAGGGGCCGTCACCAGCGTGAGCTTTCGCTTTAAGCAGGATGACAGCTTTTGATTTAACCGGGGCCGCGAAATGACAAAGGGCCCCGGTTTTGGCAGCTCGGTTTTTGTTTTTAAGAGTATGGCGTTCATTTAATTACCTCAGACAAAGGGCATCCGCGAGCCCCGAAAAGCGCATTTTTTTTGGCGCCGGTATCAGTTTATCATGGGTTTTGACGCGAGACAAGAGCCTTTGTCGCACATCCGGGGCGAATTGGAAAGAGATTTACATAAATCTCATGACTCCTGATTTATGTAAATTCCACGGTTGTGCGTCAGGCTTATCGGCGGTTACATCGGGTCAAAAAAATAAAGAAATTTGTCAAATTAACGTAAATTTTACGCGTTTGGGGGTTGACTCTCGCGTTAACACGAGGTGTATGCTCAAAACAATATGGATGTCAGGAAAATTTCAGACGGGCTTTTGCATGAACAAGGGGGAGACATTTATGAGCTTATACAGCCACTGTGTGAAACACGGCAAAGACGATTTGCTGAGGGAGTGGGACGCCGAGAAAAACGCGCCCCTCACGCCCGAGAGCATAGCCGCCACCAGCACGGCCCGTGTCTGGTGGAAATGTGAAAAGGGCCATTCGTGGCAGACCCAGCTCTCCTCCCGGGTTCGCGGGGGCACGGGGTGCCCTGTCTGCCTTCGGGAGAAAATTGACGCGCGCATGGAAAAGCGCCGCGCGTCCGGGGCAAAAAAATAAACAGCCAGCCGAATCCAAATTTGCGAAAAGAGGCGGAGAAGAATGAAAAGAAGAGTGCTCAGCCTGACACTGGTTTTGTGTCTTGTGATATCGCTTTTGCCCATAGACGCCTTTGCCGACCTTCAAAGCGGCGGCGGGGCTCCGGCGCCCCAAAGGGAGGCGTTTTCAGACGTCGCGCAGTCCGACTGGTATTACGGAGCTGTCGGCTACGCGGTGGAAAACGGGCTTTTCAACGGCACCGGCGCCGGCCTGTTTGACCCCGGCGGCGCCATGACGCGGGGCATGTTCGTGACCGTCCTCGGGCGCATTGCGGGAATAGAGCCCGCCGACTATCCGCATACAGGCGGCTTTGCCGATGTGGGGGAGGGCGCCTACTACGCGCCCTATATCGCCTGGGCGGTGGAAAACGGAATTACGCAGGGCACGGGTGAGGGCCGTTTTGAGCCGGACGGCCTTGTCACGAGAGAGCAGATGGCGGTCTTCACCGCCCGCTTCTTTGAGGCGCTGGGAATTGACATGGACGATGAAATCGAGGCCGCGGGCCCGGGTGACCTGTCCGCCGTGTCGCTTTGGGCCAAAGACGCCGTTTTGCGCCTGTGGCGGGCGGGGCTTCTCGGCGGGGACGAAAACGGCAACTTCAACCCCAGGGCCGCCCTGTCAAGGGCCGAGTGCGCCACTGTCGGAATGCGCGTCCACGAGACGGCCGAGGCCCAAAGCGAGACTGTGCCGGTCCTCGCCCCAGAAAACAGCGGCGGCAGCGGCGGCAGTCACAGTGACGATGACGGCGGCACCCCTTCACGCTGCACCGTCCGCTTTGACACGGACGGCGGCAGTGAAATTGCCGCCGTGACCGTCCCGCGGGGCGGCACTGTCCCGAACCTTCCGACGCCGCAGAAAATGGGCTTTGTCTTTTTGGGCTGGTACAGAGAGCCGTCGTTTGCGAGCCAGTTCACGGCCGATATAGCCGTCACTTCAAGCCTGACGCTCTACGCCAAATACGCCGAGCTCGAGAGCGTCACCAGCATGCAGGACGAGCGCTTTGCCCTTATAAATCAGGAGACTTCGCTCTCCTTCACGCTTATGTCGGACGACTCCATGAATGAGGCCGAGGTGCAAGGCGCCCTCACGCTGGCGCGGGCCGACGGCAGCGAGCCCGAAACACTTGAAGTCGAGGAAGGCCCGCAGGACAGCTATATCGTACAGGCGGGCGGCGGCTTTACGCCGGGGGCCGCCTATACACTGACACTGGACGAGGAGGCCCTGACCTTCTCGGGCAGAGAGGGGAGCGTGCGCACCTGCTCTTTCACAATTGAGCAGGAGGAGGCGGACGACCTGCCGCTCTCGGGCGGCATCCGCTACATACCGGCGGGGGAGCTCTCCGACATCATTAAAAACGGCGAGAGTGTCGCCTCGCTCTCGGTGCCGCTTGTCAGCGACGAGGAGATCACCGAGATCGCCGGCACTTTTACATACGGCGGCGGCGAGGCGCTTTCCGTCGGCGATACGCTCTGCGTCTATTCGGGGGACACGCCGCCCGACGCCGATGCCGACAATGAGGACATTCTGACGCAGGACATCGCCTACGTGGAAGTGACCGGCGTTGACGGAACTGAAATCAGCTACATGCAGGCGGCGACCGAAAACGTGCTGGCACTGCCCGACATGCTGCCAATCTACGTGGGGGACGGCAGCACCTACGGGGGCTATTCGCAGGAGGGCGACAGCGTCACGGCCGATTTGGAGGACCTCGATTTCTCCCAGTTTTCAGACATTGGGCTCGACGGGCGCACGGTCATAGACGTCGGCGACTATCTGTGCTTTTATACAAATCCCGTCTTCTCTGAGACGACTGAGGACGAATTTTTAGGCTATGCCGTCGTGACCGACGTCACTCCGGAAGGCGCCGCCGCCATCGCGGTGGCGTATGAGCCGGTGACGCTTGAGGAGATGCAGGCGGGCCTTGGCTACTACAGCGAGACCCCCGTCAGCGGCGAGACGCTGCTTGAGGGCACCGACGTGGAGGCGCTGGAGGCAGGCCTTGAGCGGCAGGCCATTGAGAGCGGCTTTGCGCGGCAGGCGGCCCTCTACCTGAGCGCCGTCACCATGGCTACGGACGGCTTTGAGGAGACGACGGGGGAGCGCATCGACTACACGCTCACCCCCGAGGCCCTCGGCGCCGGCGCCGTCACGCCGCTGAGCCTCGCCGGGGACATCGAGGTCAGCGTTGAGGCCCACATCGGCACAGACACCCAGAAGCTCGGGCGCAGCGGCGTGCGCGCCGCCGTCACGGTCCACTTCTCGGCACCCGTCTCGGTCGGGGACGGCGAGGTCGTCATCAGCGGCTCGGCCACTTTTGTCGAGGAGCTGTCCGTGTCCTTTGACGTATCCGGCAACGCGGTCTGGGACGGCTGGTTTATTTTCTGGTGGATTAAGGACTACAACATCTATTCATACACGAACGTCTACAACTACACCGCCATGTCCATCGACGTGGTGCTGCGCTCGCAGGGGGGCGACATGTCGTTTGACGTATCGGACGAAATTCAGGAGCTCCTCACCAGCACCGACTCGGCCGAGATCGTGTCGGGCGTGGGCGAGCTGCTCGACACATACTGCGAGCTGCTGGGGGGCGGGGCCGACTGGATCGACCTCTTCACCCAGAACATCTTCGACCACCGCATGTCAATTTTGTTCGGCATCATTCAAATTAAGCTCAGCGCCGATTTCGTGGTCAGCGCCTATGTCAACGTGGCGCTCGGCACCGGCTTTGAGTATTCGAGCGGCACCTGCTATGCCTTTTACGGCGGCATTTTCGCCCGGAATTTCAGGAGCTACACGCAGGAGCTGGCCGACGAGGTCTTCAACTTCCACTTCTATGTGCTCGGGGAGCTGGGCATACGGGCGGGAATTCGCCTGGAGCTTGCGGTCGGGCTCTTCAACTGCGACTGGGACAGCGTGGGATTTACGGCCGAGTGCGGGGTCTACGCCAAGCTCTACGGCTATTTCTACTACGAATACAGGCGTGTAAACGACGTCTCTTCCACCTTGAGCACCGGCGCCCTCTATTTTGAGCTCGGCATCTACCTCGAAATCAACTTTGTGGCGCAGGTGGGGAATGGCGCCGTCAGCTCGTCCTGGACGCTCTATGAAAACGAATGGCCGCTCTTGACCGCCGGAACCCGCTGCTCGGTCGTGAACTTCATCTCCCCGGACACGCCGGAAATCCGCCTGAAATACGACAACAAAACGTTTAAGCTGCCCAAGACCTTCCTCACCATGAAATCCCTTGACTTAAGAGAGGGCAGCTGGTTTGAGCAAATTTATCCGCCCTCGAACTTCACGGTCACTTTCACAGACGACGCCTTTTCCCTCTCCGGAGACACCGTCACCGTCGCGCCGGGCGCGGGCGACCGCCGCCTCACCTGCGACATGACCGTCACGTGGAATCACGGGGCCATGGCCTTCTCTTCGCTGCCCATCTCCCGCACCTATCGCATGCAGTGGGACGACATCGACGACGGCGGCTACCGCATTTCCTTTGAGCCAAACGGCGGCAGCTATGTCTCCACCCTCTCGGCCCTCTACGAGGAGCCGGTGTCGGCGCTCGCGGCCCCGTCCAAAACCGGCTATACCTTCGACGGCTGGTATTCCGACCCGGAGCTCACGAGCCCCTACGCCTTTACGGTCATGCCGGGGGCTAACTTCACGCTCTATGCGAAATGGGCGCCGAGAACCGACACCGCCTACACGGTGCGCCATTACGAGCAGGGCCTCGCAAACGAGGGGAGCTATACGCTGGTGCACACCGAGCGGCTTGCGGGGACGACGGACGCTTCGGTGACGCCCGGCACAGACACCTACACGGGCTTCACCTCGCCCGCCGCACAGACTGTGACCATAGCGCCCGACGGCAGCACGGCGGTGAGCTATTACTACATACGAACCACCTATAATGTGCGGTTTGTTGCGGCGGGCGATGAGACCGGCAACGCCGACGTCACCTTTCAGGTCAAATACGGCGGGCGCATCCCGGCGCCGAACATCTGGAAACCCGGCTATCGCCTCTATTACTGGGAGCTCGGCGTCCCGGACTCGACTCCGGACGAGATCATGACGGTCATGCCGGCAAGCGACCTCACCTATACCGCCCGCTGGCGGGCCGAGACCTATGCCGTCACTTTCGACTCGCTTGGCGGCTTGCCCTGCGCGCCCGTGACCGTCCAGTACGACTTCGTCTACGGCACCCTGCCGGGTTCTATTCCGGCGCCGGGCTCCGGACTCACCTTCACCGGCTGGTATCTCTCAAAGACGACAGACCCCGCGACGGGCGCCGAGACGGGCTCCGGGACAAGGGTGGAGCCGGGCACGCAGGTGACAATCCCCGGCGGGCACATCCTCTACGCCGGCTGGCGTCAAAGCGATTTGGTGCCCTACACCGTCAGGCACTATGTGGCAGACGGCGCGTCCGAATCGGGCTATACGCTCATGGCGGCCTATACTTATTACGCGCAGGGGAATACGATGGCCACGGCGCCGACCAAGACCTTCGCAGGGTATGTGACGCCCGTCAGCCAGCAGGTGCTTGTCCGAAACGACGGCGAGACCGTCTTCCGGTACGACTACCCCCGCGCGAGCCGCTCTCTCACGCTCTTCTACGCCGCGGACAGCACCGACTATACGCAGTCGTTCCATGCGGCCGGCTCCAATATTCCGGCGCCCGAAGAGCCGACACGAACGGGCTATACCTTCACGGGCTGGGAGCCCGCCATTCCGGCCAAAATGCCGGCCTGGGACATCGCCGCCACCGCGCAGTGGCAAAAGAAGACCTATACCATCCTGCTGTCGCCAAACGGCGCCACGACCGCGGGAACCGGCTTTGCCACCGTGGAGTACGAGGGCACCCGCACCTCCGCCATCACAAATCCGAAGAAGACGGGAAGCCGCTTTACGGGCTGGTACACCTCAGGCGGCGTGCTCCTGATTGACCCCTACGGCAGCTTTGTCTACTCGCCGGACGCGCTCACCTATTTGAGCGCAGAGGGCGGGGCGGCCAAGTGGATTTACGACGGCACCGTCACCCTCACGGCTCACTGGGAGGAGGCCTCCGGGGTCACGACCTACGGGGAGCTGCTTACGGCGCTGGCGGATTCGTCCGAGGAGCCCATTGTCATCGCGCAGACCATCGCCATTCCGGACGGGGCCGTCATTGACGGGGGCGGCCACACCATCCACAACGAGGCATACGCCGACGCCGACCTGCTCGACCCCGTGTTCACGTTTGAGGGCGGCGCGACGATTCAAGACCTGACCATCGTGGGCGGAGAGGACGGCGGCGCGCTCATGCCGGAGCAGCCCGTCACACTGGAAAACGTCACGCTCGAAGGCGCCACCCTCATGCTCATGGGCGGCGGCACGCTCACGGACTGCATCTTCACGGGCAGCAAGATGGCCGTATGGCTTGGCGGCGACACGCTGATGCAAAACTGCACGGTCGACCGCGACCACGAGGACTCCACATCCGCCATTCAGGTCTCGGGCGCCAGCCTCGTTATGGAAAACTGCTCGGTCACAAATAACAGCGGACACGGCATTTACACCTATGAGGCGACGCTGCTCATGAACAACTGCACCGTCGCGAACAACGGCAACTGCGGGCTCTACGACTGGGGCCCCTCGACTATCACGGCGCTCAACTCCACCTTCGCGGGCAACGCCGTGTCCGGCTGCCGGCTTGGCGCCGGCACAGCGGCCGTCTTTGTCAACACTGTCCTTGCGGAAAACCTCGCCGACTTCGATTTGGAACTCGAGACGGGCGACGAGGACGTGACCCTCATCCACTGCGTATATGGCGTCTGTGAAGAGGAACAGCTGACGATTTTGAACTCTTTGGCGCTTGACGTCCCGGGCCTCTTCGCCGGATATGAAGGCGGGAAGCCGGCCCTCACGCAGCTGTCCGACGGCACATGGGCGGCCCCCTTGGCGGCGGAATCGCCCGCCCTGACAGGCGGGTGCGACACTTACTTCTCCGCTGAAGACGGCTGTGCCGCCTACGGCGACACGCCGGTCTATGTCGCGGGCGAAACGGGCGCAAACGAGGTCACGGTCTGTCAGGGCGGCGCGGCGAGGGCGAGCGGCACCATCGGCGCATACGGTACAGCCGAATAGGGAGGGATGTAAAAAATGAAAAAGAGACTTTTAAGCGCACTGCTCGCGCTGTCTATGGCACTTTCCCTGCTGCCCGCCGTCAGCCTGACGGCGGGGGCGGCGGCAGACGTCTGGGTCTACCCCGACAGCGAACCCATGGACCCCTTTTCGGGCGGGGACGGAAAGCCCGGCACCCCGTATGAGATTGCCACCGCGCAGGAGCTTGCAAACCTCGCGTATCTCATCAACAGCGGGGCCGCAGGCTACTGCGAGGACGGCGTGTATTACGCCCTCACGGCCGACATTGAGCTGAACGACTGGGCCGATGACGGCGACGGCATTCCGGAGGAAGACGAGTTTTCGCTTGACGGCGGCGATGCGCAGCCGTGGACGCCCATCGGCAGCGCGGCCGTCCCCTTTGCCGCCAACTTCGACGGCGGCGGGCACGCGGTCGCGGGCGTCTATACAGACCCGGACGATTTCTCCTTTCAGGGGCTGTTTGGGAAGAGCGCCGGCTCCATCAGGAATCTCTGCCTGACGGGGAGCTATATCAAGGGGCTCAATACGGCCGGCGGCCTGGTCGGCTACAATGAGGGCGCCGTCGTCAGCTGCTATTTTGCGGGCACTGTGACAGGCGGCAACGTCGGCGGCATTGCGGGCTGCAACGGCGAGGGCGGCGTCATATGGGGCTGCGTAAACAGGGGCCGCATTGCCGGAGACGTAAACGCTGTCGCCGGAGGCGTGGCGGGAATCAACTCCAGCGCACTCGGAAGCGGCGCATACATCGCAAACTGCTATAATACGGGCGCCGTCACGGCGCTCGGGGGCGGCTATGCCGGCGGCATCGTGGGGACGAACACCGCCGCCGCCTCGGGCACTGCGGCCACGGTGCAAAACTGCGGCAACCGGGGTGATATCAGCAGCGAGAACTCCGCGGGCGGCATTGCGGGCTTCATTTCGGCGATGGGGGAGAGCGTGGAGGCCCGCATTGAAAATTGCTACAGCATGGGCGGCGTCGAAGGTACGGCCAATGCCGGCGGCGTCGCGGGGGAGAGCGGCTCCATGGGCGGAACCGCGTCCATCCGTAACTGCTATGCCACAGGCGACGTCGCGGGGGACGGCGCGGTCGGCGGAATTTTGGGAGGTGCGCAGGGACTCCCCGAATGGAGCGTCGTGGGGTCCTCCTACTGGCTTTTCTCTGCCGGGCAGACGGTGGGCGGCGCGGCGAGGGAGGACGCCGACAAGACCGGCGTTGACGCCGAAGCGGATGTGACCGGCGTCTACCCGTTTGCCGAAGAGCAGGGGCTGGGCGAGGCCGAAGAGGACGAATATATCGGCGGCGACCCCGGGGACTACGCCTATACCCCCTCCCTCCTGGACGCTTTAAACGCCTGCTCGGGCGACCAGTACGGCGAGGACACCTGGTTTTCCTCGCGGGCTGTGAACGGCGGGTATCCCGTGCTGCGCGGCTTCGGTGGCGGCAGCGGGGAGGAGGATGCCCCTTATCTCATCCTGACTGAAATTCAGCTTGCCTGGCTCGCGCATGAGGTGAACGGCGGCACAAATTACAGCGGCAAATATTTTAAAATGCTTGTCGGCCTTGAGCTAAACGACGACGCGTCGGACTATCCGGACTGGGACACGGACCCGCCCCTCCACACATGGATGCCCATCGGCGGGGCAGGCCGCCCCTTTGCCGGGCGGTTTGACGGCGGCGGCCATACGGTCGGCGGCATTTATATCGACAGCGGCGACGGGTTTCAGGGGCTGTTCGGTTTGGTCGACGGCGGCACGGTGAAAAATACAGGCGTCATAAACAGCTATATCCGCGCCCAAGACCGTGTGGGCGGCGTGGTCGGGTACGGCAACAACGCGATCATCGAAAACTGCTTCAACGCGGGTGTGGTCATCGCCACCGGAACCGACCAGGCCAGGGTCGGCGGCGTGACAGGCTATATCCGGGACTGCACGGTGAGCCGGTGCCGGAACACCGGCACGGTCGTCGGAATTGATATTTGCAGCAGCGCAGGCGGCGTGATCGGGTACGGCGAAACCTATAACATTTCAGGCAGGATGTCGACGATAGAGTACTGCGCCAATACGGGCGCCGTCAGCGGGAAAAATCGTGCGGGCGGCGTGGTCGGATACAGCGTGACGTCACAGAATGCATTCGGCAATTCCACAACCATCCGGTACTGCTATAATGCGGGCGCCGTCAGCGGCCACGGCACGGTCTCAATTGTCGGCGGCGTGGCGGGCAATGTGTTTGCCGTCACCCCGGCCACTGTGCAGTTTTGCTACAACATGGGCGCCGTCAGCGGCTCCGGCAGCGAGTCGGCAAGCGTCGGGGGCGTGGTCGGCCATATTTTCAACAACCACGGAAACAACTACAGCGGCGCTGCGGCCACCCTGCGGTACTGCTACAACACGGGCGCCGTCGACGGCTCAGGCAATGTCGGCGGCGTTGTGGGCGGCGCCGAAGCCAACAACGGCACGACGATTGTGCAAAACTGCTGGAGTGGGGGCAGCTTGCGCGGGGCCGGCACGGCAGGCGGCGTGGCAGGGTACGTTGGCGGCGGGACAGACATACAGGACTGCTGGTATGACAAACAGCTCTGCCCGGCGGGCGGGCTCGGCGGCAGCGACGCGGCGGGGCAGGCCGAAGGCCGCCTGACCCTGCAAATGACCGGCAGCGGGCTTGCCGGCAGCATGGGCGACGACGGCAACTGGACTTTCGCGCAAGACCTCTACCCCCGCCTTGCGGATAATGGCGGTTTTGATATGGACGGCACTAACGCCGCCTGCCTCTCGGCGACGCCGGCCTTCCTCTATGACAATTCGGGGGAGGAGCCGGACGACTATGAGACCACGGCCTCCGTGACCGAGGACTTCATGCTCGGAATTGAAAACGATGTCGAGTGGACTTCCGGCCACGCGGCAGTTGATATCAGCGGCGATGCCGCCGCGGTCACACGGCAGGCCGTGGACGCCGACGTCGTCCTGACGGGGGAGAAAAACGGCGTCGGCAGGGAAGTCCTGCTGACAGTTGCGCAGCTTCCGGCCGTTGCCACGCCTGACGCCGCAATCGACTATCTTGCCGAGACGCTCACGGGCCTTGCGGCGGGCGAGACCTACAAAGTGGGCGGCGTGTCTTTCACCGCGGACGCCTACGGCGCTATCCCCATTCAAAACGGTTGGTTTGGGACGACCCTCTCCATCGTGAAAACGGGCGACGGGGTGGCCACCGGCGACAGCGCCCCGCAGAGCCTCGACGTGCCGGCGCGGCCGCAGGCGCCCGACGCCCCCGAGCTGAGCGGCAAGACCGCGACTTCGGTCACCGTGGCAGCGGTGGCAGGGCTCGAGTACAGCATTGACGGCGGCGAAAGCTGGCAGGAGGGTGGCGCCTTTTCCGAGCTTACGGCGGGGACTGCCTACAGCGTCATCTGCCGGATTCCCGCCACAACGGACAGCTTCGCAAGCGCTGCAAGCCCGGCCCTCCCCGTGACGACGGACGGCGGAGGCGGTGGCGGAGGCGGAAGCGACTATGCCTATTATGCCGTCACAGCCTCTGCGGGCACGGGCGGCAGCATATCGCCGTCCGGCAGAGTCTCGGTGCGGGAGGGGCTTGACAAGACCTTTACGGTGACGGCAAACGAGGGCTTTGTCATTTCGGACATCCTTGTGGACGGCCAAAGCGTCGGCGTGCCCGCAAGCTACACCTTTAAAAATGTGCGCCGGGCCCACACAATTGAGGCGCTCTTTGCAAAAGAGATATCCGTCTGGCAAAACCCCTTTGAGGACGTGGCGGAGACCGACTGGTTTTACGCCGCGGTGCAAACCGTCGCACGGGCCGGCCTCATGAACGGCACGACAGAGAACCTGTTTAGTCCGAATTTGTCCACCACCCGCGGCATGATTGCCACGGTGCTGTGGCGGCACGAGGGCATGCCGCAAGCCGGGAATCCGAGCACCTTTGCCGATGTGGAGACCGGCGCCTACTATGCAAATGCTGTGGCGTGGGCTGCGGAAAACGGCATTGTCACGGGGTATGACGCCGATACCTACGGCCCGAACGACAACATCACGCGGGAGCAGCTGGCCGCAATCCTCTACCGCTGCGCGGGGTACAAGGAAATTGACCGGAGCGCGGCGGCCGACCTTTCGACATTTTCCGACAGCGCGCAGCTCGCGGGGTACGCGATTCCTGCCATGCGGTGGACAGTCGCCAAGGGCATCGTCGCCGGCACGACGGACACGCAGCTGTCCCCGCGCAGCGAGGCGACAAGGGCGCAGGTCGCGGTCATGCTTGCGCGGTTTATGGAACTGACAAAGTAAATGATTATGAAAAAAGACTGCCGGGCTTTGTCCGGCAGTCTTTTTTTATTCACCCCGTTTTATCGGCACGATGACGCGGGTGATGTTGTAGGCCCCGTCGAGCAAAACGGAGCCGTCAGACTGGGTCTCAAGATAAATTTCCTGCGGGTAGCCGGCCGGCGCATATCCGTGCGCCGCTATGTAGAGGCCTATGGCCTCGTAAGCTCGCCAGAGCTCGTAATAGCTGCCCCGGTAGTTGACGGCGACGGCGTCGCCCGCGGGGTAGCGCACGGCATGGGGCGGCGCGTTATTTTTGTCGACGGGCAGGCAGGCCGTCACCGTGAAGTCGGTGACCGGAAACTCCCCCCTGAGCAATCCCTCGTCCGGGTATTCGCAAAACTCCGGCCACTTGCAGCTGATGGGTGTGCCCTTGCGAATGAGCTCGTCATAAAATCCGCCAATGGCCCGAAGCGCGCCCTCCCCGTCCTTGGCCGTAATTGTCCGGCAAAGGCAGAGTCGCTCGGGAAGTCTCAGCTCGCAGACCGTGAGGTCGCCGGGAGCCGTGTTGCGGATTTTGAGGTCCTCAATCGCAAGACTCAGCATGTCCCGCCGCTCTTCCAGAGCCGCGATTTTCGTGTTCCTATCCATGTTGCCGTCTAAATATTCCTTGATTTCGGGCAAGGAGAGCCCCGCGCCTTTGAGCCCCAAAATGGCCCTAAGCCGCAGCAGGTCTTCGCGGCTGTAATACCGGTAGCCCGACTCGGGGTCAGTGTAAGCGGGCCTTGCGAGCTGCTTTGACTCGTAAAACCGCAGCGCGTTGACGCTCAGCCCGCAGGTGGCGGCAATTTCGCCGATGGGGAACAGCCCTTCCGGTTTTGGCATGCGCTCACGCTCCACTTCAAAAAGTTGCCTGTATGTCTATATGGCGTCTATGGCGTCAGGCGGCCCTACTCTCGCGTAAAGGCGAGGGACAGGCAAATCATACCACGGCTGATGCCCCTGCGCAAGAGGGGGGCAGCCGATTGGAGCAAAGGAAAAAAGCTGCCTTATACACCTGCCTTATACACAAGGGTTCAGAACTTTTCTTAAAGCGCGCGAAAATATATAGTATACTGACAATATGAAAGTGCCGATGCCGATATCGTTTGTGAGCAAAGCGCCGAAATAGATTGTGGAGAACAAATAGGGGGGATGGTCGTGCCCGGGTCAAGGCAATATCATACGCAAACCCTGTATTTTCCAAATCGGATCATGAATACGATGGGCGGCATCCTCACCCATCCCCTCACGGTGGTCGAAGCGCCGATGGGCTACGGCAAGACGACGGCCGTCCGGGAGTATTTGAGAGAGGCCGGCTCAGACACGCTGTGGTACGGAATTTCGGCCGGCGGCAGCGACGACTTTTGGAACGGCTTTGCCGCCCTCTTTTACGAGCTGGACGGCGAGCGCGCCCAGAGCCTCGCCCACCTGCGCTTTCCCGGCCACCCGCAGGCCATGCGGGAGGCCATCGCCCTCTTGAAAGACATCGATTTGCCGGAAAATACCGTTTTGGTCATTGACGACTACCATTCCATCAATATCCCCGGTGCGGACGAATTTTTCGAGCTGCTCGCCAAGAGCGGGGTCGAGCGCCTTCACGTCGTCCTCATCACGCGAATTGCCCGGTTTCAAAACCTTCAGGAGCTCATTTTGAAGGGCCGCCTGCACCACATCACCAAGGACACGTTTGAACTTTCGCCAAGGGAGATTGCGGCCTATTACAAGAGCTGCGGAATGAATTTGACTGAGCCTGAAGTGCGCCAGCTCTATGCCGACACCGAGGCGTGGATAAGCGCACTCTACCTCATCATGCTCGAATATGCGGCCAAGGGCGGCTACACCCACACCGGCAGCATTTATAAGCTGATTGAAAAGGTCGTGTACATTCCGCTGCCGGAGGAGCTGAGGGATTTTCTTGTCACGATGTGCGTTTTCGACAGCTTTTCGCTGCCCCAGGCCGTCTACATATGGGGCGCCCAGGCCGGCGCTTTCCTCAGGGCGCTCACAGACAACAACGCCTTTGACCTGCTGCCCGGCGGTCAAACCGGCAAAACGCTTGCGGACTTCACCGACACGGGGGACATCGCCCCCTGGGCAAAGGACGCAATGGCGCTCTTTGTCAAGACCGGCACCGTCTCGGGTAGCAGCGGCCTTCTGACCCCGACGGGCACCACGACCCGCGCCCAAATGGCGCAGGTGCTCTGCAATTTGCTGACAAAATAGCCGAAAAACAAGCGCAATATCCATGAACAGGCGGCCCTGCACAGGGCCGCCTGTTTTTTTGCCGCCGGGAAGAAAAATCGCGAATACTGTCACTTAGTTTATTTTACAAGGATTTTAAAAAAGAATAAAATGAATTTTATTGACACTTTATGGTTTTTCCAATATTATACAAAGTAGAATTAATGGGGAAAGAGCATTCGGAATATGTTGAATATTACTGTATGTGATGACAACAAAGAGGAACTTGACTGCCTTTGCGCCATGATTGAAAAGACCATGCGCGAACAGGGGAAAAACTGTCAGATCGCCGGATTTACGGGCAGCGACGAGCTGACCGGATACCTGCGCAAAAAAAAGAGCGACGATGACGACATCGCGTTTATTGACATTCAGCTTCGGGATGAGAACGGCATTCAGGTCGCGCGCTCCCTCGCCGGCGATTTCCCGAATCTCAGCGTCATTTTCGTGTCCGGACACATCTCCTACGCACAGGACATTTTTGAAGCAAAGCCGACGTATTTTCTTTTAAAACCCGTCGCAAAGGACAAGCTGGAAGCGGCCCTCAGCATGGCGGTCAGCGAAAACGAGCAAAACAGGGGCGAGTCGGTCAAAATCTGCTCAAAAGGCCATGTGTTCCACCTGCGCCTCAAGGACATTCAATATGTCTCGAGCGACCGCCGGGTGGCCGCAATTCACGGCGCCGGAGGGGAGCTGAAAATCTACGCGAAGCTCGATGAGCTCGAACAGGTGCTGGGCGGGGGATTTCTGCGGTGCCACCAGAGTTACCTCGTCAACATGGAGCGCGTCGCGAGCTTTGACCAGCAGTCCATCCGCCTCTACACGGGCGAAATGATTCCGGTGTCCAAGAAGCGGTATGCCGCGGCAAAAGCGGCTTTCTTACGATATTTGGGAGACAGCCTATGATTTTGTACATACTCGAATACATCAACGTGTCGGTGAGTTCGTTCCTGCTGCTGTTTTTTTTCAACGCGGTGCTCATCCCCAAAATGAAGCCGCTTGCGACAACCGCCATATCGGTGGCGCTCATGCTCGCTTTTCACAGCGTCAACCTGCTTTTCCCGCCGCCGCAGGCCGTGAAAACCGTCGCGTATGTCGTTCTTCTGCTCCTTCTCGTCATTAATTTATACCGGGACAGTCTGAACCTGAAGCTCATGGCGTTCGGGTTTTCCTTTCTCATCAGCAGTCTGGCGGAGTTTTCTCTGCTGGGCTTTCATTTGCTCATCCTGAAACAGCCGCTGCCGCAGCTCATGGCGCTGTCGTTTCCCAGAATCCTGCTTGAAGCCATCACCAACATTCTGAGTCTCAGCATGATGATCGGCGCAATCGTCGTCTGGCGCAAGAAGCTGAGCTCTGTCGACTCCGGGATAAACGTCTGGGTTTTCTTCATCTATGCGTTCAGCCAGGTCAGCCTGATGCTCGGCATGCTTTTCGGGGCGGACCGGTGGGGAATGGTCAATCAGTCGGTTTTCATGGCCATCGGCTTTTGCCTTTCCATTGCCGCGGGCTTTTATTCGTTTCACATCATCGACCGCCTGTGCCATGAGGCCGAGATGGAAAAGAAAATGCTCCAGCTCGAGCAAAACCAAACCCTGAAATTCGAGCAGCTCAAGGAGCTCGACACCCTCGACAGGAGCACGAAAGCCTTTTGCCACGACATCAACAATCAGCTCACGGTCATTAAAATTCTCATTGACGGCGAGCGGTTTGCCGAGGCCTCCCAAATGCTCGACAGCCTGTCGGCCGCCGTCGCGGTCAGCGGAAGACAGAAATACTGCGCCAACCCCATCGTCAACGCTGTGCTGGAGCAAAAGGGCGCCGTGGCGGCCTTGGCCGGAATTGAAATGACGGCCGACGTCCACATCCCGGAGCAGGTCTCGGTCGAGCCCATCGACCTGTGCAGCGTCTTTTTCAACCTGCTCGACAACGCCCTGGAAGCCTGCCAGCTGCAGCAGGCCTGCGGCGCAAGGCGGTTTGTCGAAGTCAGGGCCGGCATGAGCAAGGGGTATCTCATTGCCGTCATCAAAAACTCCAAGCAAAACGAAATCAGGACGCGGGGCGGCGAAATTGTCACGCAAAAACAAAACGCCCTCATTCACGGCCTTGGAATCAGCATCGTGCAGGGCATCGCGGCCAAATACGACGGGACGTTTGAAATCAAATTCACCGACGACACTTTTACGGCCAATGTGGCGCTGAGAGCCGGCGCCTGAGAATTTTCAAATTGAACAAAAATAAGACGAAAATGACGAACTTTCGAGGTTCGTCATTTTGTTATTTAAATATTACATTTGGATGGTTGATTATGGCATTTCCGGAAACGCAAAGCCGACTTGATATATAATTTCAAAGTAGCGGGGCGGGATTGCCGCGGGGGTTTTTTGGCGCGGACAGGTGTTGTTACCGGCCGGCTGCCCGCTGCCTTATTGCATTTCCAAACACTCTTTTTTACGCGTTTTTGGCATGGCGCAACGGAATTCCATGAATGATTTCGGAAAGGACTCTAAAGACGATGAGGCTGTTTACAAAAGCGGTGAGTTTGTTCTTGTGCCTGTGCCTGCTCATTCCTGCGATCGCGCCGGCGGCGGCGTCCGACAGTGAGGCGAGGGTCGTTTTTCTCTCCTCCGCGCCGGATGAGGACGGGCTGTTCACGGTCAGCGTGACGGTCTACGATGCGGATTTTGATGCGTTCCAGTTCTCATTCAATTATGACGGGGCCAATGTGTCTCCCGTTTCATGGAGTACAGGGGAGACAACGACAGATTTCAATCGATTCTCTGAAATGGGTGAAGACGCGTCCATAATGAATGTCTATGGGTATGCGCCAAGCGATCAAGACATTATCAATTTCGTTGGCATTTGTTTTCCGGAGGACCCTTCGACCATATCTCCGGACGATTACTACATTTCGGCCGGCTCTGAGGGCGTACTTGTAGTATCCTTCAGGTTCGCAGTCCTTGGAGAGGGAGACCCCGAAATTGCGCTTGCAACCTCGGGCACAGGCAAAGCATATAACGCCTCTGTTCCCAACGGGCTTGAAATATCGAAAGCCGGCGTTTCCCTGTCGGCGGAGGCGGTAATGAATATCTCATCCGAATTGGGCGGTTCTGATACCGGCTCCAAAACCATAACCGATACCGAAAACACAAATACTGAAAACGCAAATTATATTATGACAAAAGCGGATCGCGCAAAGAACACCATCATTCTCCAAATCGACAACTATGCCGCGGCGAAGGACGGCGCGCTCTGCCATCTCTATCCGGGGGAAAAGCAGATCACCCCCTACATCAAGACCGGCGAAAACGGCAACGGGCGCACGATGGTGCCTGTCCGCTTTTTGGCCGAGACCATGGGCGCCACAGTCCTCTGGGACGACGCCACCCTGACCGCGACAATCACCATAGGCGACGACGTTCTGCAAATGACCATCGGCAGCGTCGTCTACACTGTCAACGGCGAGACAAAGACGATGGACGTCCCGCCGGAAACGCTGTACTACAACGGCGAGAGCGGCTACGGGCGCACGATGGTGCCAATCAGCTTTGCGGCGCAGGCCTTGGGCAAGGCGGTGTACTGGGACAACGCCGACCGGCTTGTCATCATCACGGAGCAGGACCTGCCGTGGCAGGACGGCCGCGGCGCCGAGGCGGAGCTCAAGGAGGATGTGCTTCTTGTCATTTCCCCGCTGCTGCGGGACCTCATACAGTGAGAAAGGCGGCTTACGAAATATGAAAAAGTTTCTGGTAACCGGCTTCCTGGCATTGCTCCTCACGGGGGTGCTGTCGTTTGCGGCCTTGGCCGATACGGGTGTGGACAAGGGCGGCAGCGCACCGCGCTGGACCTACACGGCGACGCTGGACGGGGAAGATGCGGACACGCCCGCGACAATTACGGCGGGCGACATGTACCTGCTTGTGGTCATCCGCACCTCTTCACTTGAAGGCGGCGGCTTTCCCTCCTCCCTCTCGGCCGACGACATTCTCTACATCGACCAGAAGACGGCCGACGCGAGCGACGCGAGCGACGAGGGCGCCAATTCCATCGTCTTCGCAAACTTTATCCCCATGAATTACACCGGAGGCACGGCGTTTTTGACCGGCGGCAGCCTGGGGGAGCCGGTCGCATTGGGAACGCTTGAAAACCTTGGGATTTGGGGCGATGTGAACGAGGACTTTGTTGCGAATGCAACAGATGCTGTCCTTGTCCTGCGCCATTCGAGCGGCATCATTGAGCTAAACAGTAATGTCGTGATCTTTGGCGATGTGAACGGCGATACAAATACAAATGCGACGGATGCGGTTTTGATTTTGCGCAAGTCAAGCGGAATTATCAGCAGTTTCCCGGTTGAATGAAACGACTTTGAAATGATGAAATAATAGGAGGTACTTCTGTGAAAAAACGTATTCTTTCGGTGACTTTGGCACTGATTATGGTGTTGTCGCTTCTTCCCATTTCATCTTTCGCAGCCGGAGAAGCCTGTGAACTTAATTATACTCTTTCATCTGACGCCGACTTGAAAGCGGGCGATACCGTGACCGTTACGGTATCTTTAAGCAACTGCTCGGATAACCTTTCAAGCTATGAATTCCGCTTGAACTATGATGAGGATCTGTTGACAATAGGAACGCCGGATTATTCCGGTCAGCCCGCTGGCAGCGGTCTCCCCACGATTAACAATAATACGGCAGACGGCTATTTCCATTTTTCAATGGTATACACACCGAACGATGCCCCGTCGGTCAGCGACTGCGACCTGCTGGTGACTGAATTCACTGCAAAGGCAGACATCCATGGAACCGCCGACTTTACAATCTCCGTAGTGTCGTTTTCTTTTAATAACGGTTTGAGCTCCGTTACGCCGACCGGAAATTATGACGACACATTGTCGGTGGATGTTTATGAGATGACGCCTTCCCCCATCGCCATCACCTCCCTTGCTGCGCCGCAGAAATACGCTGAGCCGGACACGGCCGTTGAGGATGGCGAGGGCTATACCGTTGACTCGGTCGTATGGCAAACCGAAGGCGGCGCCGATGCGGGCGATTATTTTGCCCCCGACACGGTCTATGAAGCGACTGTGACGCTGGATGCGGCGGACGGGTATCAGTTCAACGACGACCAGACCGTCGACGTCACGGATGCGACAGACATTTCTTACGACGCCCGCAGCGCGGACACACTGACCTTTACGGCGACTTTTGACGCGACAGCGGAAGGTGCAGTTACATACATTGAGATTGCGCCCACGGACGGCACTGTGGCCGTGCCGACTGCGGCAAGCGGAACTGCCAATGAGCTCCAGATGAGCGCAACCTGCAAGGACGGCGGGGAGACGGTCACCTATTCGCCGACCTGGAGCATCTTGGGTACATATACCGGCATCAGCATAGACAATGACGGCCTTCTCTCGGTGGATAACACCGCCGCTTCCAATTTTGGATCCGGCAGCAACAGCATGACTATCACGGTGAAGGCTGCGTCCACAGAGACGGATGACGAAGTGACCGTCACCATCACCCGCGAAAATTCCATCGTCGCCTCCATCTCGGTCGAGGGCGGTCAGGAGAGCATCGACGTGCCGTTCAACGGGGAGGATGCCAACATCTCGGATGCTTTCGCCGCCATGGTTTACGACCAGTACGGCTATGAGATGGGTGGACAGATGCTCGATTGGGACATTGAAGAGTGTGCCGGCGTGTCCATTAGCGGCGGCGCCGTGTCGGTCACAAACGACGCCAAAGCGGCCATTACGGATACCGAGGGAGAGTCGCTCACCGTCACGGTGATGGTCGGCTCCGTCTCCGGTACGGCCTCCATCACAGTCAAGCGCGCCGCGTCTGCTGCCGCATCCGTCACGGTCGGCGGCGGTCAGGTGAGCATCGAAGTGCCGGCAGACGGGGCCTCGGCCAACACTTCGGCGGCCTTCACCGTCACGGTGCTCGACCAGTACGGCGCGGCGATTGCTGAGCCGACCGTCACATGGTCGGTTAAATACGGGACAGACAGCGTGACCGGCGTCACGATTGCGAACGGCGTCGTCTCAGTCGCAAACAGCGCCAAAGCCACGGTTGCAAACGAAACCGGAATTGGCTTCACCGTCTCGGCGACGGTAGGGCCTTTTACCGATACCGACTCCATCGTCGTCAAACGCGCCGCGCAAGCCTTTGACCGGATTGAAATCACGCGGGGCGGCAGCGCGCCGCTCACCTCCGACATGCTCATCATTCCGCCGGCGGGCCAACCGACCAATACATATACGTATACAGCCAAGGTTTATGACCAGTACAGCGCCCAAATCGCGGACAGCGGCACATGGAGCGACGACATCGGCGCCCTTGACGGCGTCACGCGCGCGAACGGCACCGTGACCGTCTACCCCGAGGCTGTGGCTGCTGACAACGCCTTCACCCTCACCTATACCGATCAAGGCGGCGCCCATCACAAGGACGTGGAAATCAGCCTCTCGACGCTTGCGGTGGACTGGGACGAGGTTGACGCCGCTTTTTCGGAAACCCAGACATACGGCGCCTCCTACGCGGCCTTCTTTGACGGCCTGCCGGCAACCGGCACGGCGTCGGACGGCACCGCGACGGTAAACGGCACTTTTGCCATCGTCGAAACCGGCATTCCCACAGTTGACGACACGACGGTTACGGTCAAGTTCACCGTCACGAGCGGTGCCTACGACGGCGTTGAGCTGACAAAGAGCTACGCCATCACTGTGGAGCCCAAAGAACTTACGGCTACCATGATTGCGGCCATTCCCGCCGTGGAATACACCGGCAGCGCCATCACGCCGACGCCGGCAGTCACCTATGGCGCCTTGACGCTTACAGTCGGAGACGACTTCACTTTCGACTACGAAAACAACACGAACGCCGGGACCGGAACCGCTACCCTGACCATCAACTTCGTGGAAGGCGGCAACTATACGGGCTCGGCACAGAAGACCTTTAACATCGGCAAGAAGGCCATCACGGCGGACATGGTCGCCGCCATTGCCGAAGTGACCTACACCGGCAGCGTTCATACGCCGACGCCGGCAGTCACCTATAACTCGATGACGCTTATGGCCGGAACCGATTTCTCTTATGGCTACACGGGCAACCTAAACGCAGGGCAGGCCACAGTCACCATCACAGGTGCGGGCACCAACTACACGGGCACTTTTAGCAAGCCTTTTACAATCGCTCAGAAAACCCTTGAGACTTCCATGATTGCCGACATTGCCGCCGAGACCTACACAGGCACGGCCCGGACGCCGTCGCCGGCAGTCACTTACAACACCATGACGCTTGTGATGAACACCGACTACACGGTCAACTACACGGGCAACACGAACGCCGGAACCGCCACCGTCACCGTCACGGCCAAGGCGGGGCGCAACTACTCGGGTGAGGCGAGCAAGACCTTTACAATCTCCCCCAAAGCCCTTGAAGCGTCCATGATTGGCACAATTTCCCCCCAGACCTACACGGGCGCAGCCCTCACGCCTACGCCGGCGGTCACCTACCTGACAAAGACCCTTGTGTCCGGCACAGACTTCACTTTCGGCTACAGCGGCAATATCAATGCCGGAACGGCCACCCTGACCGTCACCGCCGAGCCGGGCGGCAACTACTCAGGTGAGGCGCAAAAGGCCTTTACAATTTCGCCAAAGGCCCTGTTGAACGCCATGATTGGCGATATTCCGCCCGAGGCCTACACGGGCGCCGCCATCATGCCGACGCCGGTGGTCACTTATCTGACCAATACGCTTAGTTCCGTCACTGACTTCACGTTCAGCTACACGAACAACACCAATGTCGGCACCGCCACCCTGACCATCACGGCCGAGGCGGACGGCAACTACAGCGGAACCGCATACAAAACCTTCACAATCACGAAGAAAGCCCTTGAGGCTTCCATGATTGCCGACATTCCGGCCCTGACCTATACGGGTGCAGCCCAAACCCCGGCCCCTGTCGTCACCTATAACAGTATGACGCTGGTCAACAACACCGACTACACCTGTTCCTACACTGGCAATAAGAATGCCGGCACCGCCACCCTGACCGTCACGGCCAAGTCGGGCGGCAACTACTCGGGCTCGGCGCAGAAAACCTTTGCCATAGGCCCCTATGCCGTCGGCGGGAAAATCACCTTCTCGGCAATCGCGGACGCGACTTTCACCGGCAGCGCCGTCAAACCGGCCCCCACCGTCACAGTCGACTTAAACGGCACCCCGACCGCCCTTGCGGCGGGCACCGACTTCACTTTTGGCTACAGCGCCAATGTGAATGCGGGGGCGGCCGCCACCGTGACCGTCACCGGAGCCGGCAACTACTCAGGCTCTGCAAGCACGACCTTCAATATCGTCGCAAAGCCGGTGGAGGCCTCCATGGTCAGCGGCATCGCGGTAAGCTACACCTATACGGGCTTCGGAGTCACGCCCGAGCCCACCCTGATTTTCAACAATAAGGGCATGGTGAAAGACACCGACTATGGGGTTGCCTATTTGGGCAACACGGCGGCCGGCGCCGCCACGCTCCGGATTACGGGCGAGGGCAACTACTCCGGCTCCGTCGACATCCCCTTCACAATTGCGCCGGCCGTCCTCGGAGGGACTGCCAGAATCATCTCATTGCTCCCTATCGTTGAGGCAGGCGTGCTTTTGACTGTGGATACCTCGTTGGTCACGCCGGCGGGGCTGACCCTCGGCTACCAGTGGTATTCCGGAGGCGTCGAAATTGAAGGGGCAATCGCACCATCGTACTTAGTCGTGTCGGGCGATACGACCATCTATGTCGTCGTCTCACCGACGGACCTGGTCAACTGCACCGGAAGCCTGCAAAGCCAGACCGTTGAGGTCGGCAAGACCGATATCGCAAGCGGCCGCGTCCTCTCCATCATCGCTACGGACGGTTCGGCCGTCGGCAGCGTGCTCAGCGCGGAGTTGACCGGTCTCCCGCTGGCCTACGGGGATGAATACACCCTCCAGTGGCTCAGAGGCGACACCGTGATTTCAACGGCCGAGACCTACACCCTCACAAGAGACGACCTCGGGTATACCGTCAAGGTCATCATGACCGGCGCCGGCCCCTACACCGGAACGCTGCTTGCGAGCCAGGCTGTCGCCGCCGTGGTGCCCGACGCGCCGGCGCTCACAGTGACTGCCGGCACCAAAAGCCTTAGCATTCGCTGGACGGCGCCCTTCAACGGCGGCAGCGAACTCACGAAATACACGCTGACGGTCGGCGGCGAGACCTATACGCTCCCGGCCTCGTACACGAGCTTTACCGTGTCGGGGCTCACCGGCGGTGAGGAGTATACGGTCACAATGACCGCGGCAAACGGCGTTGGCAGCAGCGCCGTAACAACGGCGTCCGGCACCCCGAGGAGCTCCTCCGGCGGCGGTGGCGGCGGAGGCGGCGGAAGCGCGGTCGTCCCCACGACGCCGGTCGGCGACAGCAATGTGGAGTACACCTATGAGAAGAGCGGCGGCAAAGTCAAGCTCGATGTGGACGCGAAGGACCTTGACGAGCTGCTCGGCGGCAACAACCCGCCCGACACCATTGCGCTTGACCTTGGCGGCGTCGGCGGCGCGCAAAGCGCAGTCCTGCCAAACGGCCTGCTTGCGGCAATTGCCGCGGCAAACGAGGAAAACGGGACTTCGGCCGGCGTGACGCTCAATATGCCGAACTATACGATAACGCTTGACGGCGCGGCGCTGGCGAGCGTCACGGCACAGGCAGACGGGAAAAACGTGGAGATAGCCGTCTCCGAGGCCGAGTTAAACTCGGCGCAGCAGGCGGCGGCCGGCGACCACGCGGTGTTTGACGTCTCTGTCTCCTGCGGCGGCGCGGAAATCTCTGACCTTGGCGGCGGGGCCGTCACGGTCGAGGTGCCCTATGCGCTTCGCGAAGGGGAGACGGCGGACGACATCGTCGTCTACTACCTCGACGACGAGGGCTACCTGCGGCAAATTGAGGACTTCACTTACGACGAAGAGACCGGCACCATGTCCTTCACGCTGCCCCACCTGTCCGACTACATGATCGCGCAGAGCATCACGCTGCCCTTTGCCGATGTGGCGGCGAACAGCTGGTTTAACGGCGCCGTGCGCTTCGTCTATCAAAACGGTCTCTTCAACGGCACGGGCGGCACGGCCTTCTCGCCCGAACTCACGATGAACCGCGCCATGTTCGTCACGGTGCTCGGCCGGCTTGCAAAGGCAAATGTCGACCCGGGCGCCCCGGCCGACTTCACCGATGTGGTGCTCGACAGCTGGAGCTCCGGGTACATCGCCTGGGCCACAAACGCCGGCGTCATTCAGGGCTATGGCGGCGGGCTCTTCGGCCAGTACGACTCCATCACCCGGCAGCAGATGGCCGTCATCCTGTACAATTACGCGAAGTGGGCGGGCTACAACGTCAGCGACACAGGCACCGCGGCGCTCCTCGCCTTCACGGACGGCGCCGGGACCGCGAGCTGGGCCATGGACGCCATGGCGTGGGCCGTCAATACCGGGCTGCTGGGCGGCAGCGGCAACGCCGTGACGCCGGGAGCCCCCGCGACAAGGGCGCAGGTGGCCCAGATCATCACAAACTTCTTCGACAACGTGATTGGATAACGATTTTTAAAAAAGGCGAAAGTGCCTGAGTTTATGGCTCAGGCACTTTCGCAAACTGGAATTATGAAATGAGTAAACAAAGTGCATTGCGATTTCCGCGGCTTTTGACGGAGGCCTATCTCAGCGTGCTGCTCCTGATTTTTCCGCTGTGGATAGGAGTTGGCGGCTATCAGCGCATGACTGAAACGAAGTATGCCCTTTTCCGGTGGTCTGCCGTCATTTACCTTGGGCTCATGCTGCTGCTCTTGCTGGAGCTGTCGCTTGTGGGGAAATCCCGGGAGGTTATGGCCGCCCTGCGCCCCTTCAGCGTGACGCAAGTCTGCATTGCCGGCTACATCGCCTGCTGCGGGCTCTCGGCGCTGCTGTCCGACTACCGCTCGGAAGTCTGGAGGGGCGCCGGCCGGTATGAGGGGCTCGAGACCATCCTGCTCTATGCGGCCCTGTTCTTCATGATTTCCCGCTTTGGCAAATTCAAAAAACGGCACCTCTGGCTCCTCGGCGCCGCGGTGCTCATAAATGCCGCCATCGGGGTCATGCAGTACGCCGGGCAAAACCCCTTCGCGCTGTTCCCTGCGGGCTACACCTATCATGACGCCTTTGTGCGCTATTCCGGCGCCTTCATGGGGACGCTCGGGAACGTCGACCTGCTCTCGGCATTTCTCAGCCTCACGGTTCCGCTCTTTTACGCCTGTTACGTCACCCACGAGAAGTCGGCCGCGTTCCTCGTCCCTTTCACCGCGGGCGTATTTTTGCTGCTGCTCTCGGGCGTCAGCGCCGGAGTGGTCGGCATTGCCGCGGGCCTGCTTGCGACTTTCCCGTTTTTAGCTTCTACGAAACACGGTTTTACAAGGGTTTTGCTGTCGGGCGCAGCCGCGGCCGTGGGGGCGGCGGCCTATTCCTGCCTCTCCTTCACCTATGAAAACAGCGTGACGGCGCTCTTTTTCCGCCCCGGCCCGCCCGCTGCGGCGCTGCTGCTCCTCGCCGCCCTTTTGTCCGCGGCAGCGGCGTACATTGACCGAGGTAAAAGTAAAGTGTGGGACAGCCGCAGGGCAAAAAAAGCGCTGACGGGGGCCGTCCTCGGCGCGGTCGCCATCGCCCTCGCGGTCCTGTGGGCCTACCCCTTTTCCGAGGGCGTGCTGTCGGAAGCCCACCAGCTGCTGCGCGGAAACGTCTCCCCGGAGTTCGGCTCCTCCCGCATCAAAATCTGGCAGGAGTCGTGGAAGCTGCTGCCCGGCCACCTCTTTTTTGGCGGCGGCCCCGACACCCTGGCCAACCGCATGACTTTCAGCTTCACGCGCTATATCGAGGCGATTGGCGTCACGGTCAATTCCTATATTGACAACGCCCACAACGACTATTTGAACATCCTCGTCAACACCGGGCTTTTCTCGCTGCTCTTCTATCTCGGCGCATTGGCGTCGGCCGCGGTCCGCGCCGCCCAAAGTTCCGATGAGGAAAGGAATATTCCCGTGATGGCGACTGCGCTGCTATGCTATCTCGTTCAAATATTTTTCAGTTTCAGTCTTTGCATCGTGTCCCCGTTTTTCTGGGCTTTTCTCGGCCTTCTGGAAGCGTCCCTTTTGGAAATGAGAACAAGGCGGTGCTTAAAGAAATGCGTATCAACCAAAAACTGACGGCCCTGAACCTCGCGCTGCTCCTGATGCTCGCCCCCTTCTTTGGCCTTTTCGCCTATGCGAGAGACGCCGGCGCCTATGTGCCGGGCGACCGCGCCTGTGCGCAGGGTGAGGGTGAGGACGCCTGCGCTTATCCGTCGCAAGCCCGGGAAGTGCGAGAGAGAGAAGAAGAGGGAGAGGAAGAACAAGAAGACGCGATGCCCGCCGGCATGTCGGACGACATGGAGGCCCTGTCCAACCCGTATCGAATTTATGTGGGCAGCACGTCCTTTTACAGCAATCAGAACGCTTCCGGCACGGGCTGGGAGTACACCGCGTCGAACAACCGGCTGATACTGGACGGGTACAGCGGCTCGTCCATACGGACGTCCGGCGACCTTGTCATTTATTCCTACGGGTCGGTGAATATCACCGGCCCCGACGGGGCCTACGGCTCCAACGCGTTGACCGTAGGCGGATATCTTGACTTTGTTATTTTTGACGGTACGGCGACCGTGGCCGGTGGCTCGGGCTCAAGTTATAGCGGGGGCGATGGAATTCAGGCGTCCTCCCTATTTGTCGTGGGTTTTGACGACACGGTTTTTATCTGCACCGGCGGCGACGGAGCGACATACGGCGGCGACGGCATCTATGGCGACAGCATTTCACTGTACCCGGACAATGCGATGATAGAGGGCGGCGACGGAGAGACATACGGCGGCTACGGCATCTATGGCGACAGCATTGAGCTGTATCCGGACACTGCGACGATAGAGGGAGGTGCCGGCGGCGATTATCCGGGCTCGGGCATTCACTTTATCAGCGAGCTCTATATTGGCGTATGCCACATGACGGTTCAGGGGGGAGGGGAGTCCGAATATATAATCACTTCGCAATATGGTGATTATTTCTATTTTTCCATTCATATGACACTGACTGAGCCAAACAGCTATACCTATGCCTTTGCGCCCAAAATCTATGAGCTGACGTTAAACGGAAACGGCGGCAAACGCTCGGGGGTCACCTACGCTTACGTGAACGGCGTCTATCCGACAACCATAGACCTTGGCAATTACCTGTTTTCGAGAAGCGGGTACAGCCAGGTCGGGTGGGCGACGGCCAGCAATTTGTCACCCTCCATCCCGCTGTCTGGGCGCTATCTGATGACATCGGACACCACGCTCTACGCCTCCTGGACCGATGTGGACGGCGGGACCGTTTTGTTTGTCGGCAACGGAGGGACGATGGACGGAGTCTTCTTTGCCAAGACAGGCGCAGGCCCTTCGGTGCGTGTGCTGGATGAAAACGACGTCAGCGCCATCGGGGGCATCGGGCCAAATCTGCTCGGCTGGACCGACAGCCTGGAGCTGACGGTTGACGAAAACAACATGCTTTGCAGCGAAAGCAGATGGTATTTGCCCGGTGCCACGGCGGCGTTGTCCGGGGAGACGACGCTCTATGCGCAGTGGTCGTCAAGTCATGGGAATATCATTTATTACGATGGCAACGGCGGAGAAAACGGCGTGGGGAGCCCCGCCGCGGTGCAGGGCATCCTGACTTCGGCAAGCAGCCTGTCCCTATATGTGCGGGACGACTTGACGTTCGAAAGGGCCGGATACCGCTTTGGCGGCTGGGAGGACGCCGCCGGAACCCCATATCCGCAGGGCACCGAAATCCCAACGCCGGCTTCAGGCCGCAGCGTTACCGAGCTTTTTGCCCGGTGGCTCAGAACATTCGTTTACACAGCGTCGTCTCCCGAAGTGGACGGGCATGTGTCCTGTACGCTGACCCCGGAACTGGGTACAGTCGACGTCTGGCTGACCGTCGATGATGCGACGTCAATACAGGCCGGCTCGGTCAACGTGTTTTATGCCCTCTACAGGGATAACCGTTTGATCGGCCTTGCGTCGAATACGGTTGCGCTGTCGTCAAACTCGATGGAGAACAGGGCAACCGTGGAATACATGGGTTCGTATGAGCCCGACACCTGCAAGGTCTTTATCACCGCGGACGATTTCTCCCCTGCCTGCGGGCCGCTCGTATGCCCGTTTGATTAATTATTAAGAAACCTGTACCGTCAATTTTGTTAAAAGAGAAAGAGGCTGTATGATGTTCTCGGCGAAAAAAACTTCGCGTTTTTGCCTGGCGCTCTGCCTGGCGTTATCCCTGACGGTGCAGGCGGCGGGCCTCACACCGCGAATTGAATCTGTCAAAGAGACGCCGGACGGCCGGTATGCCGTCGAAGGGCGCATGGTCGGGGACGACGGCGAGCCCACAGGGCAGCTCTATGCCGCCACCTACGACGAGACCGGTCGGATGACTGAGGTCGGCGCCGTCACATCGGTCGGGGGCGGCGTCTGGAGCTACACCGGAGGCGAGTCCTCCGGCGGCATTGACGTCCTGAAAACTTTTGCCCTCGCGGGCACAGGGGACGGATTTCGGCCTCAGGGAGGCCACGATGCCGCAACCGTCGTCTCCACGATGGAGGAGCTCGCCGCGGCGCTGGAGGACGGGGGTTGCGACAACCTGTTTCTCGCCAAGGATATCACGCTTAACACGGCGGACCCTGAGAAAATTATCCGCTTCGATAAAGCCGTCACGGTCTCCCGCGATGTCACGCTGATAGTGCCGGAGGACTACCGGCTTGAACTGAACGGCGGCGCCCGCCTTGCGGTCTGCGGCACGCTGGTCATCTCCCCAACCGCCCTTGTCGCCGTGTCGGGCAGCCATACTTTTCTCGATGAGGAAGAAAATGTCTGCCGGACGGGGGCCTCCACACTCACCCTAAACGGCGGAACGGTCGATGTGGAGGGGACTTTGCGCCTTTTCCCGGCCGGAACTGATGTCGGGGAGAACTACGACGGGGGCGAGGGCGGCCTTGTCACCGGAAACGGTGACGGCGGCATCGGAGCATTGCTCTGCTCCGGGCGCATTGAAATTCCCGGCGGTTATACCGATGAGGTCACGGGCGCCTATAACAACGCCGGCAGGGTTGAGGTGCTGGGCTACGGCCTGACTGTCGCCGAGGGCGGCGAGCTATTTAACGAAAATGAGCTTGTCATCGGCCAGGGCTGCGTACTTTCCGGCGGCGGCGCCGTCACAAACCACGGCAGAATCAGAAACGAGGGCGGCAGCATTGCCGGCACTCTGTGCATTGACAACTGGCGCGAGCTCCAGTCCATCGAGCTGTACGCCGACGACGGCGCGGGGCATATCACGGTCATTCCTGCCGCCATCGGCGGCGATGTGGTCATTGACAACCATTCAAATAACGGCTGGCTCTACGGGGCGGCGCAGGTGCAGACCGGGGCCGCGCTGCACGCGGCGCTTGCCGGGTATGACGGCGGCAGCATTGAGTTCGCGGGCGACGACGCCCTGACGCTTGGCAGCTTTGATGTGCCTTTTGACACACGCCTGTGCACTTTCCTGCCGTTGAATCTGGCGGCGGCCGGCAAGGTCAACGTCTACGGAAAGCTCGAGATGCACAACGCCTTCAATATCCCGGAGGAGGGGGAGCTTGTCGTCATGCAGAGCGGAACCCTCGAGGTGCGCGGGGACGGCGAGCGGGGGCTCGCGAACAACGGTACCATTCACGATTACGGGTTCTTATATGTCGGCGCCTCGGACGGGAGCGCCGGATATCTCTATAATGGCGATGACGGTTTAATCACAGTGGACGAGTCCGCCGGACTCGAGGTGGCTGTCGGCTCGGAGCTTGAAAACGACGGCGTGATTGCGGGTGCGGGCGGCGTGACGCTTGTCTCGGACGGCACAGGCGCCGGCTTGCTCACGGGCGATGGCACGCAGGCGTTGGTCAAAGCCGCCATTCGGGTCTTCTCGCACGGGGAGATGCTGTCGGGCCTGGCGAACCCGGCGTACGACGTCCTGATTGTTGCGGGTGGCATTGAAATTCCCGCCAATTTGGAACTCACAAAGGAACTCGTCGTGCCGAAAGACTGCAACCTGCGGGTCTTGGGCGGCGTGACGCTGACCTTTGGCGCAAACGCGCGCATCGTCGGCTGGGTGGAAAATCAGGGGACGGTGACTGTCGGCACAGACAGTGAGATTGACATTCTCGGGAAATTCTACAACAACGGCGGGGAGCCGCAGGCAGTCATGATTGTCAACGGAACCGTCGACGTCAAGCCCGGCGGAATGCTGAAAAATCACGGGGAGCTCGGGGTGCCGGGCGGCGGCGCCGTTGAAATCGGCGGCGTTCTCGCTTGGGGCGGCGAAGACGCCATGCCGGTCGCCGGCACAACCCCCGGCTACAGCGTCTACGGGGACGGCGTCATCCTCCCCTCGTCCCGCGTGGCAAACGGCATGGACGAATTCAATGCCCTTCTGAATGACGAGAGCTGCGACAACGTCCGGCTCGGCTTTGACATGACCGTTTTGGCAAACACCCTGTTGACCAAGAGCGTGAGCGTGCCGGGCGGCCGGAGGCTTACGGTCGCCGACGGCGCGACGCTGACGCTCGTCGGCGCACAGCTGGATGTCGAGTCCGGCGGCACGCTCGACAACGAGGGAACGGTTGTGGCCGCAAATGAAAACGGCAATCCGGGCCGCATTTTCATCAGCGGCGGCGCGGTGCTCGACACTGCGGACGGCGTCATTGAGGTGTACGGCGAGCTGCGGTTTGGCGATTACGGCAATACGGAAATCCATGGCGAAGGCAACATCTTCTACCACTACGATACAACGCTCGCCTATCTCGCAAAGACGCTGGCCCCAATGCTTACGGACTATGAGGGCTATATCGACGGGGACGCCGGCGAATACACCGGCTATGCCGACTGGAACATTCTCGACGGCGAGTCTGCGCAGGAGGTCGCCTTTATTCTGGCCAACATGAGCGACCGGGACTTCCTTGAACGGACATACGGCGGGGACGAAAACACTTATATCGAGCCGTTCAGAAGCCTTGATTACAGCGAAATCCTCGAGATTCTGGCTCAGCTTTGGGATACGGTCAATGATCCACCCATGCCCGCAGAAGTCGCCCTCGTCGGGAAAGATGCCGGCGACCCGGTCGGCACCTATGACTACGGCTCGGGCAGCGAGTTTGGGCTGCTGTGCGACGCGTTTATGCAGGCGCTCGGCAACATCGAGGTGGGCGAGGCGGCGACCTTCACGGTCAACGCCGGCCCGCAGGAGCAGGTCATCACCTACAGGACATTCCGTGAGGCCGTGACCGTCGTCTGGGACACCGAATCCGGGCATTCGACCGAAAACATCGTGTTTGAGGGCTGCTCGTTTGAGAAGGGCCTTGTCGTCGTCAACAGCGGCGAGCGGTACTGGGTCAACCTCGTGGGCTGCGAGCTTGACATGGTGGAGGGCAAGGCCTGTCAGGTCTTCGCAAAGCCTGAGCTTATGGACGGAGACCCTGTCTACAACGTCACTGACAACGCGCGCGAAGTCATTTTAAACCTCTTTGCGACGGACGGCGTTGCGGCCCTCGCCGAGGGGACCACTTTCCACGCGTCCTGCTTTGTTCCGGGCGGGTCATTCACGCTAAACGGCGTGACGTTCTACGGGGCGGCGGACCTTGGCGGGCATTACGAAGGATTTTTTGAGGGCAAATATCAGCTCGACGCCTCGGAGGAGGGTGTCACCGAGTCCTTCCACGCCGGCACCTATACCGAAACCGTCACAGCGGGCGGCAGGGACATTTCGAACTTCCACATGTGGGACAACATCCGGGGCGCCGTCACGCTGGACCTCGGCGGGACGTTTGAAAACGGCGGGAGCCTTGCCATTGCCGACGACGTCCGCGATGACCCGTATGAAATTGTCGCAATCGGAACCGTCGGGGACGCTTTGGGCGAAAACACGCTGGAAGTGAATCTCCACGGGAATGTCGACATCTCAGGGCTGACGGCTCTCTACGCAAATTTGAACGCCGACAGCGAAGCCGCGGTCAGGTTCGCGCCGGGCGGGGCCTGGATAGCTCCCGCCGTCGTCGGCGACTTCGACACCGCCGCCATCCGGCTGGGCGAGGGAGACCTGACCGGGGACGACTACGACTTCACGCTCTGCAGGAGAATGCGGGACGAACACGGCGACGAATATCTGGATGAGCTCGAGGACGTCACCCTCCATTACGACGAGGGCAGCGACGAGACCTTCCTGTGGGGCCTGGCCGACACCAATGAGCTTCTGCTGGAAGTTACATTTGGCGGCAAAACCGTGTTCTGGCGCGACCTCTACCGCGCGTTTGACAGGGCCACCCGCCTCGATTTCGCCGAAATGCTGTACGTTGTGTACGGCGGGGACGCGGTACACTTCACCCCCGCGGACGACGCGGAAGGCTTTGTGGCTGAAAACGAGCTGATGGAAGAGGTGTCGGACACGCCTGTGACCATGTTCGAAGTCGTCACAGCCTTTGCCGAAATCGCAAATAAGCTTGACGTCACCCTGAAGAATTACTATCCGGGCGGCATCCTCGCCCGCGTGGACTACCGGGACGGCGTCACCTACGGTGAAACATTTGAAAACGCACTTTTGGAGCTGGCCTCGGCTTTTGCGCTGGGCTCCCGCGTCACCCCCTATTACACATGGGACGGCGAACTGGAGGCCGAGGTGCTGGCCATTGGCTTTGAGGGCGGCAATACGCTCGGAAAGAGCACATATGACCCGAACGGCAATTCCGAGATATCGGCGCTGTTTGAGGCCTTTCGCACGGCCTGCGAAGGCAGTGTCTTTGTCGGCAACAGCCCCGAAATCATGGGGGCGACCTTTGCCGGCACCGTGTCGATGACACAGGGCGGGAGCATGGGAAATGAGTTGCAGTTCAGGCGCTGCGTCTTCACCGACAACGGCGAGGAGGCTCAGGCGCTCGACATCTCGCTGAACTGCGGGGTGAATGCCGGGTTTGACGCCTGCGATTTTTCCGGCGCCGCCGGGGGCTTTGCCGTAAACCTCACGCGGGTGACGCCGGGAGACCTCAATCTGGAGGGCATAAACCTCTCGAACATTCCGAATGGGGCCCGTATTCTCACGGAGGACGTGCGGGTCCAGGCCGACTGCGAGGCAAGCGAGGGCAGCTTCACCTTAAACGAGGTCGTCATCACGGCGCTCGACTTTGCGGACTACGACGGCGAGGGCGGCACTTTCGAGGGCGGCTACTTCGCCGCCGGCATCTGGTGGGATGAGCCGGAAGTTTACCCTTCGTCGCCCACGCTGGGCTTCAGCGGCGGCGTGGCGGGCGTGTCGGTCCCGGGGAGCTGCACGACCGAGTTTATGGCCTTCAACGCCGGCGACGACTGTCCGTACGACGTGGTGCTGGACATCGCGGAGGGCTGGACGCCAAATGTTGAGCGCGTGCTGAGCCTGCGCAGCTGGAGCGGCCACACGCTGCGTGTGACGGGAACCGTCGCCGGCAGCGGGGAGGAGGAGGCGCCCCTCATGGTCGAGCTCTTGGGGGCGACCGATGTCGCCGCCACCCAGTTTACAGGCAAGTACACCCTCTTCACCGGCAAATGGAACGACCTGAGTCAAAACCACAAGCTCGGCGACAAGCGGCTCTTCATCTTCTATGACGAGGAGAACGACCCGGACCAGCATATCGGAATCAGCGTTCACAACTCCGCGGGTGCAATAGACGCAACGGATACCGCCGATGTCATCTATGGCAGCCTGAATGCCTGGCACAATGTGATAATCAACGGCTTCGAGGGCATCCGCCTCACGCCGGACGGCAGGGTGTACCTCGGCGAGCAGCTCACGGCGCAGGCGATGTTGGGCGATTATGCCTTTACACTGTATGAGCTGCAAGACGGGACCCTGTCCGAAATCGTTTGGACACCCGACGACGCGGACCCCGGTGACCGGGCGCTTGTCCCGGATACCGCCTTGCATGACCCCTATCAAGTGCTGCTGCATGTGGCCTATACCGACCCGGAGCCGGGCGACGGCGACCACTCCTATTCCTTCAACGTCGTATGGCTCACAGGCGAGGAGGAGGGCGGCGAGCGCAGCGTCTCCACGCTCCAAGAGCTCGAGGATGCGCTGCAAGACGCGGACATTTATCGAATCCTCATTGTCGACGACATCACGCTCGCGGTCAGGGACGGGGAGAGCGAGAGCGCCTATATGTTCGATAAAGACGTGGAAATAGGCGAGGACGTGACGCTCACTGTCGAGGAAAATGTCTCCCTCAACGTGGGCGGCGGCCTGATTGTAAACGGGACGCTTTCAGCCGTGGGCCCAGTGTACGTCTACGGCTGGCTTGACGACAGGGGCGACTGGGACACCCACATCGTCCTGGAGGGCGAGGGGCAGGTCTATGTCTTTATCGATTTCCAGACCTTCGCAATTGAGCTCTACAACACCTACGCGCTCGACTACGGCCTGTCCGAGGAAGCGGAAATGGACGATTACGCGAGTTGCTACGCGCCGGACTACTACGAAAACGCGGGCGCTGCCGACGGTATTCGGGCCATCAACTTCCTCATTGAAAACGGCGTGATTGACGAAGCCGAAGCAGATAACCTCAACGGCTGGGTCAAGCTGCCCTACGGCGGGGCCATGGCGATGTTGGACGGCCTTGCCGCCGCCATTGAGGAGGGGCTTGAGAAGGCGCCGGGTTCCATTACGGGCTACGGGCTGGAAGGAATGGAACCGGACAACTTACTGTACACCCGCGCAACTCCCTCGACCTTTACGGCGCTGCTCGACAGCTTCAGCGAGGCGGTCGGCCCTGTCACCGTCTTGGGCGCTGCGGAGTACTCGGTCGGCATACAAAATTTCCGCCTGAATTACAGCAAGAATTACGCTGCGGACGTCTCTGTCAACGGCGTGCCCGGGGAGTCTGTCTACTTCGAGTTCAGAGGCTGCACTTTTGGCGGGAACCTGACCATTGCGGCCGGCGCCCATGACACGGTTCTTTTGATTGACTGTGAAATTGCGGGGGACCTCACCGTCCTCGACGACGACGGCAACACCGACGTCTATTTTCTGGAGACGGTTTTTGAGAACCCTGCCGAAAGCACCGTGACGGTGACGGAAAAGACGGAGGATGGCGCCGAGAATTCCGCCCGGATTGGCAAAGACTGCGACACGGTCGCTCTGCATTTCCTGCCGGCCGGCGTCAATGTGGTCAACGAGGATGTCAGCGTCGCGGTGTCAAACCGCGGCGAGACGGGCGCCATTCACATCAACGGCGTTGAGGTTTTGGGCGCAGCGTATGTGGAGGGCGACGACGACTACATGGTCATGGCCCTCACCTGCTGGCAGGAGGGGACGTTAATTCCGGCGCTGCTCGTGTCGGGGCGCACGCAGGTCATTGACGCGGCGGGCGACGAGATGGGCTACGGCATTTTCGGGCTCAACGCGAACGTCGGCAAGGGGATTTACGCCGCGAACACCCGCGTCCTCCCGAAAGCGGGCTCCGAGGTCACGCTTGTAGGCGCAGAAGGCTTCCGCCTCCTCGTCAGCTTCGACGGCGGCGAGACCGTCATTGACCCCCTCATCGTGGAGGGCGGGGAGGACTATCAGGTTGAGGTGCCCGATACTGAGGAGTACACCTATGAGATTGACACGGGCGGTGGGTTTGACCCTGTGGAACCGGTTGAAGGTGTCATCGCGCTCCCCTCGACCGACGTCTCAATGGTCATTACTTACGACGACGGCATGGAGGTCACGCAGGTCACCATATACCGGCTTGCCTGCAACGCAGACTGAGCGGCCGGGGACCTTCCGCCATCTTGACAGTGGCCACAGCTGAGCATAGAATATCGGTGAACTTCAAAGAAAGGCGGGCTTTGTAAAATGACGACGACACGGTGTTTTGCCTGGCTTTACGGCAGCAAAGAGGACTGTGAAAAAGAGGCGCACGAGTTTTTTGAAAAAATCAGGGCGGGCTTTGAGGGCGGTATCGAATTCCCCTATGAGAAATTTCAGGTCTATCTGCTCGAAAATAAACACGCTTTGGAGTACATCGTCGCCATTGCGGTCTTCCGGGACAACAATATTGACGAGAGCGTTGAAATCAACGACAAAGTCGTGGCCTGGTACGAGAAGTGCGGCGCGGATAAGCCGCAGGACAGAATCGGCAAGACGGGGTTTGTCATTCCGTATTGGAAATCGAATTATGACATTCTCGATAAGTTCGGCGTCTTTGAACCGGCAAATCCATAAGACATGAAGCAAGGGCCATGCCCGCGTAGGCGGGCATGGCCTTTTTGTCGCCCATATCACTTTTGCCGGAGTGCCTACCTGCCGCGGCGCCTTTGCTCTTCCCACCAGCCGAAGGCCGCCGCCGCCGTACCCCGCGGCTGCTCCAGCGGGGTCAGCGAGAGGATGACGGCGCAGTCCGGCGGGAGGACAATTTTGCCGTCGTCGTCGCTGACGGCGGTCGAAAAGGGGCCGACAATCCGGGGGTAAATGCTGGTGCCCTCCGAAATGGCGCTTTTTTTGTTCGTGGCGTACACGACTTTTGCCAAAGGGCTGGGGTGGGGCAGAATGGTCCGGTTGGTCACGGCGACGTCGCGCGATTCGTACCCAAACCGGGGGGCCGCCGCCAGCCACACCATGGCCTGAACCGGGAAGTCGTTGTAATTCGACACGGTGAAAGTGCTCAAATACACATTCACATTCGAGTCGGCCGGGTTGACGAGCGCCACCCATGCCTGCAAATTGACGTCGAGCGTGACAAGCGGCGTGTGGCCGATGAAGTACCTGCCCGAAAAGGCCTGGTGGATATGGTAGGGGAGATTGATAACGTTGGAGGCTCTGTCCATGCAATCAGCTCCGTAATTATGGTCTACGCTGTATTTTATGCGCCGGCCTATGGGATAGTGCCATGGACAAGAGACAAGAGCGTAATAAAAAACGCCCGCCGGGTTTCCGGCGGGCCGTTTTTTCAGTCTGTCGATAAAGTCATTTATCGACAGACTGATTTTCTC
>DATMZG010000047.1:0-21356 GCA_035560415.1 Candidatus Acidiferrum sp. | reverse complement strand
GGCTCATACACTGAGCCAAAGTCCGCGCCGCTCCCCCGCCCCCGCCGCGATTACGTCTGCCCGTGGTGCGGGTGTTCCCTGACCTTCATGATGGCCCGCGTCGCGCAGACGGTCAGCTGCGCCTGATAGGGGATGTCTGTCGTGCCGAGCTTCGACATCAGCGAGCCCTTGTCGGTGGTGACATAGCGGGGCTTCAGGCTGTTGAGCGCAATGGCGCAGGCGTCAAGGTAGCAACGCTCGCAGCGGCAGACATCCATGGTCTCCATGAGCTCCAAAACCCGCCTTTTGACGAGCTCCTCCGTGATGTTCACAAGCAAAAGCTCAGACTCGGTATTTTTCGTGGGCGGCGCCATGAAATCTACCTCCCTTTATGTATTATTTATTTCATGCAAAGAATCCTTCGGCCGGTTTTTTTATTATATCGCAACATTGTCAAAGCCGCAATCATGATTGTGTGATTTTCGTTTGCGGCATATGTGAAGCGTATTTCACAAAAAAACCAAGCCGTCAGGCTTGGTTTTTTCATGGTGGAGACGAAGAGGATCGAACTCTCGACCTTACGGATGCGAACCGTACGCTCTCCCAGCTGAGCTACGCCCCCAAATTGCGCCACTCAATCATAGCAAATCGCAGGGGCCTTGTCAAGCCCGGATGCACGCGCAAAAAAAGTGCCATTGCGCATAAATTTGTCCCCCGCAAAAATACGGGTGTGTGTTATAATGAACTTCAGACAGGCAATGGATGGCATTTTTCCCAAATAAAGTCAACCTTTGAGATACAAAACAAAAAGAAAGGTGAAGCATGGTGAAGCATATGGAAGCAAAGCAACTCAAACCGCAGCTCTTCAGCTGGATTGAGGCAAACGAGGCCCCCTTTGACGAGGCGGCGGACAGCCTGTGGCAAAATCCGGAGCTCGGCATGGAGGAGCACAAGTCCTCGGCAAAGCTTACTCTGCTCCTCGAGCAAAACGGATTTGCGGTGGAAAAAGGCGTCGCCTCTATGCCGACGGCCTTTGTCGCCGCCTGGGGCAAGGGGGAGCCCTGCATCGGCTTTAGCGCCGAGTATGACGCCTTGCCCGGCCTGTCGCAGGAGGTCGGGACCGCGAAAAAAGCGGTCCGGGAGGGTGCGCCGGGACAGGGGTGCGGGCACAATTTGCTCGGCACCGCCGCCGTGTTCGCTGCCATCGCCCTGAAGAGCCTGCTCGAAGAAAAAAAGCTCCCCGGCACCTTGAAGGTCTTTGGCACGCCGGCGGAGGAGCTCTGCATCGGCAAGCCCTTCATGGCCCGGGCCGGGCTCTTCAAGGGGGTTGACATCCTCCTTGACTGGCACCCCTGGAACTACAACCGCGCCGACTACGACGCCTGCAACGCCTATTTCAACGTGAAATACCACTTCAAGGGCAAGACCGCCCACGGCAATTCTCCCTGGTTTGGCCGCAGCACGCTGGACGCCGCCATGCTTCAGGCCCACGCGGTGGAGCTGCTGCGGGAACATATCCGGCCGTCGGTGTGCGGGCTTGACGCCGCAAACACCGTCAACTACACATTTTCGGACGTCGGGCCGGAGTTCCCGAGCGTCGTGCCCGACCGCACGACCGCGTGGTATGTCGGCCGGTTTGACCAGACCGAGCTCATGGTCGAGGTCATGGCCCGCATTGACAACTGCGCCAAGGGCGCGGCCATGGCCACTGAGACGGCGGTGGAAAAAGAGCTCGTCACGGCGACCCACGACAAGCTTCCGAATAAAGTTTTGGCCGAAGTCATGCACAGGAATCTGGAGGAGATAGGTTCCCCCAAATTCACGCCGGAAGAGCACGCGTTTGCAAGCCGCATGCAAAAAGAGATGGGCGCGCCGGAGACCGGGCTTGACGAGACCATCCTGCCCTTTGGCGGGGGCAGCTCAGTCTTATGCGACACCTCGGAGTACAGCTGGTTTGTCCCCTACGCCACGGTCTGGGTCACGATGGCCCCCGCCGGGGTCGGCTGGCACAACTGGATTGTCGCCTCCTGCGCCGGCAGCCCCCTCGGAAAGAAGGCCATGAAGACGGCGGCCAAGGTGCTTGCGGCGACTGCGCTCGACGCCGTCCTGGACCCCGACCTCGTCAAAGCGGCAAAGGCCGAGCTCGACGGGCGGCTGTCGCAGCGCGACTACATCGCGGTGCTCCCGCAGGAGCTGGCCCCGCCCGTCGGCATCAACAGGGCGGTCATGGAGAAATACCGGTGAAAACCGGCTGAAAGGTGAGAAGACATGGAAACAGCGAACATGAAGCAGTTTATTTTTGACTGGATTGACAAAAACGGCGCGCCCTTTGACGAGGCGGCGGACTTTTTGTGGCAAAATCCAGAGCTTGGCATGGAGGAGCACAAGTCCTCGGCGAAGCTCATTCAGCTCCTTGAAAAATACGGCTTTGCGGTAGAGCGGGGCGTGGCCGGAATGCCGACGGCCTTTGTCGCCACCTATACTTGCGGCAGCGGCAACCCTGTGATTGGATTCAGTGCCGAGTATGACGCCCTGCCCGGCCTGTCGCAGGAAGTCGGAACCGCAAAAAAAGCCCTGCGTGAGGGGGCGCCGGGACACGGGTGCGGCCACAACCTGCTCGGCACCACGGCCATTTACGCGGCCATCGCCACAAAGCAGGCACTCGAGCAAAAAAAGCTCTCCGGCACGCTCAAAGTCTTCGGCACGCCGGCAGAGGAGCTCTGCGTCGGCAAGCCGTTTATGGCCAGAGCCGGGCTCTTCAAGGGGGTTGACGTGCTGCTCGACTGGCACCCCATGAATTACAACCGGGCCGACTACGACGTCTGCAACGCCTACTTCAACGTGAAATATCACTTCAAGGGCAAGACGGCCCACGGCAATTCCCCGTGGTTTGGCCGCAGCACTTTGGACGCCGCCATGCTTCAGGCCCACGCCGTAGAGCTGCTGCGCGAACATATCCGCCCCTCCACTTTGGGGCCGGAGGCGGCCAACACCGTCAACTACACATTTTCGGACGTGGGCCCGGAGTTTCCGAGCGTCGTCCCCGACCGCACGACCGCGTGGTATGTCGGCCGGTTTGACCAGACCGAGCTCATGGTCGAGGTCATGGAGCGCATAGACAACTGCGCCAAGGGGGCGGCCATGGCCACAGAGACGACGGTGGAAAAAGAGCTCATCACGGCGACCCACGACAAAATTCCGAACAAGGTGCTGGCTGAGGTCATGCACAGGAATCTGGAGGAGATAGGCGCGCCCAAATTCACCGAAGAAGAGCAGGAATTTGTCAAAGCCATGCAGCGGGAAGTCGGGGCGGCCGAGACCGGCCTTGACGAGACCATCATGCCCTTTGGCGGCGGCAGCTCGGGCGTCTGCGACACGTCGGAGTACAGCTGGGACGTCCCCTATGTCATCCTGTGGGTCACGATGGCCCCGGCCGGCGTCGGCTGGCACAACTGGATTGTCGCCTCCTGCTCCGGCAGTGGAATCGGCAAAAAAGCCATGAACACCGCCGCCAAAATCATCGCGGCGACGGCGCTCGACCTCGCCGTGAGCCCCGAGACCGTCAAAGCGGCCCGCGCCGAGCAGGGTGAGCGGCTGGCGCAGCGCAATTACATTGCGCTGCTGCCACAGGAGCTGCTCCCGCCCGTCGGCATCAACAAGGCGGTCATGGAGAAGTACCGGTAAAAATTCTACATAAGTAAAGACACGGCCGGCTCGTATGAGCCGGCCGTGTCTATTGCCTATGCCACAATCATCATACTAAGTTCTTTGAGCGCATTCATTGCCATCTCCCAAGTGACATCCGCGGCATAACTGTACTTTTTCTGATACCGCAGCCACAGGCCAATCATGACAGAGCTGCCGGAAATCGTGTTGATAACCTTGGCAGCTCCTTTAAGCTGTTCGGTAGTATGACGTTTCCCGGCGGTATTTTTTAACGCTAACGAAAATATGTTTGGTTCGTAATTTTCGCTTTGGGTTGTGGTCAGGATATAAATATCGTAAAAGTCTCTCATTCGCGTATTCGTCAGCCCCCGCGCAATGACCGACTCGAACTTCTCGGCGAGGACGGTTTCCAGATTGTACGCGAGTATGGCAATCTCCCTGTCTTCAAACATCAATCGAAAGCTGTATTCGACTTCTCTCGGCGTGACGAAGTCCCCGGCAGTGATATCTACTTTAAGCGTCTGTCTCGTCTTATCGAGCACCGCTTCCATGGAAACGCGGTAGCCGGGGTAGTCTGCGTTCTCATGGATTTCGTCGATCCCTTTGAACCTGAACACAACATTGTCTCCAACCTCAACATTCAGGATGTCCTCAATCATTGCAGCGATTTCAGGTTCACTCAGGTTTCTGCCTTTGATTGTCGCGTCGAGGTCCATCGTTGTGCGGGTATCAATGCCTGTCATTGCGGCAATCAGCATACCGCCCTTCAGAATAAAGTTGCTTTTGTACTTTGAAGCGGCAACGCGTTCCAAAAACCGTTCCAACATGAAGGTGCGAAGGATAATTTCAGCTTCGACATTCTTTGACTTCGAGAGGTTGCGTATCAGCGCCTTCAACTGGGTCGAAGTCTTCATAAGAGGACCTCCAGATAGCTTCTGAGCGGTTTTGTCACACGAAAAACCTCGGCCGTCTGCATGAGCAGGTTGAGGTTCTTGTCATTCCGCCGGACATATCGCCTGACGGCCTCAGTGACAATTGCAATATCCATTAGATTGCGGCTGCGGATAGCGTCGCAGATTGTCCTCTCCAACCCGTATGCCGTGACGGTATTTCCGAAAACCGTTTTCATGCGGACAGCGCCAAGCGCATGCAGTTCACGCTTGACGGTATAAACCGTGAAGCCCTCACGTGAGAGAGCCGTCGTGTGGTATCCCCTCGGGACGGTGACAGCGTAGCCCGTCGGGTCACGGTCTGTCAGGTCGTGCAAAAAGAGCGCGGTTTCGTGGGAGTAGATCATTTTCGGTTTGCGCAGCTGCTCAACATACATTTTGTCCGGCATCACGTCCGGCGAAATATATACGCCGGTCGCTGCCCTCTCCAAAACGCCTGAGTTTGCAAGCTGGCGCAGGCGCTCTCGATAAATGCCTGCTTCGCCCGCCTGTTTATTTGTGATGGTTCCATTATTTTTTTCAAGCAAGTCCCGCAGTTCTTGCGACATTTCCATACAAACCGCCTCCGGAGCATAGTCTTGACAACTATGCTACAATCATAATCAATTGTAGTTCGGTTGTCAATACTATGTTTTGCCTTTTGTAACCCATCAAAGGCGAATAGAGTTAAAAAAAAACCAAGCCTGCGGCTTGGTTTTTTTTGGTGGAGACAACAGGGCTCGAACCTGTGACCTTTCGCGTGTGAGGCGAACGCTCTCCCGGCTGAGCTATGCCTCCTTAGAGCTTGTTCAGTATACACTATTCCGGGCGGCTTTGCAACAGTTTTTGAAAAATTCCCGCCCCCTTCGGGCGCGCATGACGCCCAAACCAATGGACAAAACGCGGTTAAAATTGATATAATGTGCTTATCTTTCTTCTCAACCGGAGGTAAACCACGCGCTTACATCAGTAAACTGACGGTCGGTTGAGTGTTCATCCTCGGCTTGGTAGAATTAAACCATCAAAAAAGCGGAGGGATTCATATGAAAAAGCAGACACTCGGTATGATGATTTCAACCCTTAGAAAAGAACATGGGATGACACAAGCGGGACTTGCCGAAAAAATGAGCGTGACCGACAAGGCCGTCTCCAAATGGGAGCGGGACCTCTCCTGCCCCGACATCAATTCGCTGCCAAAGCTGGCCGAGATTTTTTCGATTTCGGTCGACGAGCTCATGCAGGTCAAGGAGAGTGGCGAGCGGGGCGACGCGAAAGAGAAGCTCGGTCAGATTGTCACCCTCATCTTACGGGCGGTCGCGATGGCCATGGGGGTCGCGGCGACCGTGCTGTCCATTCTGGATAAGGCCGAGCCGTCGTCCACCGTGACGATGCTCGGAATCGGGCTGTCCTGTCTTGCCATCACTTTGATTGACCAAAACGGGCGCGAAGAATAAAAATCACTGAATACCGCAGCCTAAATGGCGACCGTTTTATAACGGTTGCCCTTTTTTCGCAAAGCTGTTGCGCCGGGCCTCCCCTCCCGGTATAATGGTAGAGTTATCAAAAAGGCGCTTTTTGAAGTGAGGTGACGTGGAATATGCGGATCGTCTCCTTTGTGGGCAGGTCCGGCACCGGAAAGACGACGCTGATCGAGCGTTTGATTGGCGAACTTATGGCGCGCGCTCTGCGGGTGGCCGTCATCAAGCACGACGCCCACCGGTTTGACATCGACCGTGAGGGCAAGGACTCCTGGCGCTTTACCAAGGCCGGGGCCACGGTGTCGGCCATCGTCTCGGCCGAAAAGTCGGCCATGGTCGAGACGCGGCAGCTGTCGCTGTGGGACATGGTGGCGCGCATCAGGGACGTCGACGTCATCCTCGTCGAGGGTTTCAGTGGTGAGGAGGTGCCCAAAATCGGGCTTTTCCGGACGGCTTCGGGAAACGCGCTGCCGCCCCTCCCCTACGCCGCCGTTGCGGCCGACGCGCCGGTGGCGGGCTACGCCGTCCGGTTCGGGCTTGACGACATCGGGCAAATCGCCGACTACATTTTAAATGACCCCATTTTTCTACTAAATTGACTGAACAATTTTCGGAGGTAACCACTATGCGGGCTATTGTAACCGTTGTCGCCAAGGACGCCGTGGGCATCATGGCGCTTGTGACGACTTATCTTGCCGACCACGGCGTCAACATCATGGATATCAGCCAGACGCTGATGCAGGAATATTTCGCAATGATCATGCTGGTCGACCTTGCGACGAGCTCCATCCCCTTTGACGAGCTGCGCCGCGACCTGCTCGCGGCGGGCGAGTCCCGCGGGCTGTCCATCACGATTCAACGCGAAGAAATTTTCAACGCCATGCACAGGATTTAACGGAGGAAACATGCTCAACATATCCGACATCATGCAGACCAACGAGATGATCTCGCAGCAGCATCTCGACGTGCGCACCATCACGATGGGCATTTCGCTGCGCGACTGCGCCGACCCCGACATAGACGCCTGCTGCCGTAAAATTTACGACAAAATCACGCGGCTCGCGGCCCGGCTGGTGCCGGTCGGCGAGGAAATCGAGCACGAATTCGGCATCCCGATTGTCAATAAGCGCATTTCGGTGACGCCTGTGGCCATGGTGGCCGAGGCCTGCCGCTCGAAGGACTACGCCAAAATCGCAGCGGCGCTTGACGCGGCCGCAAAGGCGGTCGGGGTCAACTTCATCGGCGGCTACTCGGCCCTTGTGCACAAGGGCTTTACGGCGGGCGACGCCGCCCTCATCAACTCCATTCCCGAGGCGCTCTCGTCGACCGAGCTCGTCTGTTCCTCTGTCAACGTCGCGACAACGCGCGCCGGAATCAACATGGACGCGGTGCGCCGCATGGGCGAGGTGGTCAAGGAGACGGCCCTCGCCACCGCCGGCAGCCACGGCTTTGGCTGCGCCAAGCTCGTGGTCTTTGCCAACGCCGTGGAGGACAACCCCTTCATGGCCGGCGCCTTTCACGGGGAGGGCGAGCCCGAGTGCGTCATCAACGTCGGGGTCTCGGGGCCCGGCGTCGTGGCCCACGCCCTGAAGGGCTGCGCAGGCGCCTCCTTTGACGTCGTGGCCGAGACCGTCAAGCGCACGGCCTTTAAAATCACGCGGGTCGGCCAGCTCGTGGCCAAGGAGGCCTCCGAGCGCCTCAATGTGCCCTTTGGCATCATTGACCTGTCCTTAGCCCCCACCCCCGCCGTCGGCGACAGCGTGGCCGACATTCTGGAGCTCATGGGACTTGAGAGCTGCGGCGCCCCCGGCACGACGGCGGCCCTGGCGCTCTTAAACGACGCCGTCAAAAAGGGCGGCGTCATGGCCTCGGGCCATGTCGGCGGCCTGTCGGGGGCCTTCATCCCGGTCAGCGAGGACGCCGGCATGATTGCCGCCGTCCAGCGCGGCAGCCTCACGATTGAAAAGTTAGAGGCCATGACCTGCGTCTGCTCGGTGGGGCTCGACATGATTGCGGTGCCGGGCGACACGCCGGCCGCCACAATTTCGGCCATCATCGCGGACGAGGCCGCCATCGGCATGATCAACAATAAGACGACGGCCGTGCGCATCATTCCCGCCTGCGGGCTTGCGGTCGGCGACTATGTGGAGTTTGGGGGCCTCCTGGGCGGGGCGCCTGTCATGCCGGTTTCGCGGTTTTCCTCCGAGGCCTTTGCGGCCCGCGGCGGGCGCATTCCGGCCCCCATCAACAGCCTGCGCAACTGAAATACGGCCCTAAAAAAAGTCCGAAAAAAAGTTTTTCCACCCGCTTGACAAATTCCTACCTGCGTGGTATTATATGAACAGTTAGCGTTAGCTAACCTCCAATAGCTTCTCTCCACTTGCCGTTTGCCTCCCGTCAGGCGTCAGCCATGTCTGCGGGCGGCCGATGCGCGAAACACTGTGACCGGCAAGCCTTTTGGGCCTCCTACGCCGCGGTAGCGGAGCCGCGGTTTTTCTCCCAAAAGCGACTTGTCGCTGTCAAGAAGTGTTGCCTCTGCTTGTTTGGCAAAAAAGCCCTGTCTTTGACGGGGCTTTTTTGCGTTCATATTCAATAAGTCCGCCGGACAAGACCGGCAGCCCCAAAGTTCGACAAACTGTGCGTATTTCACACAAGGACTTGATATATCGATAATGAACAATTATTAAATTTGTTTTTGTTCAACTCTGCCAAATGCGTTTCACCCCTATTGCATAATCTGTTCAACGTAGATAAAATTATCTTAGCACGGGGCGCCATAGCGCAATCTTTATGTCCGCAAGGCGGGAACAGAAGGCGCAGCGGCGCAATAATAAGGAGGGTATTCTATGGAAAACGAACGCGGGTCGTGGGGTTCCAATTTCGGGTTTCTCATGGCGGCAATCGGCTCCGCCGTGGGGCTGGGCAACATCTGGGGTTTCCCATACAAAATGGGCAAAAACGGCGGGTTTGCCTTTTTGATCGTCTACTTACTGCTGGTCGTCTTTGTGGGCGTCGTCGTCATGCTGGGCGAGCTGACGCTGGGCCGCAAATCCGGCCGCGGCGCCGTCGGCACTTATGTGTATTTCGCGAAAAAGTACGCCTGGATCGGGTTTATGGGCGTCGCCTCCGGCTTTTTGATTCTGGCTTTTTACAGCGTGCTGGGCGGCATGGTCATGCGGTACATGATCGGCTACATGTTCCAGCTTCTGGGGCTGGACGGGTTTGCCGGTCAGGGCGCCGGCTTTTTCGGCTACCTGCTCTACGACACGGGCGGGCTCATTTTCTGTTATGCCCTCTTCATGGTTTTGAACATCATCATCGTCATGGGCGGCATCAAGGGCGGCATTGAGAAATTTTCGACCGTCGCCATGCCTGCCCTCTTTGGAATTTTGCTCTTCGTCATCGTCTACGTCGCGTTTCAGCCGGGGGCCGCCGCCGGATACGCCTTTATGTTCAAGCCCGATTTCGCGATGCTCGGCACCGACTTCTTCGGCGTGCTCAAAACGGCGGCCGGGCAGATGTTCTTCTCGCTCTCGCTTGGCATGGGCTGCATGATGACCTACGGCTCCTACCTCTCCAAAAAAGAGGACCTCCAAAAGAACGCCTTCATCATTCCGGCGGCCGACACCCTCATGGCCATCATGGCCGGAATGGCGGTCATGCCGGCCTGCGCGGCCTTTGGCATCGACTACGCCAGGGGCCCCGGGCTGCTCTTTGTCTCGATGCAGCAGGTCTTCGCCAACATGGGCAGCTTTGGCAACATGATGGGCTTCCTCTTCTACTTCCTCGTCTTCATCGCGGCCCTGACCTCCTCCATTTCGCTGCTGGAGGTCTGCACGACCTATCAGCTCGACCGCGACATCGACAAGGGCAAGGAGCCTGACCGCGTAAAGGTCACGCTGGGGTATGCCGTGGTCATCTTTATCATCGGCCTCCCCGTTGCGCTCGACGCCTTGGGCAGCGGCGGCGCGACCATCAAAGCCCCGTTTGAGCTCTTTAACCTCGCCGTCAAGGGCTGGAACGACTGCTGGCTCGACCTCTACGACATGGTGTCGGAGGGCGTCATGATGCCGCTGGGGGCGCTGCTCATGAGCGTGCTCATCGGCTGGGTCTTTAAGACAAAGACCGTCAAGGAGGAGTGCGAGCTCTCGGGCGCGAAGTTCCGCTACGAGACCTTCTTTGACGTCTGCTTCAAATATGTGGTCCCGGCCGGAATGGTCGTCGTGCTCATCGGCCAGCTCATGGACTTCTTTGGATAATGATTATGAGAAAAGGCCCCGTCTGTGACGGGGCCTTTTTGTTTACATAAAAAGCCACGCAATGGCCCAGAGCTCCAGCGTCGTGCAGCCAAAGCCGCCCATGAGCCCAGTGACAAGCCGGCGGGGGTTTGTGGAGGGCAAGAGGTCTGCGCGCTGAATGAGCCAGTCGAGAAGCATGACGGCGCAAAGGGCAAGGCAGAGGGCGGGCGGGGCCCGCCAAAAGAAGAAGACGGGAAGCGCAAGGAGCGTCCCCGCCACAACGCCGGTGCACCTTGCGCAAAGGGGAAACTGATAGCCTCTATAAAAGAGGGAGCGGCCCGGCAGCTGGTGGCACCCAAGGCGGCCCCCCCACTCCATGGCGGCAATCCACCGCCTGTCGGCAGGGCTTAAGTCATTCATGCCCGGAATTTGTGGCCGCAGTCGGGGCACATCCAGTAGGTCTTGCTCTCGGTGACCTTGCCCTCGCCGCACAGGCCGCAGAGCAGCCCCGCCGGGCCGAAGACGAGCCAGCCACAGCAGCCCTTGCCGGCCGAGTAGTCCTTGCCGGTCGTGCGGGTCTCGACAATGGGCTGGCAGCGGTTTCCGCTGCACCTCGGGCAGTAAAATGATTTGGGCATGTGTACTTCCTCCAAATTTATATCTTTCCGGCAAGCGGGACGCGGGCGATCTCGGTATAGACGAGCTTTCCCCCCACTCTGTCCGAGCGCATGAGGGAGAGGGCCTCCACCCGCATCTCGGTGCGGGGGGCGGGAATTTGAGGCGGCGCGGATGAGGTTGAACGGTACTCGCGGGCCAGCGTGATGTGGGGCTTGAAGGGCTTCTCGTCAAACGAAATGCCGCCCGCTTCGAGGGCCTCCCGCAGCGAGGCGGCAAGGCTTGACAGTTCATCGTTTTTGTCGACGCCGATCCAGTGGAGGTTCCCAAAGCGCCCGCTCCCGCCGACCGCAAGGCATAAGGGCGGGCACTTGGCCGCCGCCCGCATGGCCGATGTGATGCCCGCAACGTCATTTGACTCGCCGATAAAGGCTAAAGTCAGGTGCAGGTTTTCGGGGTGTGTGAAGCTGCCCCTCCCCTGCCGTCTCAGGGCTTCAATTGCGCCGCCCAGCATGTCCATGACGGGCGGGGAAAAGCGCACCGCAATAAAAAGTCTCATAGGCTCACCAGGCCTCGCCGTCAAAGGTCGTGAAGGACTCCTGATGCGTGAATTCGTCATACCCGCCCCAGTCGTTCCCCGAGAGCCTGCGGGCCGCCATCTCGCAATACTCTTTTGATGAGTCAATTAAAATATAGTCCCTGCCGTGGCGCAGCGCAGAGACGGCGGCCGTGCCGCTGCCGGCAAAGGGGTCGAGCAGGAGCTTGCCCGAAGTCGACGCGACGATGCGGTCGGTCAGCTCCACCGGCTGGGGGGCCGGATGGGGGTTGCGCCGCTCCTGCGTGACGCTCCAGACGTCGCCGACGCCGTTAGCGCCGGGGGCGAGCGTGAAGCCGGGCTTTGCGATGAGGTAAATGACCTCGTAGGTCGGCAAAAAGTAGCCGGGGTTGAAGTTGACCCCGCCGGCCCTCTTCCAGATGATGACCTGCCGCACCGGCATGCCCCGCAAAATCTCGCGGCGGTCCTGCATGAGCCCGTTTTGCACCCGCCAGAGCTGCGAGTAGAAAATGGCCCCGTCGTCCCTGATGAGGCGCAGCATCTGCCGCAGGCATGCCCGCTGCCACTTGACATATTCGGGGTATGGCATCTCGTCCCCGAGGTTGTAGGGCGGCGAGGTCATGACGAGGTCAAGGCTGCCCCCCGGCAGCTTTTTCATGACCTCAAGGGCGTCCCCGCAGATGATTTCGCCGCGCAGACCGTCCAGCGTCTTTTGCCGTTTAAGCGCCCCGCCGTCCAGCATGAACCCCACCTCCGTTATTACAAAATGTGCGCTTTTTATTCCCGGTCCTTCAAGACTTCGGCAGGAATCAGCCGGCGCACTTTTTTGCGAATGGCCAAATTGGAGAGCTCGAGCGCGACCACCGTGAGCAGCAGCGCCCAGAGCAGCGCCGGCGGCTCAATCATGGGCGGCATGGAGTAGACGTCGGTCGTGATGGCCTTTGTGAGGGCATTGTTGACCGCCATCGAAAAGGGCACCCCCGCCGCCATGCCGAGAATGGACACCAGCCACTGCTCGACCGAAATGACTTCAAAGGCCTCTTTCGAGTTGCAGCCGATGAGCTTCAAAATGGCCATGTCGCGCCGCGCCTCCTCGAAGGTGACCAGCCCCGCCGCGTAGATGACCGAGGCCGCCACCGCGACGCCGAGCAGCACCATGACCCAGAGCATGCCGTTGTAGCTTTCAAGCAGGTCCCTGTAAGTCTGCACCATGGCGGGGCGGCTCTCGGTCGTGGCGACGGCCAAGGCCCCGTCCAAAGTGCCCGCAAGTTTTGTGAGGGCCGCGGGGTCCCCCTTGACCAGCAGCATGGTCGCGGCGTCGCCGTACCCCGTCATGCGGGCAAGGCCCTTTAAGGTCGTGTAGGCCGAGGCCCCCATGTAAATGGAGGCGATGCCGGTCACCCGCACCCGCGTGATCTTTTCCGTCGGGTAGAGCGTTTTCATCTCAAGCAGGTCGCCGGCCGACGCCCCTAAGAGCGACGCGAGGTGGTCGGAGAGCACAATGCCGTCGTCCGACAGGCCGATGCGGCCTCCCTCTTTGTCTAAAAGTCGGTAGAGCTTGGCATTGTCGGGCAGGCCCATCAGGGTGACGTCCCGCTTTTCCTGCTGCGAAAAGAGCTGCACCGGCGCTTCGGCCGCCGTCTCGGCCTCGTTCACCCCGGTCATGCGGGCCACCCGCAGGGCGTCGGCCGTCGCCACCGGGCGCAAGAAGCCCACTTTGACGTCCTGCCGCTGCATGAGTTCAAGCTGGTCGAACATAAAGGCGTCGACAATCGAGTACATCGAGAGCATGACGGCCAAAATCATATAGGCGCAGGCCACGCCGACGACGGTGGCAATGGAGCGGCGGCGGCTGCGGAAGGTGCCCCGCAGCCCCACGCGGCCCTGTGTCGTGAAAAGCGCCAGTATGTAGGGCATGCGCTCGACCGGCGTCGGCCCCGCCGCCACGGGCGGGCGGGGGCGCAAGGCCTCGGCCGGGCGCAGCGAGTAGACCGAGCGGGCGGCAAGCATCGCGGCGGCCGAGCAGAGGAGCGCCCCCGCCACGGTGCCGGCCGCCACGACCGGCAGCGAAAATATGGGGGCGTCGGCCAAAGTCGGCAGCCGGAAATACTCCTCGTAGAGCTTTGTCACCTGCCCGGCCAAAAGACAGCCGAAAATGCTGCCGAGAATGCCGCCCGCAAGCCCCACGACAAAGCCGTAGCTCGTGTAGTGCAGCAGCACCTCGGTGGAGGAGTAGCCAAAGGATTTCAGGGTGCCGATTTGGCCCCGCTGATTTTCAATGAGCCGGCGCAGCGTGATGAAGAGAATGAGCCCCGCCACCCCGACAAAGAGCAGCGGCACCCTTGTGACCATGGTTTTGATTTGCTTTAATTCCGAGTCGAGCATGGCGGCCGAGCTGTGCTGCGCTCTGTCGACGAGGGAGGAGAGGCCGTAGGGCTCTAAAATTTGCCGCACTTCGTCTTCAATGTCGGAAAAAGTGACGCCGGGGGCCAGCGTAAAGGCGATGTCGGTCAACATACCGGACTTGCCGGTCATGCCCTCGAGGAGGCTTTCGTCGACAAAGGCAAAGCTGTATTTTTTGGGGTCGGGCATGATGTCGTAGGCGTTGCGTATGATGTAGACAAACTCGGGGCTCTCGGCGACGCCGGCGACGTCAATTGTGCGGGTGCGCCCCGCAATGCGGATGGTGACGCTGCCCTGCGTCAGCCCCCAGACTTCCGAGAACTGGCCCGAGAGCAATATGCCGTCCTCCCCCGGGGCCGGTATGTAGCCCGACAGCAGCGAGAGCATGTTGAGCTCGCCCCGCGGGATGGCGCAAATTAAGAGCTCCGGCTCGCTGTCCTCATCCCCGAGGCCCCGCACCGTCGCGAGGGCCGACAGCCTGCCGTCGACCGCCGCCACCCCGTCGACCCGCTCAATTTGCCGCAGGGCGGCTTTTGGCGCGCCGAGCACCGTCGCAAAGCAGTCGGCAAAGCCCGTGGTGCGGTAATAATCGGCCCGCGAGGTGATGACGGCCTGCGCCGCAATGACCATGCAGGCATAGCTTAAAAAGCCCACGGCGCAGAGCAGCGCGCAGACCGAGTAGGCCCCGGCCGAGCGGCGAATGTCCCGAAACAGCTTGCGCCGCAGCATCACCAGTCGACCTCGTTTGGCGTTGCCGGGCGGTCGTTGACGACAATTTTGTCCACCCGGCCGTCCTTCATGTAAAACACCCGGTTTGCAAGCCGGCCGATGGCCGAGTTGTGGGTGATGAGCAGCACCGTCTTACGGTACATTTTGTGGAAGTCGCATAAGAGCTCCAGCACCCCGACGCCGGTCGCAACGTCCAAAGCCCCCGTCGGCTCATCACAGAGCAGCAGGTCGGGGTTTTTGACGATGGCACGGGCGATTGCCACCCGCTGCTGCTGGCCGCCCGAGAGCTGGGACGGGAAGTGGCCGGCACGGTCCGCAAGCCCCACCTGCCCGACAAGGGTCTTGGTGTCGAGCGGGTCTTCGGCAATGTCGGCCGCAAGCCGGACGTTCTCCTCGGCCGTCAGCCCCGGAATCAAATTGAAAAACTGAAAGACAAAGCCGACCGAGCGGCGGCGGTAGGCCGCAAGCGCCTTTTCGTCGGCGCCGTCAATGCGCTCGCCCCGGTAAAAGAGCTCGCCCGAGTCGGGCGCGTCCATGCCGCCGATGATGTTGAGCAAGGTGGATTTGCCGGAGCCGGACGGCCCTAAGACGACGATGAACTCGCCCTCCTCTATGGAAAAGCTGGTCTCCCTGAGCGCGTAAACGGGACTTTCGCCCAGGTTGTATGTCTTGCTGAGTTTGCGTCCTTCAATGAGCGGCAACTGCGGCTCCCCCTCAGGTTTACGGCATTACGATTGACTATTATTTTATCATAAACGCCACAAGGATTCAATATTGCGGCGGCGCTTTGCGGGCGTACTTAAAAAAGTGTGGATAGCGGATTATCATAGAAATTTCTCTATTGCATTTTTCAAGCGCAAAAGTTAAGACCACACCAAGGATATAACCTATCGTGTGGTCTTTTCTTATTTCTTTAGTAATTGTTGAGAAATCGGCACTAAACAACATCCTCAATCATCGTTGGATTCCGCAAGCAACTCTCGGATATAATCTACATCGTTCAGGTAATCGTTATACTTGACCGTGTATCGAATAAAGATGCGTGCCAGTTCGCGGCTAATTTCAAACAAATAACCTTGATTTCCTGTTCCATCTCTGTTAAATGGAGAATACTTTGCAACACCATAGTCAAGGATATCTTTCTTAAATTCAGCTGTTTTTATTGGATGTTTAATTGGTATATACTCACAGTCGATTCTTCGGCCCTCTTTTCCCCATATACCTTCTTCGTCCGGTTCCGGCTGAATGCAGTCGTAGCATTCTTCCTTGGCCTTACTAATTGCTTTTATTTCACCATCGCAACCGTGAAGGATGACATCGCCAGCTCTAACTTCGAGTAGGCGTTCCCAGTGATGCATAATTTTCTCTTCGGAAATAGGGGCCCAAATGTATCCTCGCTTGCTTGCTCGGTCGTAAGTCTTATTTTGAAAAACAAAGAATATCATGCGCTTGCCAGGTATGCGCTCCTGTTTGACAGCAGCTTTCTTCTGCCTTGACGCTGAAGATGTCGAACTTCTTCTCGTGGAAAACTTAGCAGCTTGCTCCCCTTCGGTGTGCCTCCGTTCTTCGTCAACGTATAGTTTTGCATCTTCTTCGGCTCGCTTGTGTGCTTCATCTGCGACCTTAGTATCAGCGATTTCTTGTAAAATATCAGCTTGAATAGCAGGGTCTTCTGCTTGAAGATAGTCCGGAAATGTATTGGATTTGGGGTAAGTAAAAGTGGCAGTCTTTGCTGTAAAATCGACAGTGATACTCGTATCATCCTGAGCCAAAACGATACCAGCACCAAACACCTTATGCAAAACCACTTTACCAATCAAATTCATATGAACACCTCAACTAACATGGCCGATATTGATGTCGACTATGCCATTTTTCCACCTTTGTAAATCCAAAAAGCGAATTTCTAAAGGAACGGTCTTCTTTGCTACTTATTGACAATCTTCAGCTCAATGTCGGTCAGAATCGGGGTGATTTTCCCCTCTCTGACAAGCCGCACAAAGAGCGGGGCGAGCTTGGGATCAAATTGCAGGCCGGCCTGGCTCTCAATCTCCCGCAGCGCGTGCTCGACGGGGTATGGCCGCTTGTAGGGCCTGTGGGAGACCATGGCGTCAAAGGAGTCGGCAACGCAGAGAATTCTTGCCAGAATCGGAATGTCCTCGCCCGTGAGCCCTCTCGGGTAGCCGCGGCCGTCGTACCGCTCGTGGTGGCCGATGACGGCCGGAATGACGTAGTCGAGCGAGGGCAGGTGCTTGATGATGCCGACCGAGTTCTCCACGTGGTTTTTCATGGACTGGTACTCGGGGTCGGTCAAATAGCCCGGCTTGTTGAGAATTTGCTCATTGATGCCGATTTTGCCGATGTCGTGCAGCAGCGCGGCCTCGCGGACGATTTCGACCATGTCCTCATTCATGTTGCAGGCGTAGGCGAGCTCTGCGGCGTAATAGGCGACGTTCTTGGAGTGGCTGAACGTGTAGTGGTCCTTGGTGTCAATGGCGGCAGTTAGCGCGTAAATCGTGGAGGCGTACTCGGAGTAGACGTCGGAGCGGTGGGCCTCCTTGGGGGGCGCCGCGTCACCCGGGCTCGTGCCGCCGGTCGAGAGCCTGATGGCGTTTTTGCCGGCCCGCTTGACCTGATAGACCGCCATGTCGGCGTTTTCCACGAGCTCCTTGGGGGTGGAGGCGCCGTAGGGAATGGCGCAGATGCCGCCGCTCATGGTGACGGGCTTCAAGGCCAGAACCGGGTTGTCGCGATTGATATCGGCGACCTGTGCTCTTATGATTTCGGCCATGCTCTTGGCCCCGTAGAGGTCATAGTCGGGCAGGATGATGGCAAACTCCTTGCCGCTGTACCGGGCGACGTGCCCATTTGAGCCGACCGTGGCCCGCAGAATGTCGGCCACTTTGCAGATTAAAATGTCCCCTTCGCGGTTTCCGTAGAGCTGGTTGTAGAGCTTGAAGTCGTCGAGGTTCAAAATGACTAAGGCCAGCGAGCGCTCCTTGCGCCCCTCGAACTCGCGCTGCAGCGTCTCAAGGAAATATTTGCGGTTTAAAAGCCCCGTGAGCTCGTCGGTGCAGGCCTCAAGCCGGGCCCTCTCGTAGAGTCTGGAGTTTTTGACCGCAATGGAGCCGATGGAGCCGACCGAGGTGAGAAACGTGATGTCGTCGTACGTGTAGTTTGCCGAGCGCTCCTTTTCGGTCAGCAGCACCATGCCGACCAATGCCCCGTCGTCGCACAGGGGCACGATGCACTCGATGCCGAGCTGCGAAATCTCTCTTTTTTCCTCGTCCCACATGGACTTGTAGGCCGACAGGCAGCGGAACTCCTCCATAAAGAGGCACTCGCCGCTCTCCCGCAGCACGCCGATGATGGGATTGTCGACGTCAAGCCGCAGCCGGCAGTCGTCGAGCGGGTTTTCGCTGTGGGCGATTTTGTAGCAGGAGCCGTCGTTGCTCTCGACGCAGACATACACTTTGCGCACCGGCAGCGTGCGTTTGATGACGGCCACGATCTCCTCCATAATTTCGGAGAACTCGAGGCTGCGCGCCACCGAGGCGCTGAAGGCGTGCAGCACCTGCGCGCGGGCGATTTCGTCTTTGATGAAGACGCTGTCGACAAACCGCTTCATGGCGGCGTAAATCATGACCGTGATGAAGGAGAAGAGAATGGCGATATAAATGATGTCGTTTTCGCCGACGGCGGGGATGTGCAGCTCAATGAAGCTGCGCATCGGCTGCACGAGGTTTAAGAAAATGGCGAGCGAGAGGATGCCGGTCGCGAGGTAGCAGACCCCCTTGGAGACCAGCAGCGTCAGCTTGAAGAGCCGCCTGCGGTAGAGCGCGTAGAAAAGGCAGATGACAAAGGCGACGCTTGAGACGATGTCGATGGGAAAACCGGCAAGCTGCGGCAGCATGAGGGCCAGATGTCCCGCGACGAGGGCCACAAGCCCCGCAAAGACCGGCGTGAAGGCCCTGCGCTTGACCTCGTCCCTGTGCGAGAAGTGGGCGATGATGATGACCATGCGGGAGATGACGATGAGCAGGATGGCCGCAAGCGCGATAAATCCCAGCGACGTGTGGTAGACGAAAATGGGCTCGCCGTTTTGCATGACAATTTCGGGCGGCGCCAAAAACCAGCCGGTGAAAATGTTGACGACGGCGACGGCCGACAGCAGGATGAGCCACAGCAAATCGAGCCTGCGCGGCTTTGTGCTGGAGAAATCCCTGACGAAGATGAAAAAGGCATAGGCTAAGAGAATGAGCCCGCAAATGGAGATGTGGTACCAGAACTGGGGCGACGGCCAGTAGAGCCGGCGCATGAAAAACGAGCCGCCGGTCCAGAGCACGCAGCAAATCAGCATGAAGACAAAGTCGTTTGTGACCTTGGTGCGCTTGGCCGCGAGAAAGGCCAGGAGCAGGAATAGGTAGCAGCACAGCGCCGTGATGGGTATGTAGGCGAAGCTGTTCATAGCAGCCGCCCCCTTCCCACTGCGGCGGGGGCCGTCTCCTGGAGCGCGACCAGCTCTTTGAGCTCATGTGCCGGCGGGTTCAGGCGGCGCAGCGACCTGCCGGTCTTGCGGGTGTAATTTTCAAAGGCGCCGCAGCGCAAAACCGTAATTTCTAGCGGGTCCATGCCGAGAATTTTCTTTAAATCCTTGTAGTCGCTGTCTATGTATTTGAAGTAAATCGAGAGCTGGTCCCGCAAAATCTCGCGGCTGACGGCGACGTTCGCGAGCGCCGCGGCTGTCAGCTCGACATACATGTGCAAAAACGGCTTGCCCTCCGGCGTGAACTCCTTGGCGGCCGTCCACCCGGCGACCGAGAGGCCCGAGAGCGATACGACCCGGTCGATGGAGACCTCGGAAATGCGGGTAAACCCGGCGATGTCAATGACGTCGGGCGTGCGGTCAATGTAGGCAAAGCGCGGCAGGGTTGAGCGGTCTGCGGCGCTGCCGATGCCGAGGCACCGGTACATGTCCCCCACCCGGTAGCGCATGAAGGCGCCGCCCTTAAAGACCGAGACGACAAGCTCGTACTTCTCGCCGGCCACAACTTCGTCCATTAAAAGGGTGCGGGGCTGATAGGCGGGGTCGACCTTGCTGCGGGCGGCCTCGTCCTCCGGCAAAAACTCGTAGAAGCAGGCGTCCGGGAAGAAGTACATGCCGTCGCGGTTCCAGGTCTCGCAGCCGACGCAGGTCGGCTCGGTGCCGGCGAAGACTTCGAGCGGGCGAATTCCCCACATCTGTTCAAGCTCGTCCTTATAGCAGTTGTTGTCGGTGCCGGCCACCATGAAGCCGCGCAGCTTGAAGAAGTCCTTGGGCAACAGCTGCCGGTTTTCCTCTTTGGCCCGGTGCTTTGCGCGCAGGTAGCGAATGGCCATGGCGGGCGAGACCGACTTTTTGCCGGCGCCGTCGCCGCCGCCGAGCTTGCCAAAGCTGAGGCTGACGCAGTAGACGACGCTGCCAAGTCCGAAGAAATAGTCGATGCCCTTTGACATGCCGAGCTTGAAGCCGAGCTTGTTGGACTCGGAGAAGCTCATTTTCTCGGCCTCCCGAACGGAAGGCAAAAACTCAATGTCGACCTCGTCGCAGATGACGCGCGGCAAAAGCCCCGTGGCGTAAGGCAGCGGGGCAAGTCCGTATAAAAATGTGTTGCCGGGGGCGATGTCGAACTTCCCGTAGCCGGTGCTGGTGGCCAGCATCATGCAGGACATGATGTTGTGCTTGAAAGTGTTCAGCATGCCGGGGGTGTAGGGCGCCAGCTTCACCGGGTGCCGCCCGCCCTCCCAGGTCGTCTGAATCCAGGTGGTCGGGGTGTCCGGGAGCATGTCGTCCCGGCGCATGAGCAGCGTGTCGGCGTAGTCTGAATAGGTCGTCAGCGGGAAAGTGGCGCGAAAGGCGGCGACCGAGTCGGCGACGGCGCCCCTCAGCATGTGTTTGCCGAGGGAGCAGCTTGTCCACAGCGAGAGCTGTTCGAGCATGAGCCGGCGCTGAATCGTCATGTACTGCTCCATATCAAGCTCAAGAAAGCCGCAGTACTCGGCCCAGAGCTTCTCGCTTGAGACGCCCCTCAGCTTGTCCTGAAATCGCACAGCCCACACCCCCTATCCGTAAATTTGACGCTGCGCCTGCGGCCCTCAGTCAGCCGCGGCGAAAATTCGGGATTAAAAACGGGACGCTCAGTTTATAGTCGCCGTAGTCGGCAAACACGCGGGGGAAGAGGCAGAGGTCCTGCCAGACGACATAGGCGTAATTTGCGCCTGTGAAGAGCAGGTACGCCAAAAGAAGTTGCTCCGAGGGGAGCGCCAGATATAAAAACAGGTACATTCCGGCAAACCACAGGAGCCCCGGATGGCGGCAAAGTCCGTACATGCCGGTGCGGCAGACTTTGGGGAGGCCAGCGGGCGATATGTAAGTCTCTTTAAAGGGAATCGCAAAAAAGAGCGAATAGATGAGGAGGATGAAAAAGCAGGCGGCAATTCCCCCGAAGAGGGCAAGGCGCCAGGCGGGGGCCGAGGGCAGCAGCGGCATGGAAATTGCGGCCGTGGCCCAGGCGAGAAGCCCGCAGCCGAAGAAAAACAGGGGTCTAAGCATTTTTGTTTTCCACAGCAGCGCGTTCAAATCGCCGAGCACAAAGAGACAAAACGCCGAGAGCCCAAAGCATAGTTCCCGCATTTTTCGTCCTTTCAGGTGATTTCCAAACAGTGTTTGCGCGTTTTCGTCGTCAGGCGTCTGTATAAAAAACACCTTTACACCATTTAGTAC